>DATDGU010000193.1:0-2860 GCA_036521915.1 Acidimicrobiia bacterium | reverse complement strand
GGCGGCCACGTGGCCGGATGGACCTTCCTTGACTACTCAGCAGCCAAGGCCGCGGTCATCCAGGTCACCAGGTCGGTGGCCGTTGAGCTTGCGGAGCACGGCGTCCGCGTCAACACCATCTCACCAGGTCCCATTCTCACTGGGATCTTCGCAAAGGGTGCCGGGATCGACCCTGGCGATGCAGACCGGACCGTGGACGCCCTCGAGCCCGTCTTCAAGGAGCGGCTCGAACTGTGGCAACCGATTCGTCGAGCCGGTCGACCAAAGGATGTCGCCGCTCTAGCCCTATGGCTCGGCAGCGACGCGTCGGCGTTCGTCACTGGCCAGGACTTTCCCGTGGATGGAGGCATCACGGCGGGGCGGCCGGCGGCCGTCTCCGCCGAGGATCGTGCAGCGATGGCGAAAGTGCTGCTGGCGAGCTGAGGACCGTGTCCTCGGGAGAGCGTTCCTGCTGGCGGTACCGTGCGAACCATGACTGTCGTCGCATCGAGAACCGGTGCCGGGCCTCTGGTCAAGGAATGGCGGCAACGACGCGGCCGCAGCCAAATGGACCTCGCCAACGACGTCGGCGTTTCACCACGACACCTGAGCTTTGTCGAGACCGGACGATCCAAACCAAGTCCCGAACTGCTGCTTACCTTGTCTGAGGCCTTGCAGGTTCCCCTACGTGAACGGAACACGCTGTTGCTCGCCGCCGGCTACGCGCCTCGGTACGCGCAGACGCCACTCGGCGATCCGTCAATGGATCGAGTCCGCGAATCGCTGCAGCATCTTCTCGACAGCCATGCCCCATACCCCGGCTGCGTGATCGATCGGCTGTGGAATTCAGTGCTGTCCAACGAGCCGGCATGGCGCATAGTCGACGGCCTCCCCGACGAGCTGATCGGCCCACCGACAAACATCTTTCGCGTCAGCCTCCATCCCGACGGGCTGGCGCCACGGACACTCAACTTCCCCGAATGGTCTGCCTATCTTCTCGCGCAGCTCCACCGGCTCGTCGTACTTACCGCGGACCCGGACGTTGCGGAACTTGAACAAGAGGTGACGGCGTACCCCAACATCGCCGAACGGGAGGGAAGGCATCACCAGCAGCCTTCCGACGAGCCCGCCCTACTCATACCGTGGCGCCTCGAGGTCTGCGGCGTCATCCATTCCTACTTCACGACCCTCACGTCGTTTGGGACCCCACAGGACATCACGCTGTCCGAGTTAGCGATTGAGTTGTTCTACCCGGCTGATCCAGAGACCGAGGCGTCCCTACGAGCCGCTCACGGCGCGGCCCCACGTGAGCGCCCCTAACGCACAGCGGACGGTCGCGTAGCGGCGTCCTCAACCTCCACGCGGCGCCGCCCGATTGCTCGCGGGTCCTTCTTCACAACGGCGCCATGGTCGGCGCGCCGTCTTGCGGAAGATGTTCTCTTCCGCGCGAGTCACGAGGCGGCGATCACTGGACGGACTGCGGACCGTTCCGCTGACCAGCGGTCATGGAAACGGGGATGGCGGGCGACGCGGAACTTGATGACCTCGACGCCGCTGCCCGCGCTCACCTCGATGATCCCCACACGGTCGTCGTGTCCGGCCTTCTCTTCCTGACGTGGGGACCGCAAGAGCGCCGTTCTTGCTCATTGACCAAGAACGACGACGCAATCGGCGTTGGCAGATCCAGTTGGCGGAGAGGCGGGGAACGGGGTGACTGTCGCTCCAGCACCGACGTTTTTCGCAAGAGTCGCGGCCTCGAGCTCGAAACCGGGCTTGCACTCCACAACCGTCCCCTGGCGACCGGTCGTGTTCGCGAGGGACACGATTTGGTAACCGAGGGCGCCGAGCATGTATGCCTTCGAACCGGCTGCTCCTACAGCGCCTGAGCCGTTGAGGACGACGAGATGCACCTGCGCCGGTGGGCGGCCCGGGTTGACGGTGGTGGTTGTGGCCGGCTGAGTCGTCGACGTTGTCGTGATACCTGGCCGCTTCGTTGCCGTTGACGATTTGGTGATGCTGACGTTGAACACGAGGACGGCGATCGCGACGCCGGCGGCCGCCAGGCCCGCTCCCACGATTGTCCCGAACAGAAACGAACGCCTGACACGGGCTCGTTGCTGACGGCGACGTCGTGCCTCCATCTCATGGCGGGTCCCGGGCTCCGTCGCCACTGGCGTGGACATCGGCGACGGCGACGCCTGCGGTGGCGCGGTGTCAGGAGGGTCGCGCGGAGGAATGGCGTCATCCGAGACGTCCTCGGTCCACCGGGCGCCGTCCCAGAACCGGTAGACGTGCTCCCCCGTAGGATCTGCCGCCCACCGGGATCCTGTTGCACTCGGTCCGTTGCTCATGCAGCTCCCGAGCAACACTTATGTTCGTCGTTACGCTACCGCTCGTTTCGCCCCGAACCGCGTCTATCAATCCCAAACCCTGAACTTGCGGTTCCGGAGCCGCTAGCCACACATTCCATAGGGCGAACTCACCAAGCTCGCGGACCCACAGCACCTAGAGGCTGCGGAGAATCAGTAGTGCAGCCGCCCGTCGGTCAAGAGCCGCTGGAACTGTTGGACAGCGACCGAGCCTTCTCCTACTGCGGCGGCGACGCGCTTGACCGACGCGTGCCGGACGTCCCCGGCAGCGAGGACGCCTGGCATGCTGGTTTCGAGTGAAAGTGGACGGCGCGCAAGCGGCTGACCTGACCCCTTGGAACTGGTCCAGCTGGTATGAGGTTCACGGGCGTCCCGGTGGGGCAGGAGGTGTTCCTCATGAAGGGCAGGCGACACACACCCGAGCAGATCGTCCGCAAACTCCGGGAGGCTGATCGGCTGCTGGCCGAAGGGGCCGATGTCTCCGGGGTGTGTCGACACCTCGAGATCTCGAT
>DATDGU010000192.1:0-5817 GCA_036521915.1 Acidimicrobiia bacterium | reverse complement strand
CCCCTGCCGTTCGCCGTCATCGGCATGGGCGGCCTCGGCGGCCAGGAGCTGGCGTACCAGTCCGACATCGACGTGCTCTTCGTCTACGACAGCGAAGAACTGCACGACCTCGAGACCGCGAGCGAGCTGGCGCGTGAGCTGACCGCCGCGCTCGCCGAGACGACCGCCGAGGGCCAGACCTTCCGCGTCGACGCGAACCTCCGTCCCGAGGGTCGCCACGGGCCGCTCGCCCGCTCACTCGACAGCTACCGCGCCTACTACGAGGGATGGGCGCTCGCGTGGGAGCACCAGGCGCTGCTGCGCGCCCGTCCCGTCGCGGGCGACCCCGATCTCGGTCGGCGCTTCGTGGCGATGGCCGAGCCGTTCGTGTACCAGGACCCCTTCCCGGAGGACGACGCGCGCGAGATCCGTCGGATCAAGGCGCGCGTCGAGCGCGAGCGCATCCCGCCCGGCGAGGACCCGAGCTTCCATCTCAAGCTGGGCCGGGGTGGGCTGACCGACATCGAGTTCACCGTCCAGCTGCTCCAGCTCCAGCACGGCGCGACGCAGCCGAGCGTGCGCGGCGCAGCGACCGTCCCGGCGCTCGAGGCGCTGGCCGCGGCCGGGATCCTCGCGGCCGACGACGCGGCGGTCCTCGCCGAGGCGTACGTCTTCTGCCAGCGCGCGCGCAACGCCTGCTACCTCGTCACCGGCCGAGCCAGGAACGCGCTCCCCACCGGGCCTGACGCGGTCCGCGTCGGACGGCTCCTCGGCGAGCTGCGCCGGCCCGAGGCGGCGCTGCGCGACGACTTCCGCCGGGTGACCCGCCGAGCCCGTCACGTCGTCGAGCGCGTCTTCTACGCCGCGACCGACGACCGACGGCGCGGCGCGACAGGCCGTCGGTAGGCTCCGCCGGGTGCAGGGGGCTCGCGTGCCCGGCCAGGTCGGGCCAGCGCGGCGCTTCGTGTCGAGCCAGTCGTGGAGGCGGGGGATCTGGCCGGCCGCGGTGGCGCTCATGATCGGTGCCGCGGCGTGCAGCGGCGCGGGGGCCGGCTCGACCGCGGCGCGGATCGCCTCGACGAGCACGACGGCGTCCACGACCACGACGACCGACGCGGCGAGCCTGCCCTGTGACGGGCCGACTGCCGTCCCGGCCGCGGTGCGGGTCAGTCCCGTCGCCGGCCTCGACCAGAACCCGACCGTGTACCAGGTCAAGAACGTGAGCACCGCGGCGTCGGATGCGACGTGGGGGCGCTTCGACACGCTGCCCGAGCCCGGGCAGGAGGGGACCTACCAGGGCGGGTCGGGACTCGTGCACTGCGCCGGTGGGGTGTGGACCGTCACCGACTTCGGCACGGCCGAGGTCGGCTGCCCCGGCGGCGCGGCCGCGCCGCCGCCACCGGCCGTCGCGGCCGACCTCGGCATCGACTGCCCCTGACCCCGGCGGCGCCGGATCAGATGTCGTAGTACAGGTAGAACTCGTAGGGGTGCGGGCGGAGCCGCATCGCGTCGATCTCGCTGTCCCGCTTGTACGAGATCCAGGTGTCGATGACGTCCTGGGTGAACACGTTCCCCGCGAGCAGGTAGTCGTGGTCGGCCTCGAGCGCGGCGAGCGCGTCGTCGAGCGAGCCGGGCACCTGGGGGACCTTCGCGAGCTCCTCGGCCGGGAGGTCGTAGAGGTCCCGGTCGACGGGGCTCGGCGGCTCCAGCTTGTTCTGGATGCCGTCGAGACCGGCCATCATCATCGCCGAGAACGCCAGGTACGGGTTGCAGGACGGGTCCGGGCAGCGGAACTCGAGGCGCTTGGCCTTCGGGCTCTTGGAGTACAGCGGGATCCGGACCGCGGCCGACCGGTTCCGCTGCGAGTACACGAGGTTGACCGGCGCCTCGTAGCCCGGGACGAGCCGCTTGTACGAGTTCGTCGTCGGGTTCGAGAAGGCGATGATCGACGCCGCGTGGGTGAGCAGCCCGCCGATGTACCAGCGGGCCATGTCCGAGATGCCGCCGTAGCCCTTCTCGTCGAAGAAGAGCGGCTGGTCCCCCTTCCACAGCGACTGGTGGACGTGCATCCCCGAGCCGTTGTCCATGAATACGGGCTTCGGCATGAACGTGACCGTCTTGCCGCGCGCCAGCGCCACGTTCTTCGTGACGTACTTGTAGAGCATCAGCTTGTCGGCCATGCGCAGCAGCTTGTCGAAGCGCATGTCGATCTCGGCCTGACCGGCCGTGCCGACCTCGTGGTGCTGCACCTCGATCTCGATCCCGACCGACTCCATCACCGAGACCATCTCCGAGCGCAGGTCCTGGTAGGAGTCCATCGGCGGGACCGGGAAGTAGCCCTCCTTGTACCGCGGCTTGTAGCCGAGGTTCGGTGAGCCGTCGAGCTCGAACTCGTTCCCCGAGCCCCACACGCCCTCGACCGAGTCGACGAAGTAGTAGCCCGAGTACTGGTTCTGGTCGAAGCGCACCTGGTCGAAGATGTAGAACTCGGCCTCCGGCCCGAAGTACACCGTGTCGGCGAGGCCGGTGCTCTTCAGATACTCCTCCGCCTTGCGCGCCACGTAGCGAGGGTCCCGCGAGTACGACTCCCCGGTCACCGGGTCGCGCACGAAGCAGTTCAGGTTGATCGTGGTGTGCTCGCGGAACGGGTCGAGCACCGCGGTGTTCGGGTCCGGGATCAGGAGCATGTCGGACTCTTGGATCTCCTGGAACCCCCGGATCGACGAGCCGTCGAAGCCGTAGCCGTCCTCGAAGCCGTCCGCCGTCAGCTCGTGGATCGGCATCGAGAAGTGCTGCATCACACCGGGCAGGTCGCAGAAGCGAAGGTCGACGAACTGTGCGCCGGCGCGCTTGGCCAGGTCGAGGACCTCGTTCGGGTTGCGGCTCTCCACGTGCGTACCCTCCGTTCCTCGGCGATCCCACCCGGCCCTTCGTGGCCGCAGCTCGCCGAACTGATGCGGGATGCTGTCACGCCCGGCGTTTCCCATCCCATTCGCGTGCGTGAACGCCCTGTGAACAGGACCTTTGCCTCATGTATCGGTTGGCGGAGGGCCCGGGGGGGCCTGCCACACTGGCGGGATGCAGCACCAGCTCGACTACGTGCTGCGCACCGTCGAGGAGCGCGGCGTCCGGTTCGTGCGGCTCTGGTTCACCGATGTGCTCGGGTTCCTCAAGAGCTTCGAGATCACCCCGGCCGAGCTCGAGACCGCCCTCGAGGAGGGGATGACGTTCGACGGGTCGGCGATCGAGGGCTACAGCCGCGTCCAGGAGTCCGACATGCTCCTGCGGCCCGACGCCAACACGTTCGAGATCGTGCCCTGGCACAGCGAGGACGCGCCGACGGCGCGGATGTTCTGCGACGTGCACCGGATCTCGAACGAGCCCTTCGAGGGCGACCCGCGCTTCGTGCTGAAGCGCAACCTCGAGCGGGCCCGCGAGAAGGGCTTCACCTTCTACGCCGGCCCCGAGATGGAGTTCTTCTACTTCGGTTCGGCGGAGTCCGCCGAGCCGCTCGACCACGCGGGGTTCTTCGACGTGGCCCAGCTCGAGCAGGTCTCGGACCTGCGCAAGCAGACGATCGTCACGCTCGAGGCCATGGGCATCCCCGTCGAGTACAGCCACCACGAGCTCGGCCCCAGCCAGCACGAGATTGACCTGCGCTACACGGACGCGCTCACGATGGCCGACAACGTCATCTCGTTCCGCTATGTGGTGAAGAAGGTCGCGGCCGACCACGGGCGCTACGCGACGTTCATGCCCAAACCCATCTCGGGCGACTTCGGGTCGGGGATGCACACCCACTTCTCGCTCTTCGAGGGCGACGTGAACGCGTTCCACGACCCGCGGGATGACCACGGCCTCTCGAAGATCGGGAAGTGCTTCATCGCCGGGCTGCTCCACCACGCCCGGGAGATCACCGCGGTGACGAACCAGTGGGTGAACTCCTACAAGCGGTTGAGCGTCCGCTACGAGGCCCCGGTCTACGTGTGCTGGGCGCGCAACAACCGCTCGGCGCTCGTGCGGGTGCCGGTGACGAAGGCGGGCAAGGAGAGCTCGACGCGCATCGAGTTCCGCTCCCCCGACCCGGCGTGCAACCCGTACCTGGCGTTCTCGGTGATCCTGGCCGCCGGGCTCGAGGGCATCGAGCAGAACTACGACCTGGCACCCGAGGCGACGAACAACATCTTCGAGCTCACGCCCGAGGAGCGCGTCGCCGAGGGCATCGCCTCGCTCCCCGAGTCCCTCGGCGAGGCCATCGACGTGATGGAGCACTCCGAGCTTGTCGCCGAGGCGCTCGGCGAGCACGTCTTCGAGCACTTCGTGCGCAACAAGCGCGCCGAGTGGGACGACTACCGCGCCCAGGTCACCCCGTACGAGCTGACCCGCTACCTCGGCACGCTCTGATGGACGAGCTGCTCCTCGTCTTCCCGGACCCCCCACCGCCGCTGCTCGCCCAGACGCTCGATCTGAGCGGGCACCGCTGGAAGGCGGTCGCGAACGCGTCCGCGGCGAACGCCTCGGAGCCTCGCGACGGCTGGGCCGGCGCGATCGTCGTCTGCGACGAGGACCCGGAGGGTGCGTTCGGGGTGTGCCGGGTGCTGCGGCGCCGCGACACGCAGCTCGCGCCGGTGCTCGTGCTCATCTCCGGCGCCCAGCTGGCCGAGCTCGAGCTGCGCGAGGACCTCTTCGACGACTTCTGCCTCGCGCCGTTCCACCCGCGGGAGCTCGAGGCGCGACTGCGCCATCTGCTCTGGCGCGCGGGGCGCGGGGCCCGCCCCGAGATCGTCGAGTACGGCGACATGATGCTGAACCTCGAGACCTACCAGGCGGAGCTCGGGAGCCGGGCGCTCGACCTCACGTACATGGAGTACGAGCTGTTGAAGTTCTTCGCCACCCACCCGGGGAAGGTGTTCACCCGCGAGCAGCTGCTCTCGCGCGTCTGGGGTTACGAGTACTACGGGGGGGCCCGGACGGTCGACGTCCACGTCCGGCGCCTGCGGGCCAAGCTCGGCGAGGAGCACGCCAGCTGGATCCAGACGGTGCGCTCGGTCGGGTACCGCTTCGGGCAGACCCGCGCCGGAGTGAGCGCCTAGACCTCCGGCGACGGCTCGGCGGCCTCCGCGTCGGACGACTCGAGCCAGCCGAACAGGGCGCTCCACACCGCGCCGACGAGCATCACGCCCACGGGGACGACGAGCACCATCGCGACGACGAAGACGAGCGCGCCGGGCACGTCGCGACGGTAGCGGCCCCGCCGACGCCCTCGAGGCTCACGCGCGGGTCGCGCGCGCCGCCCGGCTCGTGGCGGCGGGGAAGACGTCCGGCCGCTGGCCCTCGGCCGCGGTGAGCGCCTCCCACGCGGCCGACGCGACGGCGGCGAACACGGCCTCGCTCACCGCGAGCGGCGGGCCGGGGTCGTCGAGGACGGTCACCTCGAGCGGGGGCGTGGACCGCGCCCGCAGGATGCCGAATGACCGGATGGTCAGGTCGAGCACCTCGCCCGTGTCCGGGTCCACGGCGAGGCCTTCGGTCAGCACCCACCCGAGCGCCATGTGCGCCGCGCCTTGGCAGTAGGAGCGCAGCACGACCTCGTCGAGCGGATCGCCGGCCGCGACCCGGATCTGGACACGCCGCACGGCGCCGCTCGCCTCGTCCAGGTGCACCGCCGCACCCGCGAGCCCACCACCCGACGCGGCCGCGACTGCGGCGAGGCGGGTGCGCGCGACACGCGCGTCGAGGCAGCACGACGCGGCGTCCACGCCCGCCGCGGCGAGCGCCGCCTCGCGCAGGACGGTGCGCTCGGCCAGCGGGAACGCTCGCACGCCCGTCGTCGTCCCC
>DATDGU010000191.1:0-6737 GCA_036521915.1 Acidimicrobiia bacterium | reverse complement strand
ATCGAGATCTCGAGGTGTCGACACACCCCGGAGACATCGGCCCCTTCGGCCAGCAGCCGATCAGCCTCCCGGAGTTTGCGGACGATCTGCTCGGGTGTGTGTCGCCTGCCCTTCATGAGGAACACCTCCTGCCCCACCGGGGCGCCCGTGAACCTCATACCAGCTGGACCAGTTCCAAGGGGTCAGGTCACGGGTGCACCGCTCGCACCCTTTAACGCGGGATAGGAGAGGTCCACGCAGCGCGTCGGAACCGTCTCAGGAAAGTCACTCGTGTACCACCGGATGGCATGGCCCTTCCGGAACGAGCGGTCAACCTTGAAAGCGCGACGCTCGTCCGCGACCCGGACGTGAGTTGAGGCCGCGAACTCAAGCGTCGAGAGGTCCTCGTTGAGGGCAGGTCGCTCAGTCACTGTTGTTAGCGGGATGACCTCGTCGACCGGTTCGACTGCTAGGACCGCAAGGTCCATGCGGCGCGAGATATAGGCGCGGCGCACCGGCACGATGATGAACTCGTCGCGAATTGTAATAATCGCTGCGAGGTGGTCTATGTCGAGGTCAGGTTGCTCGCGGAGTACGTGAGCCGCTGTGATCATGGTGCGGTTGTCACGGAAGTAAAAGGCCGTTCCGCAGTACCGATCGACCTCTTCGCTGTCCGGTGCCGCACGGAGTACCAATGCTCCTATCGAGAGCAACGGGTCCATCAGCACACATTATGTAGACGCAAGTCCCGGCGGACTCCCGCCACGTAGCACAGGTACGCCGCCATGGAGGTCGTCGAATCGAGCGGCGAACACGTGACGCTCTGGAAGGGGATCCTCTCCGGTCCGCCCGACTCCATCGATCGCATCGCCACCTTGAGGCTGTCGCAGATCCCCCCGGGGAAACCCCGAAGTCACCCGAAATCGCAGCTCAGCAGCCCCCGCCCCAGCTCCCCCGCAGCGATGTTGCAAATCCGCGACGATGCCCCTAATCCCCCGCCCGGGTTGCCCCGCTCCCGGGGCCAGGGCTTCCATGGCGTGGTGGCACCCGTTCCCGCTGACCGTCCGCTCGCCGCCGACGAGGTCCTGGGCGCGCCTGCCGTCGGCGGTGGCGAGTTGGTGCCGGTGCGCCACACGCCCGACGACGACGGGCTGCGTCCCGGCGACGTCGACGGGTGGGGCCGCAGCGAGCGCATGCGCGTGCTCGCCCGTCGGCTCTACGACCCGGTGTACCGGCGCTGGTTCCGGGTCGAGTGGGAGGGCCTCGAGCACGTCCCCCGGGAGGGCGGCGCGCTGCTCGTCGGCAACCACGCGGGCGCGATCCCGTCGGACGCGCCGGTGATCATGCACGGGATCGAGACCGAGCTCGGCCGCCCGGTGTACGGGATGGCCGACAACCTGTTCCGCGCGCTGCCCGTCATCGGGACGCTGTGGTCCCGCACCGGGGGGCTCCCGGCGCATCCCGACAACGCGTACCGCCTCCTCCACGACGAGCAGCAGCTCGCGCTCGCGTTCCCCGAGGGCACGAAGGCCACCGGGAAGCTCGTGCGGGAGCGCTACCAGCTGCGTCGCTTCGGGCGAGGCGGCTTCGTCGAGATCGCCATGCGCGCCGGCGTGCCCATCGTCCCGCTCGCCATCGTGGGCAACGAGGAGGCGATGCCGATCGTCTACAAGAACGCCTTCCTCGCCAAGCTCCTGAACATCCCGTACTTTCCCGTGACCGCGAACCAGTTCGTGTTCGGGCCGATCCTCGGGCTCGTCGTCCCGCTGCCGGCCAAGATCCGCATCCGGGTCCTGCCGCCGGTGCACCTCGACGTCGCGCCGAACCAGGAGCGCTACAACCGCAGCCTCGTCATGGACCAGTCGGACCGCATCCGGGCGTCGATCCAAGACGCCATCCACGACCAGCTGCGCGACCGCCGCAGCGTGTGGTTCGGCTGATGCGGATCCTCCTCACCGGCATCGGCACCTACTTCGGCAGCCGGCTCGCGCAGACCCTCGAGACCGATCCGGCCGTGGACCTCATCGTCGCCCTCGACACCCGAGAGCCGGTGCTGCCGTTGGAGCAGACCGAGTACGTGCGCGCCGACTCGTCGTTCACGATCCTCGAGCGCATCGTGAAGGCGACCCGGGTCGACACGATCGTGCACACGCACCTCATCGTCGACTCGACGAAGGACAGCGGGAAGGCCCTGCACGAGATCAACGTGATCGGGACGATGAACCTGCTTGCCGCCGCCGGGGCCGCGGGGAGCACGGTCCGCAAGGTCGTCCTGAAGTCCTCGACGCTCGGCTACGGGTCGAACTACGAGGATCCCTACTTCTTCCGGGAGACGATGCGGCGCACGGGGCCTCCGCGCACCCGGGTCGAGCGGTCGCTGCTCGAGGTCGCCGGCGTCGTGGGCGACTTCGCGGAGGACAACCCGCACGTGACCGTCACCAAGCTGCGGTTCGCGAACGTCCTCGGGGAGCACCTCGACACGCCGCTCGCCCGGATGCTGCGCCTCCCCGCCGTGCCGGAGATCTTCGGCTTCGACCCGCGGCTCCAGTTCGTGCACGAGGACGACGTGACCGGGGCGCTCGCGTACGCCACGCTGCGCGACGTGCCCGGCGTCTTCAACGTGGCCGGGGACGGGACCATGCCCTGGAGCGAGGTGTGCACGGTCGTCGGGAAGCCGCGGGTGCCGCTCCCGCCCGTGCTGACCGGCCTGGCGGCCGAGCCCCTGCGGCTTTTCGGCCTGGTCGACCTGCCCCCCGAGGTGCTCGCCCTCCTCCGCTACGGCCGGGGCGTCGACACCGCCGCGCTCCAGGAGGCGGGATACCGCTACGAGTACACGACGGCGGGCACGGTCGACGCGTTCGCGAAGGCGCTGCGCCTCCAGACCACGGTCGGCCAGACCGAGTACCGCTACGAGCGCGACGTCGAGAACTTCTTTCGCCACTCCCCCGCGGTGGTGCGCGACGGCTCCTGACCCCACCCTGCACGTCGAGCGGCGCGACGGCGTCGCGGTGCTGACGCTCGACGACGAGGCCCGCCGCAACGCGCTGAGCGCCCCGATGGTCGACGCGATCGTCGCGGCGGTCGACGCCGCCGAGGCCGACGACGCCGTGGGGGCGCTCGTCGTGACCGGCGTGCCGCCCGCCTTCTGCTCGGGCGCGGACACGTCGAACCTCCGGGCCCTCGGCGACGGCGAGTCCGACGCCGGCTCCGTCCGGTCGATCTACGACGGGTTCCTCCGCGTGCGGGACTGCACCCTCCCGACCGTCGCGGCGGTGAACGGCCCGGCCGTCGGCGCCGGCTTCAACCTGGCGCTGTGCTGCGACGTACGCGTCGCCGCCGCGTCGGCGCGCTTCGATTCGCGCTTCGCCACGATCGGGCTGCACCCGGGCGGCGGGCACACGTGGATGCTGGACCGGGCCGTCGGGCCGCACGCTGCGGCGGCGATGGCGCTGTTCGGCGCCCGCGTCGACGGCCGGCGCGCCGTCGAGCTCGGGCTCGCGTGGGCCTGCGTGCCCGACGCCGAGGTGCTCGACGCGGCCGTGGCCTTCGCCGGGCCCGTCGCCGCCCTGCCCCGTGCGCTCGCCCGGTCGGTGAAGGCGTCGCTGCGCGAGACGCCGGCGCTCGACTTCGCCGCGGCCGTGACCGTCGAGCTCGAGCGGCAGGCCGCGTCGCTGCAGGCTGGCTGGGTGGGCGAGCGGCTCGCCGCCCGTCGCCGCTGAGCGACCGATCGGCCGTCGCGTCGGCGGAACGGCCACGCTTCGCTATCGCGGTCGATCCGGGCTAGGAACGCCGCACAAGCCGATGGGCGTGGTGGGTGCCCCCAAAGATCAGAGGAGAGAGAACATGGCGAAGCTCGGTCTCACACACCATTTCAAGGGCGCCACGAAGGACCAGTACGACGCCACGGTGAAGGCCGTGCACCCCAACGACGGCAAGGGACTGCCCACCGGACAGACGTACCACGCGGCCGGCCCGACGGAGGACGGCTTCCTCGTCGTGGCCATCTGGGACTCGCCGGCGTCGTGGGAGCGCTTCCGCGACGAGAAGCTGCTGCCGACGCTGGCGAGCCTGCCGAACGCCCTGCCCGGCCCGCCGACCGAGACCACCTTCGAGGTGCACAACGAGGTGACGGCGTAGCGCGCGTCCCGACGCGAGCATGGGGAGCGAGCCGACGCGACGCGCGCCGGCTCGCTCGCCGTCCGGTCGACGGTGCGCCGGCGCCGGTCAGCGCCGGACGAGGAACGCCGCTTCGATCTCGTTGCGGCGCATCGACCAGTCCTCGGCGGTGATGCCGTAGCGCACGTGGTCCTCCCAGACCCCACGGATCTGGAGGAACCGCGCCGCGGTCCCCTCGTCGCGCAGCCCGAGCTTGTCGGCGACCCGACGGCTCTTGGCGTTGCGCGGCACGATCGCCGCCTCGACGCGGTGGAGGGCCAGCTCGTCGAAGGCGAAGCGCAGCACGACGGCGACGGCCTCGGGCATGTAGCCGTGGCCCGCGTGCTCGATGTCGATCCAGTAGCCGACGTTCGCGGACTGGAAGGGGCCACGCTGGACGCTGCCGAGGCTCACCTCGCCGACGAACGTCGCTCCCTTGCGGACGAAGATGCCGAAGCCGTACGCGGCGTCGAAGTGGCGTTGGCGCTCCCAGGCGCCGCACCGGGCCTTGAACGCCTCCGGGTCGGTGATCGGGTCGGGCGCGCCGGGCTCGGCGAGCGGCTCCCAGGGCTCGAGCCACTCGCGGCTGCGGATCCGGACGTCCCGCCAGGCCTCCCAGTCGGCGGCCTTCAGCGGGCGCAACGTCACCCGGGAGCCGCGCAGCGTGTCGCCTCGCCCCATCAAGGTCGAAGGTTACGCGCCGGGGCGTGTCAGGCTTCCGGCGTGGCGCTGCCCGCCGACGGCCGACTGGCCTGGCTCGACCTGGAGATGACCGGCCTCGACGTGACCCGGCACGTGATCGTCGAGGTCGCGATGCTCGTCACCGACGCGCAGCTCGCACCGCTCGACGACGGCATCGACGTCGTGGTGCACCAGCCGCCCGAGGCGCTGGCCGAGATGAACGACACGGTGACGGCCATGCACACCCGGTCCGGGCTCCTCGCCGAGATCGAGGCGTCGCGGGTCTCCCTCGAGGAGGCCGGCGAGCAGGCCCTCGCCTACCTCCGGGGCAACGTCCCCGAGCCCGGCCAGGTGCCGCTGTGCGGGAACTCGATCGGCGTCGACCGGCGGTTCCTCGATCGCCAGCTCCCCGCGCTCGACGCCTACCTGCACTACCGCAGCATCGACGTGTCGTCGCTGAAGGAGCTGTGCCGCCGGTGGTACCCCGAGGTGTACCGGCACCGGCCCGGCAAGCGCGAGACGCACCGGGCGCTCGACGACGTCCGCGAGTCGATCGCCGAGCTCGCCTACTACCGCGACACGATGCTGCGGCCGGTCGAGGCGCCCGCCTCCTAGAGGAGGTCCCGCAGCGCCCCGAGGAACGTGGTCACGTTGCGGTCGCGTGCCGCGTGGCCGAGCAGCCCGATCCGCCACGCCTTGCCGGCGAACTCGCCGAGGCCGGCGCCGACCTCGATGCCGTAGGTCTCGAGGAGCTCCTTGCGCAGCGTCGCGTCGTCGACCCCGTCGGGCAGCCATGCCGAGGTCAGCTGGGGCAGGCGGTGGCCCTCCTCGGCGAGCAGGTCGAAGCCGAGCCGGGGCAGCTCGTGCTGGAGCCGGGCGCCGACGCGGCGGTGACGGGCCCAGACGGCGTCGAGGCCCTCATCGAGGATCGCGCCGAGCGCGGCGTGCAGCGACTGGATCATGGCGATGGGTGCCGTGTGGTGGTAGGCGCGTTGCGCGCCGGCGACGTAGCGCTCGAGGAGCGTCACGTCGAGGTACCAGGACTGCGGCGGTGCCGAGCGGGCCCGCACCCGGGCCCGGGCGCGCTCGGAGAAGGTGAGCGGCGCGAGGCCGGGCGCGACCCCGAGGCACTTCTGGGTGCCCGAGTAGCAGGCGTCGATCCCCCAGCCGTCGACCTCGACGGGGATCCCACCGAGGCTCGTGACGGCGTCGACGACGAGCAGCGTGCCGGTCTCGCGCAGCGTGACGAGCGGCCCGACGTCGTTCTCCGCGCCGGTGGACGTCTCGGCGTGCACGACGGCGAGCAGCCGCGCCTCGGGGTGCTCGCTCTGCGCCTCGAGGAGCGCGTCCGGGTCGAGGGTCCGGCCCCAGGGCGCTTCGACGCGGACGACCTCGGCGCCGCAGCGGCGTGCCACCTCGCACATCCGCTCGCCGAAGACGCCGTTCACGCCGACGATCGCGGTCTCGCCGGGTTCGAGCAGGTTGACGAAGCACGCCTCCATGCCCGCCGACCCGGTGCCGCTCACCGGGAAGGTCAGTGCGTTGTCGGTCCGGAAGACGAGGCGCAGCCGCTCCATCGTCTCGTCGAGGATCGCGAGGAACTCGGGGTCGAGGTGGCCGAGCATCGGGCGCGTGAGCGCCGTCGTCGCCTCCGGGTAGGGGTTCGAGGGGCCCGGCCCGAGCAACAGCCGATCCGTCCAGGGCATGGGCGGCGATCCTACGAGCGTCGTGCCGGCACACGCCCAGCGCCGCGGGCGGCGCAGATCGGCGGAGGACCTAGATGTGATGACCACGGACGTTGTTGACGCGTCCGGGGTCCGCCAATAAAGAAAGCCTCCGAGGGAGGGTGGAGCTGCTGAGCAATCCACTCACCCTCAGGAGGCTTTGATGCACGCTAACGCCAGGCTGACACCGCGCCGTCG
>DATDGU010000190.1:0-4666 GCA_036521915.1 Acidimicrobiia bacterium | reverse complement strand
CGCGGTGCCACCCCCTGGGATCGGGACGATGGACGCGACGAGCGAGACGCCGATGTCGGCCGCCAAGAGGCTCCAGAAGCTCACGGGGCTGTTGAACGCGCTCAGGCACGCGAGCAGGCTGCCGGCGTAGAGGAACTGGGCGACGACGTTGCCGCCGACCATGAGCCCGAGGCGCGTCGGCATCTTTACCGTCGTCCACATCGACCGGGCGGCACCCACCATGCGGGGCACCACCGCGTGGCGGATGCGTCGCACGGCGAAAACGATCCCGACGGCGATCGCGACGAGCGAGACTGCGGCGAGGACGCTGACGACGACCTGGCCGGTGTTGATATGCCCGAGGTGGATGGCCGTGGGCGCGAGGAGGACGGCAAGGAAGAACAGAGCGAGCTTGCACACGTTCTCGACGACTGTGCTGAGCACTCCGCCCGTCGCGACCGCCGCGGTGAGCTCCATGCCGTTCTTCTGCAGGTAGCGCACCTGGATCGCCGTGTCTCCCGCGACCGGAATCGCGAGGTTCGTGTACTCCATCGAAGCCTGCAGCTCTAACGTCGACCACAGGGGAAGACGGATCGGCACCGATCCGAGGAACGCGATCGCGAACGCGGCGTCGGCGAGCAGCCCGAGCACGACGGCCAGCAGCAAGTAGAGCCAGTTGGCGCCGCGAATCGAGTCCCAGAAGGTCACGGGGTTGCCGACGCGACTCAACAGCACCGCGACCGCCACGACCCCGCTCGTGGCCATGATGAGCGTCCGCGGGTTCACGCGGTACAGCTCGTGGAGCTCGGGCACCTCCGTCCCGGCTCGCGCGGCCGTCGCCTCTCGCAGATCCTGGAGGGTGGTCTCCATCCCTCCGTCTCGAGCGAGCGACTCGCGGGTCGCCTTCGAGAGCGCGGCCGGCTGCAGGAACGGCAGCGCGGCGCTGAGGTCGGCCGTCCCGAGGCTGCGCGCGGCCGCGTCGACGCCGCGTCGCAGGCCAACCAGCCCGGCGGTCGCCGCCAGGAGCTGGGCCGTGTCGCGGTGGAGCTGGGCGGGCTCGGCACTCGCGACGGCGCGCTGCCAGCCCACCAGGGTCACCTGCTCCTCGTCAGCGACGACATGCTCGACGTCGAGGCAGCCGTGCGCGACGCGTGCCGCGTGCAGGCGACGAAGCTGATCCCAGCAGTCGTCGAGGAGCGGCTCGCTCACCGCGGAGGGCGCGAGCGCACCGAGCGGCGTGCCGGCTGGGAGCTGCTCGACGAGCACGGCGACCGGACCGATCGGCGCGGCGGCGGCCAAGACGTTCGGCAGGCGCACGTGCGCCTGCCGCGCGGTGAGCATGACGAACGCTTCGTACTCCACCTGCTGACGGCGCGTCGGGAGCGGGGTCGGCGGCGAGTCCCGGAACGCCAGGTAGCGCGACAGCCGTGCGAGGAACTGGGTGTCTGCCTCGTCGCGCCCGATGGCGACGACACGGAGGTCTTGATCGCCCCTCGACGCGAGGAAGACGGCGCGGCCGATCGGCTGGTCGGGCGCCATCCGCACGTTCGACGCTTCCAGCTGCAACGCGGCGAGGGCCTCGCCGACCTGGCGCACCGTGGGCCGCCCGACGGGCGTGCCGAAGGCGACATGCACGCCCGCGGCAACGCCCCAGCCGAGCACCAGCGCGCCGAGCAGATCGGTGGGGAGACCCCGACCCAGGTACATCGCGGTGAGCGCCAGCAGCAGGACCAGTGCCTGTCCCACGCGCCGTACCGGCCGCGTCAGGTAGGGGCCGGCGACGGCGATCGCGCTCACCGCCACGGCGACACGCACCAGCGGGAAGCGGGGCGTCGAATGCGTGCCGAACGCCAGCGAGAACGCGTGCGCCAAGTCGGTCTGGCGGACCAGGTAGGCCAGCGCGCGCCCGAGCAGCCATGTGACGGCACCCGCCACGAGGACGTCGCGTGCCAGCCGCCAGCGTCGCAGGAGCACGAGGGCCGCGACGAGGATGAGCAGCGCCCACAGCGACACGACCGAGTAGGTGCCACGCAGCACGCTGGCTGCGCCATCGGGGAGCGTGTGGAAGAAGGTCGCGACCGCCCGCTCGGGCCGCGTGGGATGGTCGGCGTGCAACGCCAGGAGCGCGAGGAGCCCGAACGCGACCACCATGCGCACCACGTCGGTGACGCGTCGGTGGGGTGCGCCCTCCGGGCGATCCCGGACGAACCAGCGGCGCATGGTCTCGACGGCGGACGTCACATGGCTCCCAATGCGCTCAGACGTACCCGCGTTTTCGGAGCCATCGCAGCGTGAAGAACCCGACGATCGGCGGGAGGATGAACGTCACCCCTCGGTAGACGACGACGCCGGCCAGCGCCGGCGCGCTGGGGACGCCGAAGCCCGTCAGCGCACCGGTCAGGGCCGCCCCCTGCACGCCGACCCCGCCCGGCACGGGCGCGAGGCTCGCCAAGACCCCCGCCCCGAGCTGGACGACGAGCAGCTGGGCGAACGCGAGGTGCTGGTCGAACGCGAGGAGGCAGAGGCCGAGCACCGCGGCGCCGGCGAGGTTGCCGACGAGCGCGCCGCCGAACAGCTGCAGCGCCTTCTTCGGTGTCCGGAGCACCGCCCAGACGTCGCTGGCCGCGCGCTTGACCTGCGGCACGACCTTGCCGCGCAGCTTGGGAAACAGGACCAGGGCGCCGATCGCGGCCGCGACGACCGCGACGATCACCAGACCGAGGCTGCCGCTGTTGCCGGACCCGAGGTTGAGCTGGGACGACGTGAGCGAGGCGGCGCCCACCAGGAGCAAAAGCTGGAACACGTAGCCGACCGTGCCGCTCAGCGCGAGCGCGCTGCCCGAGGAGGCCACCGGCACGCCCTGCTTGCGCAGGTAGTCGAACTGCAGCGCGGTGCCGCCGATCCCGTTGGGTGTGATCAGGTTCAAGAGGCTGGCCGAGACCCACATCAGCACCGTCGGCACGAAGGGGAGGTCGGTGTTCACACATCCCATAAAGGAGGTCGCGAACGAGACGATGGTGAGCGGATAGAGCATCAACGCGGCCACGACCCAGCCCCATGTGGCGTTGGTGAACTCCGACTTCACCGACTGGAAGTTGACGCCCTTGAGCCCCGAGATCAGCAGTCCTGCGGCCAGCAGCACGCTCAGGGTGACGGCCACGCTCGTCCACGACAGCCGTCGGATCTTCGTCGGCGTCACCTCTTCGGTGCCCGTGACCGCGGCCACGTGCGCCGTCAGCGACTTCAGGCGGCGCCCGAGGTGCTTCTCGGTTCGCCCGAGCGAGGTCGGCAGCGCGGCCGGCTGGATGATCGGGAGGACCGCGCTGAGGCGCTCGGGGCCCACCGCCTCGACGGCCGCCGCCGTCGCTCGCTCGTCACCGACACGAAGGGCCGAGCCGACGACGACGGCGGCGATGTCACGGTCGAACCCGCGGCGCTGCGCCGTCGCGTCGGCCCAGCTGAAGTCGGTGAGCGCCACGGCGTCGGCGTCGGCGACGATCCTGCGGGCGTCGAGATTTCCGTGCGAGACCCCGGCGGCGTGCAGGCGCTCCACCTGATCCCACAGGTCCGCGAGGAGGGCATCGGTGAGCCGCTCATCCGGGAGCTCGGCGAGCGGCGCGCCCGGCACCTCGCCGGTCACGAGGATCGCCGAATCCCGGCCCCCGACCCCGGTGCGGACGACGCTGGGGGCCCGAACGCCCTCCCGGGCCGCGAGCATCATCGAGTACGCGATGTGCTCGACCTCTTGGATGCGGCTCCCGAACACCGGCTGGGACGGGTCCTTGTACATCAGCCAGTGCCACGCCTTCGCGGCGAGCCGAGCATCGCGCTGGTCGCGCCCGAACGCCTGCACGACGTAGCGGTCACCCGAGACGACCCCGACCTCGGCCACCGTCGCCCGCTCGACGGGGGCGTCCGCATAGCGGACGGCGGCGACGTCGAGGCCCAGGTCTGCGAGCGCCGCGGAGAGCTCGTCGATCGAGAGACGCCCCGCCGGCGAGCCCAGCGCGACGAGCACCGCGGCCGACGTCGCGATCCCGAGGAGGAGCCCGCCGAGCACGTCGGACGGAAAGCCGACGCCGAGATAGAGGGCGGCGACCGCCACGGCGGCAACCAGGACATGCAGCGCTCGTCGCGCGGGCCGCACGAGAAACGGCCCGAGCGTGATCGCGAGCGCGGTCACCACCGCGACGTTGCTTGCGGGAAAGACGGGCCCGCCTCCCGCCCGCACATGGATCGATACGCCCGTGAGGTCGTGATGTCCGAGCAGGTGATTGAGCAGGACGGCGATGCCCCAGGCCGAGGCGCCCGCGAGCAGCGCGCGCACCGCCACGGACCTGTGACCGAACAGCGCGAGTGCCACCGCCGTCGCGACGAGGACCCAGATCGACCCGACGCCGTAGACCGCCTTGCCCAGCGTCGTGATGTCGCTGGTGAGATCGTTGATCGGTCGCATCAGGTTGAGGTCGATCCCCGACCCGGCCTGGGCCCAGACACCCGCGACGGAGACGCCGACGACGGCGACCACGAGGAGCGCGACGTCGGCGGGACGCCGATCGACGGGCTCGGCCTCGTCCCGGATCCAGCCGGCGGCGTGCCGTGGATCCGCGTCGCGTGTCTGGGGCTCGACGTCGCGGCGCCGCGTCGCGCGTCGCCGAATGTGCGAGGAGCGCCGGCTCGGAGCCTT
>DATDGU010000189.1:0-4124 GCA_036521915.1 Acidimicrobiia bacterium | reverse complement strand
GACTCGCGGTCGGTCAGATCGCGAGTCCTCAAGGCCGTTTTCTTCGCTTGATCTGGATGACGGCGAGTCGCGCAAGCAACTGCCATCTCTGCTGGCCAAGCGACCACGTTGAGCGGCGTGATTCGGGTTCCACACGGATCGTGTGCCGGGGCCATGGTCTTCGGTTCCGCTCGGTCTGGGCTTGCTGACGTACCCGATTCTCGTTGCAGTAGGACTGCGGCAAGGCCACCTGGGTGCGAGTCCGCAATTGATCCGAGCGATTCTGGAATGCCACCGTTTTGGGTCGTGAATGGGTTCGTTTCGCGTGTCCAGTTCTTTGAGCGGCATCGTGTCAGTCAGCGTGATGGCGGTCGCGGTCCTGGAGGATCTGGTATCGCTTGAGCAGTCGTTCGAGTTCGCGTCCGACCCGAGTCTGGAGCAGGCTGGTCTTTGGGAGCGTGTTCGTGACGGCTTTGTCTGCGGCGATGGGACCGAACGTCGCGTCGAGCATACGGACGTAGGCCTGAAGCCGGCTCATCTCCTCGTTGGCCCATCGGGCGAGGGTCGGACCATCGCCGAAGATGTCCTGCACCAGCTGGCGTAGGAGCTGGGTCCATTCGGAACGGTCAGCGGGTTCACGCTCACCTGTCGAGGGGTCGGGGATCGAGACGTCGCCCTCGCCTGTCAGGTGTATGACCACGTGCGCGAGGTGCTCAGGATCTTCCTCGCAATCAGTCATGGATCCTTGGGCGAAAGTAACGAGGGCGGCGAAGGTATCTTCGTCGATCGTCAAGGTCGCTTCGTCGGTCACCGGGAACTGGTCGCCGAACCCGCTGTCCCGATCGAGCAGATGGGTTTCGTAACACCCGATGCGTTCGAGACGGATCATGCAGTGCGCAATCTGGGAAGCGACGCCGATCTCGATCGCGTCTCGGGGTCCAAGAGCGTTGACGAGTTCGTCGACGTGGACGTCGAAGAGCGCCGGGTCTTCTCCGAGTGGACCCCGGGTGATAGCCCGCATCGAGTCGGCGAAGGCGCCGTGCTTGGTGGCGTTCTGGGCGCTGCGCTGCTTGCCACCTGCAGTTCGGGGTCCGGTTGAGCGTTGAGCATTCTCGCGGTTCGCGGCGACTTGACGATCGCTCGTGGGACGCCGCTCCTGGTGTGTGTTTGGGTCTTGGTCTGTGTGCATCGCCGTCTTCTCCGACATCAGCGGATTGGTCACTACTACTTTTTTGTCACTACTACTTCTTTGAGGAGTTCGGAGGACTTCGACAGGACCCCACACACGGTGATGTCGGCCGCCACGACACACCGCGCCGTTGACGCGGAGCGGATCCAAGGTTGCGGGCGCGTCGCCAACCAAAGTGCGTGGTGCCATCGCAACGCCGGGAACTGAGCACCAACCAACAAGTAAGGGGAGCCAGTGAAGGCCCAGAAGTTCCGGTGACCTATCCCCTCGAAGTTCAGAGCAGTGCCGCCAGTCCGCCAAAAGCGGCCAAATCACGGGCCTCCCGGTGCCGGATCCCTCCTGAGATGCCGACAGACGTCGATGTACGCCGCCAGGAGTTCCTGAGGTTCTGACAGGATCCATTGGGCAGTTCTTGCGCATGCATCGACGGACGCGAGTCATGGCGCCGCGAGTCGACTCGCCGATTGATGGGTCGAAGTTCCCCGACGGGCGTTTCGGGGACCGGGAGTCAGACACCAGCGACTTGACCCTCAAGGCCGGGCGCGAAGCGGGCCGATGCCCGAGATCACTTCCCCGTTCACCCGCTGAGCTCGACCCGCCGGCATAGGCCCGCTAATCAATCCCTCGTTCACGGCTGGGGCGGACACCGACCCGTCGCTCCGGAATACTCGCGCTGGCATATGACACGCGATCCGTCCACCGGAAGCGCCGGGCGACTCGCGGTCCACCCAACCGCGGGTCACAGTTTCGAGAACGTGCCGAAAGGGTGGCGGCGTCTCGGCCTATGAACCGATAGCCAGCTCGGCTCGTTCAACCTTGCGCGGGCTCTCGCACCCTCCGTCACTCCTAACAGCCGATCGGCAGGCTGTGGGGTCCGAAGGGGGCTCGGCATCAGTAAGGGTGAAGAGCCCCCACTCTCACGCTGCTTCGCCAGGATTTGGTCATAGGCTGCGCCGCACGGGCAGGGCACGTTCTTGGGTGATCGCCGGACTTACGGCGCTGTCGTTGGGCAGCCTCCTCGGGCTGAGCGCGGGCCGCGCCGCGGGACTCCCTTCCCCGCTCCGGACTGGCTCGGATCCCGCGCTGGCGACATGTCCGGCGACCCAGGTCGTCTCCTCGTTGCCGGTTTTCGTTCGGACTGGGTTAACCGAGATACCCGACGACCTCACGGTCGACCCCAGCGGCAACGTATGGGTCACCGTGGAGGTCCAGGGCCACATCCTCGAGTTTGGCGCCGATGGCACGCTGCGCCAGGACCTCACCGACCGGGCTGGACCCGAAGGGATCATCGTCACACCGAACGTGACCGTCGTGGCCGACCAGTCCCAGAGTCGTGTCGACACGCTCGAGCCCGATGGGCGTGTCGTGCCCTTCCTCGCGCTGCCGAACCCGCACCACCTGCTGCCGGTCGATGGCCTGGGCTTCGACGCTCGACGGCAGCGCCTGTTGGTCCCGAACAGTCCTGCCGGAACATTGGTGTCGACACCGCTGACGTCTCCGTCGCCGCGCCTCCTCGCGAGTGGCCTGGGGCGGCCGGTCGCCGCGTCGGTCGGGCCCGACGGCTCCCTTTATGTCGCGGCCGAGAGCAAGGTGGGCTTGGTCCGGATCCCGCCGAACGGTGGCGCTGCGCGACGAGTAGGGCGGCTCATGAACCTCGACGAGGTCGTCACGGCGGGTCGCCTGCTCTACACAACCGGGGCGGGCGACGGGACCGTCCGAGCCGTCGATCCGATCACCGGCGCCAACGTCGTCCTTGTGACGGGTGGGCGGCAGCTTCAAGGCCTCACAGCGCTCCCGGACGGTCGCCTGCTCGTCATCAGCTCCACGACGCACACGATCTCGGTCGTCCCGCCCTGTCCCTGAGCAGGGCTTGGCGAGACTGGCCAGTCCGACTTCGAGGACCGAGGGGCGCAGATGAGGAAACTCTCCGAGTTCGGCGGCAAACGGCTCCCATTCCTCCGGTGGTCGGCCGTCCGTATGGTGCTGTCCCTCAAGCACGTCACGACTAGCTGGCAAGTCGGCGACGGCCGTGAGGAGGCACTCGCGGCGTATGTCCTAACGCATGCTCGGAAGTATGACGTCGATGACGCGATTCGAGTCATCGACGACTTCTGCTATCAGCGCAGCGTAATGATGAACGTCGGCGATGAGAAGGGACTCATCCTCGACGCCGCGATCGCGCGGCTCAAGCCGCAGCGACTTCTGGAACTCGGCACATACTGTGGCTACAGCGCGCTCCGTAGTGCGCGCGTGATGCCAGCGGACGCACATCTGTGCTCCATCGAATTTGTTGCCGAGAACGCCGAGATCGCTGGCCGGATTCTTGAACATGCCGGTGTCGCCGACCGCCTGAACGTCGTGGTGGGATCGATAGGTGACGGTGGTGCGACGGCGGATCGCGTCGAGACCGAGCTCGGCCTTCGAGACGGAGGGCTCGATTTCGCGTTCATCGACCATGACAAGAAGGCCTACTTGCCGGATCTACAGAGCATCCTCGATCGGGGCTGGTTGCATCCGGGCTCGGTCGTGGTGGCCGACAACGTCAAGGTGCCTGGTGCTCCGGCATATCGGGCGTACATGCAGGCCGAGGAAGGTCGGACGTGGCACACGACGGATCACGTGACGCACGTCGAGTACCAGACCCTGCTCAAGGACCTCGTTCTGGAGTCGGAGTACCTCGGCGGATAGATCCCCATCCTGAACAACACACATCGGACGTCATATCGGTGCCATCGAGAGCAGGCCGAGCAGCCTTCGCGAGCGTCCTGCGGTGCTCGCAACAGGCCCAGGGCCTGCCCAGACGGCGCCAAGCTCGTAGCTCTGCACTCAAATCGGGGGCCCGAGTCATCCTCGCGTGTAGACCAGGCACCGCCCTAGACACCTCCCCGCCGGAGGCCCGCGATCGTGGTTGATCTCGCATCGCTGCTCGACCTCGAGGTCCTCGACCGTGACCTGT
>DATDGU010000188.1:0-5933 GCA_036521915.1 Acidimicrobiia bacterium | reverse complement strand
TATGTTCGTCGTTACGCTACCGCTCGTTTCGCCCCGAACGGCGTCTATCAATCCCAACCCCTGAACTTGCAGTTCCGGAGCCGCTAGCCACACATTCCATAGGCGAACTCACCAGCTCGCGGACCCACAGCACCTAGAGGCTGCGGAGTATCGCGTTTCGAACTAACCCTTGCTCACGGCGCGACTCGCGGTCACCCGAACCGCGATTGCTGGCTAAGGAGCCGACTCGAGGTGTTCGAACCACGAGTCGTGCTTCGCCGGTCCGCCTGCTCCCGGCTCGCGCAGCCATGTGCCAGGCTTCGGACAGTGGCAAGTTCCTCGACTCGCGGTCTGCTTGACCGCGGGTCAGCCGGCAGCTACCCGCGGTTCACTCAGGATCCATGACGCGACGGGTCCAAATGCGGTCGTGACATGCGCGCCCCTGCTACGCGTGGGCGACGACCTCTCGGAACTCGCTCCGGACGACGGTCACGCCAGGGGCAGGTGACGCGCCCTCGGGCGGTGCGGTGGCCCGGGCATGCTCCTCGCTGTCGAACAAGACCATCGAGTAGGCGTTGCCGTCGACGGGCTCCATCCAGTACCCAGCGATGAACCCTGGCGCGGCCTTCACCATTGGGACCACCTGGCTCTCGAGCGCGGTGCGAGAGGCGTCGGCTTGATTGGGGTCAAGTTTGACTGCGACGAGGGCTGCGTGCATTCGTGAGGTTCTCCAGGAGAGGTGAGGATTGGAGGCGCTCATCATGGCACGTCGCGCTGGGAAGACTTCCTTGGATCCGGCAGTCCGGGCTGTCCCATGTGGGCGCGAGGCTGGTGCCGTGGCGAGGGGATTCCGTGGGGGCCCTACGAGGGCAGCAGCGGTCGCTCGACTGACTCAGCACGATCGGGCCCGTCCGCTCGCGACCTTCATCTCGAGTACCCGGTGACCACCCGTCGAGACGGACGCGTCTCGCGGCTCGCCGAATGAGCCGGGCACTAGCCCGTCTGGCCCGCCGACCGCGCCGATCGGGACGTGCGCGTGACGCGCCGCCTGCCGGCACGACATGATGGCCGAGTGTCCTACTCGTTCAGCCTGGCCGGGACCGAGGCGGACAAGGAGGCGGTCTATCGCTTCCGGTACGACGTGTACGTGGAGGAGATGGGCCGCTATCAGGACACCGCGGATCACGAGAGGCGCCTGCTCGTCGAGCCCGAAGACGATCACAGCCGCGTGTTCCTTGCCCGGGAGGACGACAGGGTCGTCGCGACCGTCCGGCTAACACTGGGAACGGACGGTTTCTCCGACCGTCAGATTCGCCAATACGGCCTTCAACCCTTCCTCGATGAGATCCCGCCGGGCTATCTCGCCGTCGGCGAGCGTGCAATGGTCGAGCCACGTCATCGTGGGAGTGGGCTGCTCGAGGAGCTCGTGGCGCACTCGCACACGTACCTTGACGATGCTGATCTGCGACTCGTGTTCGGGGCGTGTGAGCCACACCTCCTCTCGCTGTACCTCCGGATGGGTCAGCGGACCTATGCCGATCAGAACATCAACAGCTCGGAGGCCGGCTATCTGATTCCGCTGATCTCCTTCCCGAAAGGTGTTGAGGCGCTCCGAGGAGCGGGACTCGCGTCCGGAACACCTGCGTCCCTCCCGGTGTGTGTGGAGCCGATTGTCGCCAGCACCGGGGGTGCGGTACGAAGCCCGATCCTCATGGGCTCAGTCGCGTATTCGGACGAGCTCAACCGGGCCCTCCATGAGGTCGAACATCGAGGCATCGGGGCATTCAACAACTTCACCAATGCTGAGATCGAGCGTTGTGTCGCTCGCAGCAACATCATCGAGTGCAATACGGGCGACAGACTGCTCAAGGAAGGCGGAGCGGCACGCAACATCTTCGTGGTCCTTGAGGGCACCCTCGAGGTTCGTGACCAGAGCCGGGTGGTCGGGGTTGTCGGTAGTGGCGAGATTTTCGGCGAGGTCGCGTTCCTGCTCGAGCAGCCACGAGCCTCCGATGTGTATGCCGCCACGGATGGCACCAGGATCTTGAGTCTTAGCGAGAGCACGCTGCGCAAGATGATCGCTGAGGAGCCCCGCATCGCCGCCAAGCTCCTGTTGAACATGTCGAAGATGCTGAGTATGCGGCTCATTCGAGCCGATCACCTCTGGCAGTTGGGCGTCCGTGAGCCCCTCGTGATCGACCCGGATTGAGCCACGTGCCGGCTGCTCTGGGGTGACTGGACCGCGGCACTCCCAAGGAGGACGACTGCGTTGGTGTCGATGGCCGTGCGGCGTCGGCCGACGGCTGGCTGGACACGCCGTGCATGAAATCCCATTTTCCGCTAGTTGGGCTCGTCTTGGAGGTGGACCAGCAATTGGTACACGACTCTGGGCGGCGAAGTTCAGGCTTGCGTCATGCGAGCGCGCTACTCGGGGCAGGCGAGAGAAGGATGACGCAGATGGCCAACGTCGAGAACAAGAGCTTTGAGCAGGCAGACGAAACCCGCACACCGACCAAGACCAGGGTTGATGTAGTGCACATCGGCGGGACCGAGGTTGGTCGCTTCACCTTCGAGCTCGGTTGGAAGTGGTCCGAGTGCATCAAGCCTGTCGTCGGTACTGAGAGCTGCCAGAACGACCATGTTGGTTACCTGAAATTCGGCGTATAGCGGTCGTGCACGGCGACGAGCCCGCAGTCGGGATCCGTGCCGGCGAGGCCCATCGAATCGCGCCCGGCCATGACGCCTGGGTCGTCGGCGACGAGCCCGTCGTCGCGTATGAGTTCAAGAGCGCGGACACGTAGGCCGAGGGATGACGACTCCCCTTCGCTGGGGGCCGGGCGCGAGAGCCGAGTGCTCTGGCCTCGGGCTTCCAAAGTTGCCTTCGACTCACGACATGCTGAACCGTGATCGTTGCCGGCTCGGGCCCGCCGCAAACTGGCTGACTCAATTATGCGTACGCCCAAGGCTCGAAGAGCCCCTCGAACTGAAGCGCTCCGTCCTTGACGCGTCCATACAACAGCCAGTCACCGCGGAACATCCCGTGCTCGTACGGTGAGCATGCGATGTGAGTTTGCGCCGCGCCAGTGGTGCTCGGCATGAACCTGATCGTCTCCAGACCCGCCTTGAGACCAGGGCCCGACAGGATGGGCGCCCGAAACAAGCCTTCGACGAGGACGCGTGCCGTGTCGTACGCGAGCACGGGCACGGCGTTCGGCCAGAGCGGAGGATCGGTGCCGAAGCGCGCAACGAAGCGCTCATGAAAGCCCTGAACCAGCGAATTGCTCGGATCGAGCTGATCGACGCCGACCCAACCTTCGAACTTGTCGAATCCCATCAAATAGAACATGAAGGCAGTGCCCATGATTCGCGGCGGATCCCACGTCAACGTTTCAAGAGCGGCTCGCAGTTGACCCTCTGCCGCGAGCACGCCATAACCCATGTAGACAAGTGCGTCAGGGTTGACCTGCCGGAGGTTGTCGAGGTTGTGCACCAGGTCCTTTGGCCGCTGGCTCACCGTCTCGACCGCCGCGATGCTCACGTCGCGCCGGCGACACTCCTGGCGGAAGAAACGGAAGTACTCCTCGCCGTTCGGTGAGACCTCGTTGACGACGGCGACGCGGCTATAGCCTTGATGCTTCAACCAGCCCACGACGAGTGCCGCATCACCACCGCAGTCGCCGTTCCCAAGCCGGAAGCAATACTCGCCGCGGAAGCGCTCCGTTCCGCACCAGCTGATGAGGGGCACCTCGAGCTCGTTGGCGAGCGGTCCGACGGTGATCGCGTTATCCGAGCTATAGGCGCCGGCGACCCCGACGCATCCCTCGTCCACGAGATGGCGGAAGCCATCGGTCGCGTTCCTTGCCGACCCCTGAGGCAGGCCGTTCTCGGGATGAAGCACGAACTCGACCGGCCGATCGAGCAGACCCTGCTCCGCTGCCTCGTCGAAGGCCAGGCGATGGATCTTGTCGTAGCCGCCACCAGGACCGTCGAGCGCGGATCCGAGCCATCCGATCTTGATCGGGTCCATCGAAGCCCCTCTCGCCGACGAACCACCCGTGCTGGGATGATGCACAGTGGTTCCACACCGCGCAACCCCGCTCGTCAAGGCGTGACTCGAGATCTGCGAACAGCAAGTTCAGTCGGCCGTACGATTTGGTATGGCGTGTCGCTTTCTCCTTATTTCCGGGAGCCTGCGGGCCGCCTCCACCAACAGTGCCGTGCTTCGCACAGCTCGCGAGGTGGCGCCGAGGGGCGTCGACTCGGTGCTGTATCAACGACTGGCTGAGCTTCCACATTTCAATCCCGACGACGACGGTGATGTGGTGCAGCCGGTCGTCGGAGAGCTTCGAGTTGCGATCCATGCCGCCACTGCGCTCGTGTTCTCCACTCCGGAGTACGCGGCAGCGCTGCCCGGCGCCTTCAAGAACTTCCTGGACTGGACCATCGGGGATGCCGAGGCTGGCTCGATCTATGAGAAGCCGGCGGCGTGGATCAATACCTCCACTCGCCAGGCTTCCGATGCACACGACGAGCTTCGCAGAGTGTTGACCTATGCCCATGCAGCCATCGTCGACCGTGCTTGCGTAGAGGCTCCGGTGACCGAATCCATGATCGGTACCGACGGACTGATCCGAGAGCCCGCGATTCGAGATCGCCTCGCTCACGGGCTCGACGTTCTCGCCAAGCACGTGGGCTGTCGGCCGCTCACCGAGACGAAGGGTTGAGGCGAAACGAGCGCGTCCCGGCTGCGCCCATACTGGCCAGATGCCAGAAGCCGCATCATCGGGTCCGGGGTGGCCAGCACATCTTCAGGTTGGCGCCCTGCGGTTCGTCCGGTCGAGCGCTCACTACGATGCGACGATCGCCTTCTACCGGGACTTGGTGGGCCTGCCCATCATCGACGAGTTTCAAGACAGTTACGGCGTGTGGCTTCCTTCAGCGAGATTCCAATCTGATTCGCGAGTAAAGCGATCCAGGCAACGACGTCGCCAAGCTCCCGAACCTTGGTCCTCCGCGAGCCCTTTCGTACTGCGCGGGCGAGCTCGCCGACTTCTTCGGCCAGCGATGCGACCGTGGCGGACGACTCGCGGTCGGACGGACCCGACTCAGCCAGGTGTGTCAGATGTTGTCCTCACCATGGTCAGCAGTGCCGCGGTTACCTCGTCGGGACGGGTGATCATGCAGTCGTGTCCCCCGGGGACCTGGGCTTGTTTGCAGCCGGGCAAGCGGCTGGCGAATCGGGCCGACACCGGTGCTTCGATCGTTCGGTCGTCAGTCGCCGTGATGTAGCCGGTCTGGAGTCCGAGGGCGAGGAACTCGCGCAGGCGGCCAGGCTCGACGAGCGCGGCGGGTGGGTACGGAAGGTGCCGGTCGCGCACGAAGGCCCGCTCCTCGGCAGTGCCATCTTGGAGATTCGCATCCAGGATCAGCTCGGGATCGGTGCGGGCCTCGCCGTCGGGCTCGATGGTCACCGCTCGAGCGATCCAACGGCTCTGGGGGACCGCATCCAGGAGTGTCTCGCCATTATCGGTGACAACGGCCGCAAGCCACACGACCCGGCGGATCCGTTCGGGGAGCTCCTCGGCCACGCGGGGGACGATTACGCCTCCCATCGAGTGGCCGACGAGCACGACCTCGTCCAGCGCCTCAAATGTGATGACGTGCGCGACGTCGGCGATGAACGTATCGAAGCCCGCCACTGCGTCCCTGAGGTGACTTCGCTCCCCGAACCCGGTCAGGGTGGGCGTATAGACCGCGTGCCCGGCCGCTCGTAGCCGACGCGCCACCCGCCTCCAGCACCAGCCGCCGTGGCCTCCTCCATGGACGAGCACGAACACCGACGTCGTCGTTGGATCGTCATTGAGAGTCGGCCGCGCGGGCAGCAGTAGCGGACCAGTTGACGCTTCTGGCTCAACCACGACCGCAGAATACGGGCTGCTTCGTCGCCCGGTGTC
>DATDGU010000187.1:0-7460 GCA_036521915.1 Acidimicrobiia bacterium | reverse complement strand
TCGATGCCGTCCTCGGCGAGCACCTCGGCGAGCCGGTCGGCGGAGCCGGAGCCCTCGGCGGCGAGCACGACGCGGTAGCCGTCGGCGGCGAGCGTCCGCAGCCGACGGGCCAGTCCGTCGGTGTCACCGGCGAGGGGGGCGAACGTCGTCCCGGCGAGGTGCGCCGTGTCCGGGCCCTCGGGGGTGGCGAGCACCGCCGTGGCCCCCGCCCGCGTCTCGGCGAGGACCCGGTCGAGCGGCAGCGACAGCCGCGGGAACGTCCCGGAGGCGCCCCACGTCTGGGCGAGCGCCGACGCCAGCGCCGCCTCCTCGTCGACGAGCTCCTGGGCGCGGTCGCGCAGCCGCGTCGGCTCGCACATCAGCACGAGGGCCTCCTCGTCGAGCAGGTCGGGCAGGAGCCGCTCGTCGGGCGTGAGCCAGGGCAGCCACGACTCCATCCCGTCGAAGTGCTGCCCCTCGGCGAGGCGTTCCCACTGCTCGGCGCCCCACCGGGCCCGCTCGATCAGTGCCGCGGCGCGCGCGCGCACCTCCGGCGTGGCGAGCAGCTCCCGGGCGGGGAACACGAGCACCGACTCGAGGTCGCGCGTGGAGCGCTGGTCGGCGACCGAGAACGCGGAGAGCCGCTCGACGTCGTCGCCCCACAGGTCGACGCGCACCGGGTGGTCGTCGGTGACCGGGTACACGTCGACGATCGACCCGCGGACCGCCACCTCGCCGCGCGCCTCGACCTGGTACTCGCGCCGGTAGCCGAGCGCGACGAGGCGTTCCACCAGCTCGTCGCGGTCGAGCGTCTCGCCGGTCCGCACGGCGACGGGCTCGGCGTCCTCAACGTGGGGGCCGAGGCGCTGCACGAGGGCTCGCACCGGCGCCACGACGACGCGGGGTCGGAGGTCACCGCCGCGCCGCAGGCGCCAGAGCACCCGCAGGCGCCGGCCCATGGTCTCAAGCGCCGGGGACACGCGCTCGAACGGCAACGTCTCCCAGGCGGGGAACCACTCGACCGTCGCCGGGTCGAGGAAGCAGCGCAGGTCGTGGGCCAGCCGCTCCCCCTCGGCGCCCGTGGGGACGGCGACGAGGATCGGCCGGCGGGTGCTCACCCCGGCGAGGGCGGCGACGAAGAGGGCCCGGGCGCTCGCCGGCACCGCGACCGTCGGGGCGCGCGCCACCACAGCGCGCACCGACGCGTCGTCGCGGAGCAGCGGCGCCAGGTCGGCGAGCGGAGGTGTGTCGGGCATGGGCGCGCGGCGACGCCCGGGCGCGGGGCGCGCCCGGGGTGCCGGTCGAGCCTACCGACGGGGCCACGACGCCCCGCTCCGGCCGACGGGGGCGCCCGTGCGCCGCCCCGGTACGGTCGGGGGATCACGCAGTCACCGGAGACGCGGGCGGGGGACGCGCGGCGCGCGTCGGCGCCGCGGCGAGCGGCCGGGCGGGACCGCCGGGCCGACGTGCCGCGCTCGAGCCACGGCGCGTGGGCGCCGCCCGCCGACCGGGCCGACCCGGTCGCGCTCCTCGAGGAGGAGAACCGCCGGCGGGTGCCCGAGCTCGTCCCGCTGCGCTGGCAGCGGATGCTCGCGTCCCCGTTCGCGTTCCTGCGGGGTGCGGCGGTCGTGATGGCCCACGACCTGGCGACCACGCCGGCGACCGGGATCATGGTGCAGGCCTGCGGGGACGCCCACGTGGCGAACTTCGGCGTCTTCGCGACCCCGGAGCGCCACCTCATCTTCGACGTCACCGACTTCGACGAGACGCTGCCTGGCGCGTGGGAGTGGGACCTGAAGCGTCTCGCGACGAGCGCGGTCGTCGCCGGCCGCGACGCGGGGATCGGCGAGTCGGCGTGCCTGGCCGCCGCCGAGGCCGGCGTCCGGGCCTACCGCACGGCGATGGCCGAGTTCGGCGAGTCCACCGCGCTCGGCGTCTGGTACTCCCGCGTCGACGAGCACACGACGCAGGTCCTGCGCCACGGCCGCTCCCCCGCCCAGCTCGAGCAGCTCTTCACGCTCGCCCGCCGCCAGACCTCGGCGACCGCGCTGCCGGCACTCACCGAGCTGACCAAGGCCGGCACGTGGCGCATCGTCGACCACCCGCCGCTCGTCACCCACGACGGCATCGCGGAGCACCGCCACGACCTCGAGCGCCTCGTCCGCACCTACCGTGACACGCTCACCGACGACCGCCGCGTCCTGCTCGACCGCTTCGAGTTGCGCGACTTCGCCCGCAAGGCGGTGGGGGTCGGCAGCGTCGGCACCCGCTGCTACGTCGCGCTGCTCGTGAGCGACATGGACGAGCCGCTGTTCCTGCAGGTGAAGGAGGCCGACCGGTCCGTGCTCGCGCCGTGGTGGGGCGGGCTCTGGAAGGCGTCGGAGGGCCGCCGGGTCGTCGCCGGCCAGCGGATCATGCAGGCCGACAGCGACATCTTCCTCGGGTGGGCCGAGGCCGAGCACCTCGACTACTACGTGCGCCAGCTCCGCGACATGAAGGGCTCGGCGAACTTCGCGACGATGCGCGCCGGCGTCCTCGCCGACTACCTGCTGCTCTGTGGCTGGACGCTCGCCCGCGCCCACGCCCGTACCGGCGCCGGCGCCGAGATCGCCGGCTATCTCGGCAAGGGCGTGGCCTTCGACCGCGCGGCGACGCGCTTCGCCGTGGCGTACGCCGACCAGACCGCCCGGGACCACGCAGCGCTCGTCGAGGCCGAGCACCGCGGGCGGATCCGCGCCGCGTCCTGAGTCATCGTGGTGCGGCCGGCGGCTCGGCTTCGCCGCCGGAGGGGCCGTTCCACGGTGGGTCCTCTTCGCCGCGGAAGCGCCCGGCGTAGCGGCGCGAATCGAGAAAGCTGAGCAGCGGGATGTAGCGCAGCTCGAGCGAGAACAGCACGAGCCCGGTTGCCACCGCTGCGAGCCAGGGGTAGCCGGCACCCGCCACGACGCCGACGACGGTCGCGGCGAGCACGGCCGAGGCGCCCGTGATGCCGCGGACGACGCCCGTCTGGCCACGGAAGAGGAGGGCGCCGCCTACGAAGCCGACGCCGGTGATCATGCCGGCGATGGCGTTGCCCGCGTTGTGGGCGAGCGCGACGGCGGCGAGCGCGGCCCCGGCGGTGCCGATGAGCGCGTAGGTGCGGTCGCCGACCGGGCCGCCGCGCAGCTCGCGCTCGAAGCCGATCGCGAACGTGAGGCCGAACCCGAGCGCCACCCGGCCGACCAGCTCCCATTCGCTCATCGCATCCAGTGTGGCGAGGCGCGCCGCACCGGGTGGGGATCTCAGGTCGTGGCTGTGCCGTTGAAGCGGTTCATGGCGGCGTCGACGCCCTCGGCGGCGATGACTTCGACGGCGTCGGCCGCCTGCTCGAGCGTCACGTCGATCTCGGCGCGCTCGCGCGTCGAGAACCCCGAGAGCACGTGGTCGGCCCCGCGCTCCTTGGAGACGGGTTTGCCGACGCCGATGCGCACCCGGGAGAACGCGTCGCTGTGCAGGTGCGCCTTGATCGAGCGCAGCCCGTTGTGGCCCGCGAGCCCGCCGCCGGCCTTCACGCGTAGCGTCGCGGTGGGCAGGTCGAGCTCGTCGTGCACGATCACGAGCGCCTCGGGGGTGACGCCGTAGCGGCGGACGAGGCGGCGCACCGCGTCCCCCGAGTCGTTCATCCACTGGTCCGGGACGGCGAGCGCCACGCGCCGGTCGCCGATGCGGACCTCGTCGGCGCGGGCCCGCTCCTTCCCCGAGCGGAGGCGGCCACCGTGGCGACCCGCGAGCCGCTCGACGACCTCGGCGCCGACGTTGTGACGGGTGCGGGCGTACTCGGCGCCGGGGTTGCCAAGGCCGACGACGAGCAGGTCGGCCGGCGTCCCGGTGCGCGCCGGCGGCGTCCCCCGCCGCCGCAGCACGGGTTACTCCCCGCCGCCCTCGTCGGCCGTGTCGCCGGCCGCAGGCGCCTCGCCGCCCTCCTCGGCGCCCTCGGCGCCTTCGGCGGCCTCGCCGACGGCGGCCTCGGCGGCCTCCTCCTCGGCGGTGACGCGGGGCGCGACGACCTGGGCGATGAGGGCGTCGGGCTCGATCGTCGGGGTGATCCCCGACGGGAGGGAGAGGTCCGTCAGACGGACCTGGTCACCGATCTGGAGCGCGGAGACGTCGGCCTCGATCTCGTTGGGGATGTCCTGGGGGCGGGCCTCGATCGGCAGGCCGAACACGAGCTGCTCGAGGAGGCCACCGCTGCGCACGCCCTCCGGCTCGCCCAGGAGGCGCAGGGGGACCTCGGCGGTCACGGCGACGTCGGTGCGCACCCGGATGAAGTCGACGTGGAGGATGTCGCCGCGGGTCGGGTGCCGCTGGACCTGGCGGGCGAGGGTGAGCTGGTCGTCGGGCCCGAGGCGCAGGGTGATGAGCGTGTTGGCGCCGCGGGCGAGGATGTGGGTGACGTCGCGAGAGCCGACGCACACCGAGACGGTCTCGCCCCCGAGCCCGTAGACGACCCCGGGGACCACGCCGGCGCGGCGAAGCCGCCCGGCGGGGCGAGAGCCACGCTCGGCGCGGGGCTCGGCGGTGAGGATCACTTCCTCGGCCATCGGGGCCTTCGGGTGCTCGGGGACGGTCCATTGTGCTCGCCGCCGACGCGGCGGACCAAACCCGGGTCAGACGTTGTCGCCGCGGAAGATCTCGCTCACGCTCGTGTCGGCGAAGACCGCCTCGAGCGCCTCGGCGATGATCGGCGCGACGGACAGGACGGTGAGCGCGTCCCAGCGCTTGTCGTCGGGGATCGGGAGCGTGTTCGTCACGACGACGCCCTGGATCGGCGCGTTCTTCAGCCGGTCGATCGCCGGGCCGGAGAACACGCCGTGGGTGGCGCTCACGATCACGTCGCGTGCGCCCCGCTCGTGGAGCAGGTCGGCGGCGGAGGTGATCGTGCCTGCCGTGTCGATCATGTCGTCGACGAGCACGCACCTCCGGCCGGCGACGTCACCGACGACCTCGACGGCCTGCGCGACGTTGTGGGTGCCCTTCGGGCGTCGCTTGTCGATGAACGCGATGTCGGCGTCGATGCCCTGCTGGGCCAGCTGGTTCACGAACCGGTAGGCGAGCTTGCCGCCGCCCGCGTCCGGGGAGACGACGCTCACGTCGCCCTCGAGGCCCTGCGCGAGGTGGGCGGCGAGGATCGGGACCGCCGTGAGGTGGTCGACCGGCATGTTGAAGAAGCCCTGGATCTGGCCGGTGTGCAGGTCGACGCTGACGACCCGGTCGCAGCCCGCGGCGGTCAGGAGGTCGGCGAGGAGGCGCGCGGTGATCGGCTCGCGGCCCTCGGCCTTCCGGTCCTGTCGGGCGTACGCGTAGAAGGGGCAGACCGCGGTGATGCGCTTCGCAGAGGCCCGCTTCGCGGCGTCGGCCATGATGAGCTGCTGGAAGATGTGGTCGTTGATGGGCGGGCAGTGGCTCTGGATGAGGAACACGTCGGCGCCGCGGACGCTGTCCCCGAAGCGGCAGTAGAGCTCGCCGTTGGCGAAGCTCGAGAGCACGACCGCGCCGAGCGGCACGTCGAGACACGCCGAGATCTCCGACGAGAGCTCGTCGTTGCCCTGCCCGACGAACACCATGAGGCTCTTCTTCTGGTCGAGCTGCTTGGGGCTCACTCGGCGCCGTCCTCGGTGTCGGCGGCGCGCCGCTCGGCGGTCCAGCCGGGCTCGACCCGCGCCGGCACGCCCTTGGCGAGCGCGCCGGGCGGCACGTTCTTCGTCACGATCGCGCCCGCGGCCGTGTAGGCGTCGTCGCCGACCTCGACGGGGGCGACGAGCACGTTGTTCGAGCCGATCCGCGCGTCCCGCCCGACTCTCGTGCGGTACTTCTGGCGGCCGTCGTAGTTGGCGGTGATCGTCCCGGCGCCGATGTTGGCGCCCGGCCCGATCTCGGCGTCGCCGATGTACGCGAGATGGGGGACCTTTGCGCCCTCGCCGATCTCGGCGTTCTTGGTCTCGACGAACGTGCCGACGTGCGCGCCGGCCGCGATCCGGGTGCCGGGGCGCAGCGACGCGTAGGGGCCGATCGTCGCGCCGTCGCCGATCTCGGCCTCCTTCGCCACCGTCTCCTCGATGGTGACGCCGTCGCCGACGATGGTGTCGACGAGGCGGGTGTGCGGCCCGATCACCGAGCCCGCCCCGACGACGGTGCGGCCCTCGAGGAGCGTGCCGGGCAGGAGGCGCACCTCGGGCTCGAGCTCGACGGCCGCGTCGACGTAGGTGTGCACCGGGTCGGTCATCGTCACGCCCTGGCGCATCCAGCGACGGTTGATGCGGGCCCGGAGGAGCGCCTCGGCGACCGCGAGCTGGGCGCGGTCGTTCACGCCGAGCGTCTCGGTCGGGTCGGGCGCGGGCGTGCCGACGACCAGGTGCCCGGCGGCGCGCAGCACGCCGACCACGTCGGTCAGGTAGTACTCGCCCTTCCCGTTCTCGGGCTCGAGCCGCCGCAGCGCCGGCGCGAGGAGCCCGCGACGGAAGCAGTAGATCGACGAGTTCACCTCGGTGATGGCCAGCTCGGCGTCGTTGGCGTCGGTCTGCTCGACGATGCGATCGACGACGCCGTCGGCGTTGCGGACGATTCGCCCGTACCCCGTGGGGTCGTCGAGCTCGGCGGTGAGGATCGTCGCCGCGGCGTCGGTGAGGCGGTGCTCGGTGGCGAGCGCGGCGAGGGTGTCGGAGCGCAGGAGCGGCGTGTCGCCGGTGAGCACGAGCACGTCGTCTTCGGTGTCGAGATCGAAGCCGGAGCCGGTGAGGCCGACGGCGGCGGCGTCCCCGGTCCCGAGCCGCTTGTTCTGCTCGACGAACTCGAGGGGGATCTCGGTGGCGAGCTGCTCCTGGACGGTCTTGCTGACCCGTTCCGCGCCGTGGCCGACGACGACGACGATCCGGGCGAGCGGGAGCTCGACGAGCCGGTCGAGGACGTGGAGGATCATCGGGCGGCCGCACAGCGGGTGCAGCACCTTCGGCGTCTCGGAGCGCATCCGGGTGCCCTCGCCGGCGGCGAGGACCACGGCGGCGATCGGTCGGTAGGCCAGCTCGTTCACCCCCTCAGGATTCAAGCGTGGATGGGGCCGCTCGGGGGCGAGGTTTCGAACCTCGACCTGGGACTCCAAAGGCCCCCGTGCTGCCGTTACACCACCCCCGACATCGAAGCGACGTTAGCGCCGGGTTCCGGCGCTGCCGCGGTGCCGACGTGAATCAGGCCCCGCCGCCCAGGTACGGTGCCTGTTGACATGGGTTCGCTGATCAAGAAGCGCCGCAAGCGCATGCGCAAGAAGAAGCACAAGAAGCTCTTGAAGAAGACCCGCTGGCAGCGCCGCCAGCAGGGTCGCTAGACGGCACGGCCGCCCTCCGGGGCGGCCGTCGTCGCGTCAGGCGGAGAGGCGGACCCCGTGGTTCACGGCCCGGGTGCCGACGACCGGGACCTTGAGGCGCCGGCTGATCCGGCGGGCCCAGGCC
>DATDGU010000186.1:0-7331 GCA_036521915.1 Acidimicrobiia bacterium | reverse complement strand
TCGGTGTCGCGGGCCACAGCAACGGGTACCGCTCCCCGCCCCGAGGGCGGGGAGGTCGGGCCGCGCCGTCACGTCCGGGCGCTCGACGGGCTCCGGGGCGCCGCGGTGGTGGCCGTCGTGCTGTTCCACGCCGGGCACCTCGTCGGCGGCTGGCTCGGCGTCGACCTCTTCTTCGTCCTGTCGGGCTTCCTCATCACGTCGCTGCTGCTCGAGGAGCGGGCCGCGCGCGGCGAAGTCCGGCTCGGTGCGTTCTGGGCGCGGCGGGCGCGTCGCCTCCTGCCGGCGCTCCTGCTGATGCTGCTCGGCGTCGGTGTGTACGCGCTGGTGTTCGCGGCGCCGTCCGAGCTCAGCCAGGTCCGCGCCGACGGGCTGGCGACCCTCGGCTACGTGGCCAACTGGCACCAGATCGCGCACGGCACGTCCTACTGGGATCTGTTCCGCGCGCCGTCGCCGCTGGAGCACACGTGGAGCCTGGCGATCGAGGAGCAGTTCTACCTGGTGTGGCCGCTCGTCGTCGTCGCCGTGCTCGCGTGGCGCCGGTCGGTGCGCGGCGTGCTCGTCGCGTCGCTCGTCGGCGCGGCGGCGTCGTTCGCGACGATGCTGCTGCTCTACACACCGGGCGCGGACCCCCAGCGCGTGTACATGGGCACGGACACGCGTGCCTCGTCGATCCTGCTCGGGGCCGCGCTCGCCGCGCTGATCGCCAACCGGGGCTGGACGCCTCGCCGGGTCACCCGCGTCGGGCTCGAGGCCGCGGGCGTCGTCGCGCTCGGCTTCCTCGCCTGGGCATGGTGGCGGCTCTCCGGCAGCACCCCGGCGGTGTACGAGGGGCTGCTGCTCGCCTGCTCGGCCGCGGCCGCGGTCGTCGTCGCCGCGGCGGCGCACCCGCGCCGGGGCCCGATCGCCTGGTTGTTCTCGTGGCGACCGCTCGCCGCGCTCGGGCTCATCTCCTACGGCGTGTACCTCTGGCACTGGCCCGTCGACCTGGTGGTCAACCAGGCGCGCGTCGGTGTGAGCGGCTGGGCGCTGACCGGCGTGCAGGTGGCGATCACGCTCGCCGTCGCGCTCGCGAGCTACCGCCTCGTCGAGCAGCCGATCCGCCACGGGGCGCTGCGCGGGTGGCGCATCCGCACGCTGACCCCGGTCGCGGTGGGGCTCGCCGCGGCCGGCGTGGTGGTCGCGACGGTTCCGCCCCCGCCGCTGCACACGAACCCGGCGGCGGCGCTCCGCCACCTGACCGCGATGGCCCACCCGACCGCGACCGACGTGACGACGACCACGAGCACCGTGCCGACCCCGCCGTTCCACCTGGTGGTGACGGGCGACTCGATCGCGTTCCGGCTCATGCCGGCGTTCACGGACCTGCAGGCGACCTACGGCTACACGGTGACCGACCAGACGACCGAGGGGTGCGGCCTCGAGGCCGGCTCGGACGCGCACCGGCTGCTGGACGGCTCCCCGGCCGTCTCGGCGCCGAACTGCGCCGCGCACTGGGCCGACGAGATCGCCCAGGACCACCCCGACGTCGTGTTCGTGTCCCTCGCCGGGCAGGTCGTCGGTGACTGGCTGCTGAACGGGCAGTGGGCGCACCTGTGCGAGCCGAGCTACGACGCCTGGTACGAGGCCCAGGTCGCGGCCGGGCTCCGGGTGCTCACCGCGGCCGGCGCGCGCGTCGCGGTCGCGCTGCCCGCCCCGACCTACGACGTCACCTTCCGGCAGCACAGCGACTGCCTGCGCGCCGACGAGATCCGCGCCGCGCTCTCGATGCGCAACGTCTACCTCGTCGACTTCCGCGATCTGGTGTGCCCGGCAGACCAGTGCCAGACGAGCATCGACGGGATCACGCTGCGCGAGGACAACATGCACTACGTGGGGCCGGCCGCCGAGCTCGTCGTCCGGTGGCTCGGCCCGCGCCTCGACCAGCTCGCGACCGTCGGGTCGTCCCCGTAGGTCAGTCGACGAAGCGGTACTTCACCAGGGTCCAGAGCGCAGCGAACCCGTCGTGCCAGGTGATCTTCTTGCCCTCGTCGAACTCGCGGCCCGAGTACGAGATCGGGACCTCGTAGATGCGGATCCCCTGGCGCAGCACCTTCGCGGTGACCTCGGGCTCGAAGTCGAAGCGCTCGGCGCGCAGCCGGATGCGCTGGATGACGTCGCGCTCGAACAGCTTGTAGCAGGTCTCCATGTCGGAGAGCGTCGTGTTGTAGAGCACGTTCGTCACGAGCGACAGGAACCGGTTCCCGACCCAGTGGACGAACAGCATGTTGCGCCGCTCGCCGGTGAAGCGCGAGCCGTAGACGACGCGGGCCCGGCCCTTCATGGCCGGCGCCAGCAGCTTGGGCCAGTCGTCGGGGTCGTACTCGAGGTCGGCGTCCTGGATCAGCACGAGGTCGCCGGTGACCTGGGCGAGCCCGGTGCGCACGGCCGCGCCCTTGCCCTGGTTGCGCTCGTGGAGCACGACGTGGACCGTCGAGTCGGCGAGCTGGGAGAGGACCTGGCGCGTCCCGTCGGTGCTGCCGTCGTCGACGACGACGATCTCGCGCTCGAGGGGGAGCTCCACGGCTCGCATCCGGCGCACGATCTCCGCGACGGTGTTGCGCTCGTTGTAGACGGGCACGATGACCGAGAGCGAGCGATACCGGGGGGCGGTCCCGGGGATGTCAGGCGGTGACACCGACCCTCCGGTGCGTTCGAGGCGGCCGACAGTGTCGCGCACGGCGCGCGGCGTGTGCCACCTCGCGCGCGTCTCGCCGGCGTGGTCGCGTCAGGTGTCCGACCGGTGGCGGGTGCGGACGAACTCGACGAGCGCGTCGACGGACAGGAGGATGACGGCCAGCCAGCCGATGACGTGGACGCTGTCGAAGAACGTCGGCCACGTGAAGATCGACGGGTACATGTGGCGCCACTGCTGGATGAAGACGTAGCCGCCGGCGACCGCGAGCGCGGCCGGCGCGCCGACGGTGAGGGTCCAGCGCAGCCGCGGGCGCAGCAGCACCCCGACGGTCAGCGCGCCCGCGAGGATCCCGACGAGCGGGTTGACGATGAGCCCGGCGACGAGGGTGACGGCCGCGGTCGTCGAGACGATGGCGCGCCGGGTCGGGGTGAGCCCGGCGGCGATGAACGGCGACGCGAGCTCGACCGGTCCGTCGGGGTCGTCGACCGTCGCGACGGCGACGCGCCGACGCGGCCACAGGGCGAGCAGGGCGCAGAGGAGCATCGTGAGCCCCGAGATCGCCAGCGCGACCCAGACGCGGTTCTGGGGGGTCCACTTCAGGGTGACGCTCAGCGTCGTGGCGTGGCCCGGGTGCACGAGCCAGCCGTTCGACATCCCGTCGACGAGCTGGGGGGCGCCGAGGTCGTGGCCGTTCACGACGGCGTGCCAGCCGCTGTTGAAGCTCTGGCCGAGCACGAGCCAGAACGGGCCCTGCGCGCCCGACACGGTGCCGTGGACGGTGGTCTCGCCGCTCGAGGTGAGGTGCAGCGCGGGCGGCGCCGGGGCCGGCGCGGCGAGGGTCGTCGCGGGCCCGGTGAGCGTCGCCGCGCCGCCGCCCGCGCCCGAGGCGAGGACGAGCCCGTCGAGGTCGATCCCGGTCGTCGTGCCGGGCACGGCACGCAGGAGGTGGGTGCCCGCGGTGAGGTGCAGCGGCGCGGGCGCGCCGCCGTCGGGGTTGCAGGCCTGCACCTGCAGCGGGCCGCCGGCCACGGCGGTGGCGGTGGTCCCGACGAGGCGGACGGGGAGCGGCCGGCCGTCGAGGGTGACGAGGTCGGTGCGACACGCCGCGGGCACGTCGGTGGGGAGCGCGGGTCGCTGCACGCCGGGGATCCCGAGCTCGGCGATCGCCACCGGCAGGTCGGTCGGCAGGTCCGAGTAGTACTCGATCGTCTGCTCGGGGCGCACCGCGGTGATCGTCACGCGGATGTCATTGCCGGTGAGCGCCGGGAAGCTGATCGGCGCGGGGACGGCCGCGTCCTGGGACGCCTGGTCGGCGACGGCGGGGAGGGTGACGGTGCGGCTCTGGCCGCCGGCGTCGATTCGCACCTGGGTGGGCACCGAGTGGCGCCCATCCGCGACGACCTGGAGGTTCAGGTGGTCGAACGTGACTGGTTGGGGCGTCTGCACGTCGAGCCACTGCCCGACGGTGTCGCCGACCTGGGTGCTCCAGGCGGTGGTGGGGTCGCCGTCGATCGCCGAGGACGCCCGCGCCGAGGCGGTCGTCGTCATGTGCTCCGAGGCGGTGACCGTGACGCCGCCGCTGCTCGCATCGGGCTGGCCGAGCGCCGCGTCCATGGTGTTGTCGGGCGCGCCGAGCGCGAGCCGCGCCGTGCCGACGATCCCGAAGTCGCGCGCGCTCGGGACGGTGAACGACCGCACCAGCGACGGCTCCTCGTTCGTCGTGTTCGGCGGGGCGAGCACCGTGCGGAGGCGGGTCATCTCGTAGACGAGGGGGTGGGACGTCGAGCGGGCGGCCGCGGCGGACGTGAGGTCCGTCGGCATGCGCACGACCTCGCTCACGTGCACGTCCTGGCTCGGCGTGGCGTCGTCGTGGAGCCGGACCTCGGCGAAGCCGACCCCGCTCGAGTGGCCGTAGCTCGTCTGGGCGCCCTGGTTGTCGGTGTCGATGACGACCGTGAAGCGGGCGAAGCGGCGCTTCGGGAACGTCACGGTCTGGCCGGCTGACGTGCGCGACGCCGGCCCGAGCGGCACGGTGACGTCCTGGCCGACCGGGTTGCCGTGCGCGTCGGCGAACTGCAGCGTCACCGAGGTGATGAAGCGGTTCCGGAAGCCGGTCAGCGGCTGGACCAGGTTCACCGACCCGGTGGTGATCGGGTGGTCGAGGGTCGCCACGAGGCGCTGCCCGTCGACTGCGTCGAACGCGCCGACGGTCCAGGCCGTCGTGGGGTCACCGTCGAACGCGTACGCGGGGCGGTCGGCCGGCAGGTACTGCGAGTTCGACCCGTAGCCGGTGGCCGACACCTGGACGTTGTTCTGGGCCATGACCGTCTGGGTGTTCTCGCCGGCGCCGGGGAACGGGTCGAGCTGGTTGTCGCTGGTGTCGGTGACGAGGGGCTGCTCGCCGGGCCGCTCCGTGTAGCCGACGTCGTAGTTGACGTTGTCCCAGCGCTCGGCGCGCTTGCGGTTCGAGTCGGTGACCACGAGCACGCTGTTGCCCGAGATCGCCGACGACAGGCCCTGCGGGTCGTTGGCGAACGCCGCCGAGTACTGGATGAGCTCGTTCCCGGTGAGGAGCCCGTCGGCGGCCAGGTTGACGAGCCCGTCGCCGTCGCCCGCCACCACGACGGCGGGCCCGCTGTCGTTGCGCACGATCGGCACCGCCGACTGGACGGGGAAGTCGACGACCGGTGCCGGGTCGGGCATGTTGGCCGGCAGCGCGAGCGTCTTCGCGTCGAGCAGCGAGAACGCGAGCGGCGGGCCGAGGCTCGTCCCGTACGAGGTGGGCGCCTTCAGCCCGCTCGGCGTCGGGCTGAACAGCAGCCAGGTGTTCTTCGGTCGGGCGAGGTCGTAGCGGTCCACCTGGAGGTCGTTGCGCAGCACGACGTCGCCGACGCCCAGCAGGCGGGCGATCGGCGCGACCGTCTGGGGGTCGAGGATGCCGAGCTGGAGCTGGCGGTCGAGCGCGTCGAGCAGGTTGGCCGACGGCGCCGACCCGTACGGCACGAGCTCACGGGCGACGTAGGGCCGGTCGGTGAGCCCGGGGGTGATCGGCTCGACCGTGTTGCCCCACCGATACGACGAGAAGTCGGCGCCGGGCAGCTCGAGGATGCGGGTGCTGTGCGACTTCGCGTTCAGCGCCGCGATCGCGGTGGTCCAGTACTTGGGCAGCGTCTCGGGCCGCTGGAGGTTCTTGCCGTAGAACGTGCCGTTCCATAGCGCGGGCAGGTTCACGATGATCACGACGACGGCGATCGCGCAGGCCACGTGGCCGAGGCGCGGCCAGCCGCGCCCGCGCAGCCACCGGACGAGCACGTTCGCACCGAGGCCGAGGAACACCGCCATCGCCAGCACGACGAGCGGCCCGGCGCGTCCGACGCTGCGCAGCGCGAGCCCCACGGTGGAGCCCTGTCCGAACGCCTTCACGATCGCGCCGAAGGGCGACGGCGAGTCGTAGGGGTGCGCGCCGACCGCGATGGTCACCCCGACAAGGATCAGCGCGATGAAGTAGATGCGGTGCTTCCAGCGGATGAACACCGCGGCGACCAGCGCCGTGACCGGGATGCCGTAGCTGACCACGAGGAGCCAGCGACGCGCCGTGTAGTCGATCACGGCCTCGATCCAAGGCCCGAGCTTGTCGCCGCCGTAGAAGAACCAGTAGCCGAGCCCGCGGAGGATCTCGCCGGAGAGCCCGGCGTCCGAGACGTCCTTGATCGTCTCGGTGAACTTCAGCTCGTTCAACCCGTAGTTGGCCTGGACGCTGAGGCCCACGATCCACCAGAGAGACGCCAGCAGCGTGAGGACGGCGATGCGCCCGGTGGTGCGCAGCGCCTGGCGCAGCGACACCTCCCGGCTCACCCAGACGGAGTACGGGACCCAGAGCAGCGGCGCGACGCCCACCATGATGAGCGCAGTGGCGTTCACGCTCCCGGCGAGCTGCACGACGATCGCGAACACTGCGGGGTACTTCCAGCTGTCGTCGCGGAGCCCACGCGCCACCAGCGCGAGCATCCACGGCAGCGCGGCCCACGCCACGAGCAGGATCGACAGCCGCGACGCGTACACCAGCGAGTACGGGCTCAGCATGTAGGCCAGCGCGGCGAGGACGACGCCGGGGCCGCGGACGTGCAGGGTGCGCAGCAGGTAGAAGACGCCGAGGCCCGCCCCGAAGAGGATGGAGCCGAGCCAGAGCCGCTGGGCGACCCACTCGGGCACCCCGGCCGTCTCGAGCACCCAGTAGAACGGCCCGGCCGGGAACAGGTACCCGATGTTCTCGTGGGTGACCGTCCCCAGCGCCGTGTTGTTCTGCCACAGGTACGGCGCCCGCGCGAGCAGCCTCCCCGGGTCGAGGTAGAGGTACTGCTTCGTGTCGGCGACGACCCGGCCGGTCGCCGTCAGCATCACCGGGATGTACGCCAGCGCGGCGAGCAGCGCGTAGCCGACCCCCCGTTGGAGGCGGGTCGGCGGCGCAGGCTCCGTCGTGTCGACGGACGCCGGCGCGCTCATCGCCGCGACGACTGGGCCCGGTAGCGCAGCGCTTCGGCGGCAAGCACCTCGAGCACCCCGAGGGACGAGGCCTCCCACGTCATCATCGACGCGTGGTCGACCGCGCCACGGGAGAGACGGGCCCGCAGGTTGGGATCCTGCAGCACGCGGCGGA
>DATDGU010000185.1:0-5490 GCA_036521915.1 Acidimicrobiia bacterium | reverse complement strand
CGTCGTCGGCGGGCGCCGGGGTGCGGGCGCGCAGGCAGGCGATCGCCGCGACGGCGCAGGCGACGGGCACGCCGTAGCGGGCCTGGCCGACGGCGGCGCCGAGCCCGTCGGCGAGGCCGCGGCCGACACCGCCGGCGAGGTCCGAGGCCAGCCCGAGGGCGGTCAGCGCGGCGAGGACGAGAAGCCCGACGCCGGCGGCGTCGCCGCGGTGGGCGCGCAGCTGGCGGCGGGCGGCGCCGGTGAGCGCCGCGGTGAAGTCGTGGCGGGGCGGCTCGGGGGTCGCCGTGCGCCGCGTCGGGCGGCTCGACCGCGGCTTCGACGGCGCGCGTCGAGACCGTGTGGTGGTGCGGGACGCCACCGGGTCACGCTAACACCAGCCCCAGAAACGTCAGCGGACACAGGAGCCGCTCCGGCCCCGTGCGTCCCGTCAGAGTGCGGGGGCGTAGCCGCCGTCGACCGGGTAGACCTGCCCGGTGATCCACTCGGCGGCGTCGCTGCACAGCAGCACGGCGAGGGGTGCAGGGTCCTCGACGCGCCCGAGTCGACCGACCGGGTAGTTGCGGGCGAGCTTCGACTCGAGGGTGGGGTCGGCCTCGACCGCCTCGGCGAGCGCGGCGTGCTTCATCGACCCGAGGGAGATGCAGTTCACGGTGACGCCGTCGCGGCCGACCTCGGCGGCGAGCCCGCGCACGAACCCCATCGCCGCGGCCTTCGCCGCGCCGTAGACGACCTGGCGGCGCTCGCCGCGCCGGCCGGCGTCGGAGACGATGACGAGGATCCGGCCCCAGCGGGCGTCGAGCATCGCGGGCAGGTACGCGCGCGTCACGCCGAGCACGCCGGCGAGGTTCACCCGGATGATGGGGTCCCAGTCCTCGGGGCCGGATTCGACGAACGGGACGAGGCGCTGGCCGCCGCTCCCGCCCCAGGCGCGCACGCCGCTCCCGGCGTTGTTCACGAGGATGTCGAGCGCGCCGGTCTCGCGGTACATGCGCGCCACCGCGTCGCCGTCGCAGACGTCGGCGACGACCGGGCGGGCCTCGCCGCCCTCGGCGGCGATCTCGGCGCACGCCGCCTCGGCGCGGCCGAGGTCGAGGTCGTTCACCCAGATGCGGGCGCCCGCCCGCGCCATCTGGATGGCGATGGCCCGGCCGATCCCCGCGCCCGAGCCGGTGACGAGCGCCACCCGGTCGGCGATGAAGTTCGACCAGTCGCGGATGGTCACGGCCGGCTCAGACCTCCATCACCACCGGGATCACGGCGGGGCGGCGGCGGGTCCGCTCGTTGATGAGCCGGGCGAGCGCCCGGCGCGCGGCGCGGCGCAGCGCCTCGAAGTCGACGGTGCCGTCGGCGGTGGCGTCGCGGATCGCGTCGCGGACCGCGCCGCGCGCGTCCTCGAGGAGCTCGTCGGCCTCGGCCTCGTAGACCCAGCCGCGGGTGACGATCTCGGGGCCGGTGACGATCTCGCCGCTCACCGCGTCGACGGTGACGATCACGACGACGAAGCCCTCCTCGGCGAGGCTGCGCCGGTCACGCAGCACGCCGTGGCCGATGTCGCCGGCGATCCCGTCGACGTACTGGTAGCCGGCGGGCACGGCGCGCCGCTCGACCTCGAGGCCGCCGGCGTGGAGCGACACGGCGTCGCCGTCCTCGCAGACGACGACCTGCTCGGGGGGCAGGCCCATCTCGATGCCGAGCGCGGCGTGGTGGACGAGGTGGCGGTACTCGCCGTGGACGGGGATGAACCAGTCGGGCTGGACGATGCCGAGCACGAACTTCAGCTCCTCGCGCGAGGCGTGCCCCGAGACGTGCACCGGGGCGGTCCCCTCGTGGAGCACGAGCGCGCCGGCACGGTTCAGGCCGTCGATGACGCGGTGCACGCCCGGCTCGTTGCCCGGGATGGCGTGGGCGGAGAGCACGACGACGTCGTCGCTGCTCACCTTCAACAGCTTGTGCTCGTGGGCGGCCATCAGGGAGAGGGCGCTCATGGGCTCGCCCTGCGAGCCGGTGCAGATGACGCACACCTCGCCGGGGGCGAAGCGGGCGACCTCGTCGGCGTCGATGATGGCGCCGGTCGGCAGCGCCAGGACGCCCATCTCGCGCCCGAGCGTGACGTTCTGGGTCATGGACCGGCCGAGGAACGCGACGCGACGCCCGGCGGCGATGGCCTCCTCGGCGACCTGCTGCACCCGGTGCAGGTGCGACGCGAACGACGCGACGATGAAGCGCTTGCTCGGGTGGTCGCGGAACAGGTTGCGCATGACCGGCCCCACCGTCGACTCGGAGGAGGTGAACCCGGCCTTCTCGGCGTTCGTGGAGTCGGAGAGGAGGAGGCGCACGCCGGCGCGGCCGAGCTCGCCGAGGCGGGCGAGGTCGGTGCGGCGCCCGTCGACCGGGGTGAGGTCGAGCTTGAAGTCGCCGGTGTGCAGGATCGTGCCGGCCGGCGTCGAGTACGCGACGGCGACCGAGTGCGGCACCGAGTGGGCGACGGGGATGAACTCGCAGTCGACGCCGCCGATGCGGCGGGTCTCGCCGTCGGCGACCGGGATGAGCTCGGTCCGGCTGAGAAGCCCGGCCTCGTCGATGCGGTTGCGGGCCAGGCCGAGGGCGAGGCGGGACCCGTAGATCGGGGCGCGCACGTCGCGCAGCAGGTAGGCGAGGCCGCCGACGTGGTCTTCGTGGCCGTGGGTGACGACGACGCCGTCGACCGCGTCGGCGTGGTCGCGCAGGAACGTGAAGTCCGGGAGGACGAGGTCGACGCCCGGCATGTCGTCGGTCGGGAACATGAGCCCGCAGTCGATGACGAGGATGCGCCCGTCGACCTCGAGGCAGGCGCAGTTGCGCCCGATCTCGCCGAGCCCGCCGAGGAACACCAGCCGGACGGACGCGGTCATGCGAGCAAGTTAGTGCGGCGTCGTGTCCCGAACTGGGGAGCCCCGGCCGGGACGCGCTTCACGCCGCGCTGCCGGCGCGGTCTTTGGCGACCTCGTCGAGCATCGCGTACTCCTCGCCGGTGTCGACCCAGTCCTCGAACTGGATGACGCCGAGCTCGGTGAACCGCTGGCGCAGCCAGCCGTCGGCCGCGTCGAGGAGCCCGAGCTTCTTGCAGTTCGGGACGATCTTCGAGAACAGCATCGACTGGAAGATCGGCCGGTCCGGGTCCTGGAGGGCGACCTTCACCGCCTCCTTGACGTTGATGCCCATCCGCTCCCAGACCTCCTGCTGGAGGAACCGGTCGCGCATGCGCACCGCGGCCTCGAACGCGAACTCCTGGCGCTCGCGGATCTCGCTGGCCGACAGCTGCTCGTAGTACTCCTTGAGCGAGAGGACGCCGAAGGCGACATGGCGGGCCTCGTCGCTCATCACGTAGCGGAGCAGCTGCTTGAGGAGCGGCTCGGTCGTCATCTGGTGCATAAACCCGAACGCGGCGAGCGCGAGGCCCTCGACCATGATCTGCATGCCGAGGTAGGTCATGTCCCAGCGGCTGTCGCCGATGATGTCGTCGAGCAGCATCCGCAGGTGCGCGTTGATCGGGTAGTAGCCGTGGAGCTTCTCGTTGAGGTAGCGGCTGAACACCTCGACGTGGCGGGCCTCGTCCATCACCTGCGTCGACGCGTAGTACTTGGCGTCGATCCACGGGACGGTCTCGACGATCTGGGCGGTGCAGATGAGCGCTCCCTGCTCGCCGTGGAGGAACTGGGAGAGCGTCCAGCTCTGCGACTCGATGTTGAAGTCGAGCCACTCCTTGTCGCCCCAGTGCTGGAAGGGGGTGCCGGTGAGGTCGACGCGGTTGTCGCCGTAGCCGTTCTGCACCTGGTTCGCGGCGGCGACCGCGGCCGGGTCGACGTCGGTGTCCCACGGCAGGTCCTTGGCGTTCCACTGCGAGGTCTTCGCCTTCTCGTAGAGGCGCTGCAGCGGCTTGCGGGACTGCTCGTAGTCCCAGGTGAAGATCGCCTCGGCGTCGGCGCGGACGGCGTGCGCGACCGCGTCGACGTCCCGGTTGGTGACCGCGAGGATCGCCTCGATGTCGTTGACGTTGGCGCGGCCGATGAGCTCTTCGGTGCTGGACATGGCTACCTCCGATTGGGGGGATCGGTGGACGAACGGGCAAGGGCAGGGACGATGAACGCGGACGCGTACCGCCGGACGGCGGCCTCGTCGTCGAGGGGGACGGGCGCGTGGGGCGAGCAGAGCAAAGTGAGCCCGATGCGGGTGACCCACTCGGCGCCGCGGGCGGCCTGGTCGGCGCCGACGTAGGGGGCGAACGCGGGCGCGAGCGCGAGACTGGCCCGGGCGAGGAACCCGTCGAGGCCGCCGAAGGACAGGCTCGGCAGGAGCCGCTCCGGCTCGCACGCCGCGACGTAGGTCAGCGCGGGGTGGCCGGTGAGCTCTCGGTGCGCGGCGCGCAGCACGGCGACGACCGCGTCCTCGAGCGTGTCCGTGGCCGCGGCGGCGTCGAGCAGCGCGGTCGTGACCCGCGTCGCCTCGAGGCGCATCGCGGTGTCCACGACGGCCTGCTTGCTCGCGAAGTAGCGGTAGAGGGTCGCCCGGGAGGTGCCGGCCTCGCGGGCGACGTCGTCCAGGGTGGTCTTGCGGAGCCCCTGGCGGGCGACGCACGCCAGCAGCGCCTCGGCTGCCCGTGCCTCCAGGTCCGAGGGCCGGAGGGCAGGTTCACGCTCGGTGAGGACCGCGCTCATCCTGGTTGAGACGATACGACTCGATTCGTCTCAGTGTCAACGACGCGGGGGTGTGGCGTGCGTCACCACCGCGCGGCCTACGTGCCGAGCAGCTTCGCCTTCTGGGCCTGGAACTCGGCGTCGGTGAGCGCCCCCCGGTCCCGGAGACTGGCCAGCTTCTCGAGCTCGCTGGCGAGGCTCGAGCCCTGGTCGGTGGACGGCGGCGCGGCCGCGCTCGCCGGCGGGGCGCCGGGGCCGCCCTGGATCCACCGGCCGCCCGTGAAGATGGCCGCACCGCCCGTCGACTGCGCCATGGCCTGCTCGACGGTGTGATTCATCTGGGCGGCCTGCACCTGACCCCAGGACTCGGCGGGCGCGGTGGGATCGATGGCGACCTTCGAGGTGTCGCGCGGGTCGTAGAGGACGCCGACGAGCGACCCAAGAGAGGGCCCGCCCTCCCCCGCCGGGTACGGCGCCTGGATGGTGGCGTTGAAGGGTCCGGCGTCGTCGGGCATCACCCGCATCGTCACCTTCCAGACGATCTGGCTGGGGTCGGCCTTCCACTTCCTGCCGGACTTCGTCTCGCTGATCAGGGCCCGCGCCGGCTTCCCCCCGCTGGCCCGCAGCTCCTCGAGACTCGGCTCACCCATCGCACGCTCCTCGGTCGAAGTTCCTCGTCCTGGCTCGGTCGCTCACGTGCCCGACCAGTCGATCGCGACGTGCTGGGGCTGGGCCGGGTCCACGCGCACGTCGAGGTCGGCGCCGGCCTCCAGGCGGGCGAGGTGGTTCGGCGGCACCGTGGTCGTCAGGCGGACGT
>DATDGU010000184.1:0-10251 GCA_036521915.1 Acidimicrobiia bacterium | reverse complement strand
CCGGGCGGTGCTGCTCGCCCACGGGGCGGGCGCCGACCGCCACGCCAAGCCGCTCGTCGCGGTGGCCGACGCCCTCGCCGGGGCCGGCGTCCCGTCGCTGCGCTTCGACTACCCGTACCGCGCCGCCGGCCGACGGGCACCCGACCGCCCGGCGGTGCTCGACGCGGCCACCCGCGAGGCCGCCGCCGAGCTGGCGCGCCGCGCCGGGCTTCCGCCCGAGCGTCTGGTCCTCGGCGGCCGGTCCATGGGCGGGCGCGTCGCATCCCTGATCGCCGCGGACCCGGACGATCCCGTCCCCGCGCTCGGCCTGCTGCTGCTCGGGTACCCGCTGCACCCGGCCGGCAAGCCCGAGCGTCGCCGCGACGGCCACTTCGCCGCGCTCACGATGCCGGTGTGCTTCCTGTCGGGGACGCGTGACGCACTCGCGCCCCGCGCCGAGCTCACCCGCGCCGCCAGGCGCGTCGCGGGCCCGGTCACGCTGCACTGGCTCGAGTCCGCCGACCACGGCTATCGGCCGCTGAAGTCGAGTGGGCGGTCTGTGGATGACGTGCTCGCCGAGGTCGCCGAGACGTCAGTCACATGGGTCCAATCGCTCCCGACGTGACATCACGCCCAAAGCGCTAGGTAAACGCCGCGTAAATCGCCGAGAATTGTTCGAGATTCGGAGGGTCCGCCTGCGAGACTGGGTGCATGCGAGTCCAGCGCACCTTCGCGTTCGTCGACCTCTGCGGGTTCACGCACTTCACGAACCGGCACGGGGACGAGCGCGCGGTCGACGTGCTGACCCGCTTCCGCGGGGTCGTTCGTGAGGTCGGGTCGAGCTACGGCGTGCGCGTCGCGAAGTGGCTCGGTGACGGCGCCATGTTCGTCAGCACGGCGAGCGAGCCCGCGGTCGAGTCGATCCTGCACCTTGCCGGCCGTGCGGACGAGGTCGGGGTGCGGCTCCCGCTGCGCGCCGGGCTGGCGGGTGGTCCCGTGATCCTCTTCGAAGGCGACGACTACATCGGCGCTCCGGTCAACCTGGCGGCGCGGCTCTGCGACGCCGCCGAGCCGCGCGAGTTGCTCGCGTCCGCGGACCTCGCGGACGCGGTGCCGGGGTGGGCCGACGCCGTTGCCGTCGGGCCGCGCGAGATCTCGGGCTTCCCGGCGGCGGTCGACGTCGTCCGGGTCGAGGCGACGGCCGTGCCGGTGGTGAGCGCCGGGCGATAAGGTCGCCGGTCGTGGCCGAGCCGAGCTACGACACGCTGCGGTTCGAGCGCCAGGGCCAGGTCGGGTGGCTGCACCTGCACCGTCCCGACAAGCTCAACGCCTTCACACCCACGATGTGGCGGGAGCTCGGGGACCTCGGCGCCCGGGTCGGTGAGGACCCCGACCTGCGTGCCGTCGTCGTGATCGGCGAAGGCCGGGCCTTCTCAAGCGGCATCGACACGTCGGTGTTCACCGACGGGACCGGCGCGGCGTCGATCATCGGGGACCGGGCCGCCCGGCACCCCGACCCGACGATCGCCGGGATCCTCGCCGTGCAGGACACGTTCACGTGGTTGGAGACGGCGCCGTACGTGACCATCGCCGCGATGCACGGCTACGCGTTCGGCGCCGGGCTGCAGCTGGCGCTGGCCTGCGACCTCCGCGTCATGGGGACGGGCACCAAGCTCGGGCTGCTCGAGCTGCAGTACGGGATCCTCCCGGACCTCGGTGGCACGCAGCGGCTGCCGCGCCTCGTCGGCCCGTCGAAGGCGCTGCAGCTCATCGTGACCGGCGCGCGCATCGGTGCGGACGAGGCGTCGCGGATCGGCCTCGCCGACGTCCTCGTCGCCGACGACGCGGTCGAGGACACGGCCCGGGCGCTCGCCGACCAGATCGCCGCGCAGCCGCCGCTCGCCGTGCGTGGTGCGAAGCGCGCCGTGCAGGCCGCCGTGTCGGGGCGCAGCGTCGCCGACGGCCTCGTCGTCGAGGCCGAGATGCAGGCCGCCTGCCTGCGCTCCGCGGACATGGGCGAGGCCATCACCGCGTTCGTCGAGCAGCGGCCCCCCGTCTACAAGGGCGCCTGAAGCCGAGATCGTCGCCGCCGCGCCGCGTACCATGCGCGGATGGAGCGCTACGTCGTGCGATCCGGCGCGCCCCTCGCGGGAGCCGTGCGCGTGTCGGGCATGACGAAGAACGCCGGCTGCAAGCAGATGGCCGCCGCGCTGCTCGCGCCGGGCGTGACGACACTGCGGAACATGACGCCCGTCGCCGACCTCGACGTGATGGTCGAGCTGCTCGAGGCGATCGGCGCGACGGTGCGCCGCGACGGCGACGTCGTCGCGATCGACGCCGCCACCGACCTGGTGCCTGAGGCGCCGTACGAGCACGTCCGGCGCATGCGGGCGTCGATCAACGTGCTCGGCCCGCTGCTCGCCCGGTACGGCCGCGCCCGGGTCGCGATGCCGGGCGGCGACAACATCGGGAGCCGCAAGCTCGACATGCACTTCGCGGCGCTGACCGCGATGGGCGCCGAGCTCGACGTTCGCAACGGATTCATCGAGGCCCGCGCCAACGCCCTCGGGGGCGCCCAGATCGTGCTCGACTTCCCGAGCGTCGGCGCCACCGAGACCGTGCTCACCGCAGCCGTGCTCGCCAAGGGCGAGACCGTCATCGACAACGCGGCGCGCGAGCCGGAGGTCGCCGACCTCTGCGCCTTCCTCGGGGAGATGGGCGCGCGGGTCGACGGGATCGGCACGTCGACGCTGCGCGTCGAGGGGGTCGACGAGCTGACCCCCACCGACCACACGATCATCGGGGACCGCATCGAGGCGGGGACCCTGCTCTTCGCGTGCGCGATCGCCGGTGGTGACGTCGTCGTCGAGGGCGTCCCGCTCGCGCACCTCGAGACGGTGGCCCGCAAGCTCACCGCGATGGGCGTCCAGGTCGGTCCGGCACCCGACGGGATCACGGCGCGCGCCGAAGGGCGCTGCGAGCCCACCGACGTGCAGACGCTGCCGTTCCCCGGATTCGCGACGGACTTCATGCCGCTCGCCGTCGCCGCGCTCACGACGGCACTCGGCACCGCGATCGTCACCGAGAACGTGTTCGACAACCGCTTCGTGTTCGTCGGCGAGCTGAACCGGATGGGCGCCGACGTAAGGACCGAGGGACGCCACGCGGTCGTCCGGGGTGTGCCGCGGCTGTCCGGCGCGCCGGTCCGGGCCCCCGACGTGCGCGCCGGCGCGGCGCTGCTGCTCGCCGGCCTCGCCGCCGACGGCGACACCACGGTCGTCGACACCTACCCCGTCGCCCGCGGCTACGCCGACCTCCCGGGCCGGCTCCAGGAGCTCGGTGCCGACGTCCACCGCGAGGGCGAGCCGGAAGACGTCGAGGTGTGAGGGCGTTGGCGACCGCGATGGAGAGCGACGTCGTCCAGGCAATCGACGCGATCCGGCCCGCCCTGCAGGCCGACGGCGGGGACATCGTGTTCCGCGACGTCGACGACGCCGGGGTCGTCCACGTCGAGCTCGTCGGCGCCTGCGGCACCTGTCCGATCTCCACGACGACCCTGCGGGCCGGTGTCGAGCGGATCATCAAGGACCGCGTCCCGGTTGTCTCCGCCGTCGAGGCCGTCGACGCCGCGTGACGTGAGCGTCACGCCGGCCGCGCTCGCCGACCGGGCGCGAGCCGGCGACCGCGGAGCGCTCGCCCGGCTCCTGTCCCTGATCGAGGCCGGCGGGCCCGGCGCCGTCGAGGCACTCGCGCGCCTCTATCCCCACACCGGCGCCGGGTGGACGGTCGGCATCACCGGTGCCCCCGGCGCGGGGAAGTCGACGCTCACCGACCGGCTCATCGCGCGCATCCGCCGTGACGGCGCGGCCGTCGGCGTGCTCGCGGTCGACCCGACCAGCCCGTTCACCGGCGGCGCGATCCTCGGCGACCGGGTCCGCATGCAGGGCCACGCGACGGACCCCGAGGTCTTCATCCGCTCGATGGCGAGCCGGGGCCACCTGGGCGGTCTCGCGCTCGCGACTCCGCAGGCCGTGCAGGTGCTCGACGCCGTCGGGATCCCGTGGGTGATCATCGAGACCGTCGGCGTCGGTCAAGTCGAGGTCGAGGTCGCCGCCGCGGCCGACACGACCGTGGTCGTCGTGAACCCTGGATGGGGCGACGCCATCCAGACTCACAAAGCGGGCCTGCTCGAGGTCGCGGACGTCCTCGTCGTGAACAAGGCCGACCGCGCTGGCCGCGACGAGACCGTCCGGGACCTGCACACGATGCTGTCGTGGTCGAGCGCACGCGACTGGACGCCCCCGGTGATCGAGACCGTCGCCACCGAGGGCCGAGGCGTCGACGAGCTCTGGGCGGCCATCACGGCCCACCGGGCCCATCTCGAGGCGGATGACCGTCTCGCGCCACGTCGGGCGGCGCGGATGCGCGACGAGCTGCGCGCGCTCGTCACAGCACAGCTCGGCCAGCGCGCCGCCGCCGTGTGCGAGGGCCCGAGCTTCGACGACCTCGTGACGCGCGTCGTGGACCGCTCGGTCGATCCGTACACGGCCGTGACGTCGTTGCTCGACGCGAGCGAACCCAGCTGATCGGCGACCGGGCGCTGCGGCTGACCAGCCCGTCGTGGCCTTCGAGAGCACCGCGACGTTGGCTCAGGCGGTGAGGACGGCGAAGAGCTGGTCGATCGTGTCGTCGCTCATTAACGCGCCCATGTTCGCGACCCGGAAGATCTCGTCGCGGAGCTCGGCCTGGCCGGGATAGATGACCATGCCGCGCGCGTAGGCCCGGCCGAACAGGTCGTCGATCGTGCGCCCGCCGAGGCGAAACGACGTGAGCACGTGGGACCGGTGGGGCTCGTCGAGGAGGAGCTCGAAATGCTCGCCACCGCGGGCCCAGACCCTCCGGGCGAGGCGCTCGTAGCGGGCGGGTCGATCCTCGGCCGCGAGCAGGTCGAGTGCGACGTCGAGCGCCACGTAGGCCTGCACGTTCGGGGTGCTTGCCATCCCGCGCGAGTACGCGCTGACGTCCAGCACCGGCACGCTGCGGTGCGTTTCGAGGTCGGACCGCCAGAGCACCCCCGCGATGCCCGGCAGCGACTCGAGGCACTTGCTGCTGTTGAAGCAGACGACGTCGGCCCGCGGATCCAGCGCGTGCGCCCCGAGGGAGCTGACGGCATCCACGAAGAGGCGAGTCCCCGTCTCGTCGCAGAGACGCGCGATGCCCGCCAGCGGGTTCAGGAGGCCCGTCGTCGTCTCGTGATGGACGAGCGCCACCCAGTCCGGAGCCACCCGGCGAACCTCGCGTGCGATCTCCTCAAGGTCGACCGAGGCGCCGAGGCCCGGGCGGTATTCGAGCACCTCCACGTCGTCGAACCCCGACAGGGTCGAGGCGATGCGCTGGCAGTACAGGCCGTTGTGCACGACGAGGACGCGTCCCCGCACCAGGGATGCAAGCGCCGCGTCGACGGCGAGCGTGCCCGAGCCGTGCAGGAGGCTGACCTCGTGGGACGCGTCAAGAAACCCGACGGCGGCGAGCAGGCGGCGCCGGATGCTCACGGCGAGCTCGTCGAACGCCGGCTCGCGGTGACAGAGCTCGACGTTGAAGAGGTTCTCCTTGATCAGCGGATCGAGGTTGACGGGGCCCGGATTGAACAGCACCTGCCGCCGCCGGGGGAGCACCGATCAGCTCTCCGCCACGCGGTCGTGCACGACGCCGCACCCTAGCGGCGTCCCGACGGTGAACGATCGCCGCGACGCGCCGGGAGCAGCGTCGTCGGCCATAGGCTCGGCGCGTGGCCAGCGAGATGGTGCAGATCGAGGATCACGACGGCGGCGTCGTCATGATTCGGCTGACGCGTCCGCCACTCAACGCGCTCTCGGTCGGTCTCCTCACCGAGCTCGCACGCGTCGCGACGCGCGTGTCGTCCGATCCGACGCCGAAGGCGGTCGTCGTCGGAGGGAGTGAACGGGCCTTCGCGGCGGGTGCCGACATCGAGGAGCTGCAGCAGACCGAGCCCACCGATATCGCTCGGGCCTTTCGAGCGGCGTTCGACGTGGTCGCGGCCATCCCGCGGCCCGTCATCGCCGCGGTGCGAGGGTTCGCGCTTGGCGGCGGGCTGGAGCTGGCGATGGCCTGCGACCTTCGTGTCGCCGGCGAGTCGGCTCGGCTCGGCCAGCCCGAGATCCTGCTCGGGATCATCCCCGGCGCCGGTGGGACGCAGCGGCTCGCGCGGTTGGTTGGCCCCGCCCGAGCGAAGGAGCTCGTGTGGAGCGGCCGCCACCTGCGCGCCGACGAGGCGGCCACGATCGGGCTCGTCGACCGCGTCGTGCCCGATGCCGAGGTCGAATCGATCGCCCTGACGTGGGCGCACTCTCTCGCCGAAGGTGCGGTCGTCGCCATGGGGCTCGCCAAGCGGGCGATCGACGGGGGACTGGACGGGTCGCTCGCCGACGGCCTCGATCTCGAGCGGGACGCGTTCGTCGAGGTCTTCGAGACCGAGGACACGGCCACCGGCATCCGCTCGTTCCTCGAGCACGGACCCGGTCGCGCGACGTTTCACGGTCGCTAGCTCGCTGCGCCACGCGGCGGGGCGGGGCTCCTCGCGGGCGCGCTACCCGGCGCGCAGCAGCGCGGCGGCGTGTGCGGGGTCGACCGGGTCGATGAGCACGCCCGTGCCGAGCTCGAAGCCCGCCGGGACCTCCAGGCGGGGCACGATCCGAACCCACCAGTGGTAGGGGTCGTCACCGGCGGTGGGTGCGTCGTAGACGACGACGTTGTACGGCGGGTCGGCGAGGACCGCCGCGAGCCGACGCGTCGCGTCGCGCAGCCCGAGCGCGACGTCTCGGATGTCGGCGTCCGACGCGTCGGCGAACCGCCGCCCCGTGCCGAGCGCCGCCAGGCGCATCTCGAAGCCGGCGCTCGAACCGGGAGAGCACCAGACCACCGCGTCGCCCCGCGCCAGGACCTGGCCGTCGGTGGCGACCGCACCGTGGTGGTCCTCGACGAGCCGGTCGGCGGTCGCGAAGCGCGCGAGGGCGGCGACGACCGCCGGCGGCACGAAGTCCAGCGCGAGCACCTGCGCGTGCGGGTGGGCGATCGAGGCGCCGGCGGCCTGGCCTTGGTTCATGACGACTTGCACGTGGGCGTGCCCCGCGGCGGCATGGGCCCGGGACCGGTCGCGCAGGACGTGGACGAGCTCGACGACTTGCGCGTCGTCGAGCCCGGCGAGCGTGCGGTGATGGTCGGGGGAGAGGACGACCACCTCGTGGGCACCCGTCGCGCCCGGCGTCGCCTCAGGTCCGCCGACGGCCGGGTAGAGGTTGGGGAACACACGGACGCGCCAGCCGGGCCCGTTGGGCTCCCCGCCACCGACGCGTTCGACCTCGGGGGGCGTCTCGGATTCGTGACCCGGGCAAAACGGGCAGGCCGCCGCGTCGCCGTCCGCCACCGGCGCGGTGGTGTGCGGCCGCGCCGCGCGACCCGGCGCGAGGAGGACCACCTCGCCGGTCAGCTCGTCGTGACGCAGCTCCGGCACGCTGGGAGCGTACGGGCCCCTCCGTAAAGGGCCCGGAATCGCCGCCTACCCTGGGCGGATGCCGACGACCCGTCTCGTCATCATCGGTGCCGGCCCGGCGGGCAACACCTGCGCCACCGTCGCCGCCTCCCTCGGTGCCGACGTGACCCTCATCGAGCGCGACGTCGTCGGTGGAGCCGCCCACCTGTGGGACTGCATCCCGTCGAAGGCGCTCATCGCCACTGGCGCCGAGCTCGCCGAGCTCACCCGAGCCCCGCGGATGGGCCTGAAGGCCCATGGTTCGCTCGATATCGCGGCGCTGCGCCGGCGCGTGACCGACATCCAGGCGCACCTGCACGACCAGCTCTGCACCCTCCTGACGTCCCAGAACGTCCGGCTGATTCACGGCGTGGCCCGGTTCAAGGACCCGCACACCGTGGTGGTCGACACTGCGGACGGGATCGAGGAGCTCACGGCGGACGTCGTGCTCATCTCCACGGGCTCGCGGCCCCGGATCCCCGATTTCGCGACCGTCGACGGCGAGCGGGTGCTCACGACACGCGAGTCGTACCCGCCGCCGGAGATCCCCGAGCACGCGATCATCATCGGGTCGGGCGTCACCGGCGTGGAGTTCACGCACATGTTCGCGTCGCTCGGCTCGAAGGTGACGCTCCTCGTGTCGCGTCAGCAGGTGCTGCCGATCAAGGACGCGGAGGTCGCCGCGGTCCTGGAGGAGGCGTTCCTCGAGCGAGGCGTCGAGCTGCTGAAGGGCGCCCGGGCGTCGAGCGTGACGCGCACGGGCGACACGGTCTGCGTGACGTGCGGGGACTCGCGCTGCATCGAGGGGTCGCACGCCGTGCTGGCGGTCGGGTCCGTGCCGAACACCGAGGGGCTCGGCCTCGAGGAGGCGGGTCTCGAGGTGGACCGCGGCGGCTACCTGTCGGTGAACCACAACTGCCTCACCAGCGTCGGCCACATCTACGCGGCCGGTGACGTGGCCGGCAAGCTGCCGCTGTCGTCCGTCGCGGCCATGCAGGGCCGCAAGATCGCCGAGCACATGATGGGGATGCACAATCGCCCCCACCGGCACCTCGACTATGACAAGGCCGCGTCCGCGATTTTCACCGAGCCCGAGATCGCCGACGTCGGGCTCGCCGAGGCCGACGCGTTCTCGACCGGCCGCAAGATCCGGGTCACGAAGGTGCCGTTCACCGCGAACGCCAAGGCGCTCATCAAGGGCGACCCGCGCGGGTTCGTGAAGATCATCTCGGATCCGGCGCGCGGTGTCGTGCTGGGCGGGTCGATCGTGGGCCGCAACGCCGCCGAGCTGATCGGGATCGTCGCCGTCGCGGTCGCGAACGACCTGAAGGTCGACGACATCGTCGACTCCTTGCTCGTGCACCCGACGCTGTCGGAGTCGCTCGCCGAAGCTGCGTCCTGACGCGCCGCGCGCGCCGCGCGCTCAGCCGACGACGACGAGGACGTCGCCCGTGCCGACGGTGTCGCCGGGTTGGACGCGGATCTCCTTCACCGTCCCGCCCATCTCGGCGTTCAGGTGGTTCTCCATCTTCATGGCCTCGAGGACGAGCACGGCCTGCCCGGACGTCACCTCGTCCCCGACCTGCACGAGGAGCCGCACGACGGTGCCCTGCATGGGCGCGGCGATCGTGCCGTTGCCGGCCGCGCCCGTCTGTCCCGCCGGCTTGGGTCGAGGCGCGCGCCGCGCGGCGGCCGGTGCCGCCGCGGACTCGTCGGGGAGCCAGAGCCGCACGGAGAAGCGCTTGCCGTCCACCTCGACCGGGACGGTCCGCTCGGTGAGGCCGGGCTCGGGGGCCGCGTCCTCCTCGGCTGGCTCACCTGCGGGGGCGGTCGAGAAGATCGACGCGTCGAGCTCCTCCTCCACCCACTTCGTGGAGTGGTGCGCGGCGGCGAAGTCGGGATGCGCGAGCAGGACCTGGTGCGCGGGCACCGTGGTGTGCACCCCGCCGACGTCGAGCTCGCCGAGGGCGCGCAGCATGCGGCGACGGGCTGTGTCGCGGTCGGCGCTCCACACCACGAGCTTCCCGATCAGGTTGTCGTAGTACTGCGAGATCTCGTCGCCCGCTTCGTAGCCGCCGTCCCAGCGCACCCCCGGGCCGCCGGGCACCCGCAGGCGCGTGATCGACCCCGGCGACGGCATGAAGCCGCGCGCCGGGTCCTCGGCGTTGATGCGGCACTCGATGGCGTGCCCATCCCGGCGGATCGACTCCTGCGTAAACGAGAGTGGCTCGCCGTCGGCGACGCGGAGCTGCTCGGCCACGAGGTCCAGCCCGGTCACGAGCTCGGTGACGCAGTGCTCCACCTGGAGGCGGGTGTTCATCTCGAGGAAGAAGAAGTCGCCGTCCTGGTAGAGCATCTCGACGGTGCCGGCGTTCACGTAGCCGCACTCCCGTGCCACCTTCACGGCCGCCTCGCCCATCGCGGCGCGCGTCGCGTCGTCGAGGCCGGCCGCCGGGGCCTCCTCGATCAGCTTCTGGTGGCGGCGCTGTGTCGAGCAGTCGCGCTCGCCCAGCCAGACCGCGTGGCCGTGGGTGTCGCAGAACACCTGGATCTCGATGTGGCGCGGCCGGGTCAGGTAGCGCTCGAGGTACGCCTCGGGGCGCCCGAAGTAGGCCGTGGCCTCCCGGGTCGCCGACTCGAACGCGGCCTGCGCGCCGTCGGCGTCGCGGACGACCTTGAGCCCCTTGCCGCCGCCGCCGTAGGCGGCCTTGATGGCGACCGGC
>DATDGU010000183.1:0-8871 GCA_036521915.1 Acidimicrobiia bacterium | reverse complement strand
CGTCGTCGGGCGCCGCGAGATACGCCCACTCCGCGAGGTGACACGCCAGCGGCAGGTTCGTGTCCGCCAGCGCCCGGGCGCGTCCCGTGAGCGCGTCGACGCCGCCCGCGAGCGCGGCGACCTCCGCGCCGATCTCCTCTCCGGACGCGGGCAGCAAGTCGGCTGCGTACCCGTCGAACCAGCCGCCGTAGCGGCGGATGACGTTGCGGGCGATGAACTCCGGCCGGTCATAGGTCGGCTGCAGGTGCTCGAGACCGGCGAGATGCTCGGGCACGCGGATCGACCGGACGATCTCGTCGTGACGCCAGCCCCGGTTCAGCCCCTGGAGCGTCTGGTCGACGACCGCGTGGAGGAACTCGGCCTGCTCGAGCAGCCCGCGGCGGATCTGCTCGGCGCCGCGGATCGGCTCGCCGTGGCCGGGCAGCATGAGCTCGGCGCCGAGCGCGGCCATCTCCTCGTCGGCCGCGGCCCACTCCTCGGGGTAGCGCAGCACCTTGTTCGGGTTCCCGCAGTTGGGCATCGTGAGGCAGAAGAAGTCCCCCGACGCCAGCGTCCGACGTCCAGGGATCCAGACCCACGTGTGGTCGTCGGTCTCGCCCATCCCGTGCCGGCACAGGAACACCTCGCCGCCGATGCGCAGTTCGAGCTGGTCGCGGTAGGTGACGTCGGGCCAGACGAAGTCGTCGCGGCTCGCCGGCGCCCACGGCAGCTCCGGCAGCTGCCATTGCCGCTGGTTCGCGATCGCGTTGAGCCGCGGGGTGCGCAGGTACGTCTCGAAGCGCCGCTGGACGTTCTCGTGCGCCACAACCTGCGGCCGCTCCCCCGCGTCGAGGAAGCGAGTGAGACCGAAGCAGTGGTCGAGGTGCCCGTGGGTGAAGATCACGGTGTGCAGCGGCGCGTCGAAGCGGTCGCGCACCGCGCCGTACACCGCGTCGGCGTCGCGGGCCAACCCGCAGTCGATGAGCACGAGACCGTCGTCGGTCTCGAGCACGTACACGTTGACGATCGACGGCTGGATGATGTGGACGCGCGGTGCGACCTCGACGGCCGGCGCGGCGGTGCGCTGCACCGCGGCGGCCGCGTCGGAGGGGCGCGCGCCGGCGGCGACCAGGTCGAGCACGTGCGGCGTGTGGGAGTCGGCCACCGCGGCCTTTCTCGGTGGGACGCGCGGAAGGGCTGTTACCTTACCGGCACGTCACGGGCCCGAAACCGATGAAGCTCGACGCGATCACGATGGGCCTGCCCATGCGCGCCGTCACCGACCTGACGCGCGACGTCGAGCGGGTGGGCTTCGACGGGCTGTGGTTCACCGAGAGCGGCCGCACCGCGTACACGGGCTGCGCGGCGGCGGCGCTGACCGCCGAGGGCCTCGACATCGGCACCGCGGTCGCGCTGGCGTTCCCGCGCAGCCCCATGGTCACGGCCGCCGTCGCGTGGGAGCTCGCCGACACCACCGACGGCCGGTTCATCCTCGGCCTCGGCACCCAGGTGAAGGCCCACATCGAGCGCCGCTACGGCATGACGTTCGACCACCCGGGCTCACGGCTGCGTGAGTACGTGCTGGCGCTGCGGGCGATCTTCCGTGCCTTCCAGGGCGACGCGCCACTCGACTTCCACGGCGACTACTGGCGGCTCAACCTCCTGCCGCGCCAGTGGAGCCCCGGACCGATCGCGCACCCGGACGTGCCCGTCTACATCGCCGCGGTCCGGCCGTGGATGGCCCGGATGGCGGGCGAGGTCGCGGACGGGATCCACGTCCACCCGTTCCACTCTCCCCGCTATCTCCAGGAGGTCGTCCTGCCGTCGGTGCAGGAGGGCACCGACGCGGCGGGTCGAGACGCCTCGTCCGTCACCGTCGTGTGCCCGGTGATGGTGAACGTCGGCGAGACCGACGCGGCGCTCGAGGCGGCACGCGACGCACACCGTCTCCGCGTCGCGTTCTACGGCTCGACGCGCACCTACCACGGCGTCTTCGACCTGCACGGCTGGGAGGGCACGGCGGATCGCCTCCACGAGCTCCAGCGAGCCGGCGACCTCGCCGGGATGTCCGCCACGATCACCGACGAGATGCTCGACCAGTACACCGTGACGGCCACCTGGGACCGGCTCGCCGACGTGCTCGTCGAGCGCTACCGCGGGGTCGCGGACCGTCTCGTGATGTACGGCTCCACCGAGGGCTGGACGCCGGGTGGCGGCACGCTTGAGCGCTGGCACGACGTCGCGAGCGCCGTGGCGCGCGCGTCGGACGAGCGCGCGACCCGCTGAGCCCGTCGAGACGGTGGGCGCGGCCGGTACGGTGGGCGCCTCCCCGGGACGAACGGAGCTCGCGATGCTGCTGGACGGTGTGAACCACGTCGCCATCATCACGAAGGACGCGGACCGACTCCACGCGTTCTACCGGGACATCTTCGACGCGGCGGTCTCCCACGAGGTCGACGAGGGACCCGGCGTGCGCCTGTCGTTCGTGGACATCGGCCCGGTGACCCAGCTCAACGTGTTCGAGATCGACGACAACCACGAGGCGGAGCGCCAGACGCCGATGTTCGGGCGGGGCCGGATCGACCACCTCGGCCTGCAGGCCGCGTCGACCGACGCGTTCGACACGATCCGCCAGCGCCTCATCGACGTCGGCGCGACCGACGGCTTCGTCACCGACTTCGGGCCCGCACTCAGCCTCTTCTTCCGCGACCCCGACGGGCTCGAGGCTGAGGTCTGCGTCGCGAACCCGGCGGCGCGCCCCGGCGTCCACCACCCGCCGGGCACGCCGGCCGCCGGCTACGAGCGGGTCGACTCGTCCCGTCCGTAGCGCTCCATACGCTCGAACGTCTGGGACAGGTCGGGCGGCCACCACGACGGCGACACCGATCCCTGGATGCTCGACGGGTCGACCGGATGGCGCTCGTTGCTCGCCTCGTAGACGGCGAAGCACAGCTGCAGCGTCTTCACCGCGAGGTCGCCGCTCATCTCGGGGTCCGGGCGCCCCTCGAGCAGCGCGTCGACGAAATCATGCGACGAGTTCTTAAACCCCGAGAACCAGTTGGCGTCGATCGTCGAGTACTCGGTGGTCGTCCCGTCCGGGTGGCGCACGATGAGCGGGGCCAGATCGAGCATCTCGCCGGTGGCGCGCGTCACCCAGAGGAAGCCGTCGGTTCCCTGCACCTCGAAGAACTCGTCGGCGCCGTAGTAGCGGCTGCGCATCGCCATCCCCGGCGCGTAGGTCACCTCCATCATCCCGAGCAGGGTGTCGCGCTCGTACTCGAAGATCGCCGCCGTCGGCGCCTCGAAGAAGATCGGCGCCTGGCGCACGACCGCCTGCACGCTGCGGATGTCCTGGTCGAAGAGCCACAGCGCCGTCGCGTACTTGTGGGCGACGTCGTCGAAGAGGTGTCCGCCGGGGCTCTGGGCGTTGAAGCGCCACACGTAGCCCTGGGGCTCGAGGTTGGCCTGGAACTCGGTGTCGGTCGTCCCGACGACGGTCTTCACGCGCAGCATCGTCGGCGCGCCGATCGCGCCGGCGGCGATGAGCTCCTTCGCCTTCACGAGCGGCGGATAGTGGAAGAAGCACTCGCTCACCCTGAACGTCAGCCCGGCACGTCGGGCGGCCTCGGTCATCTCGATCCCGTCGGCGACCGAGTTGGCGAGCGGCTTCTGGCACGACACGTGCTTGCCGGCGGCGAGCGCGGCGAGCACGTGCTCCTTGTGCAGGTACGTGGGGGTGAGCACCTCGACGGCGTCGACGTCCGGGGCGGCGAGCAGGTCGTCAAGCGCCGTGTAGACCTTCGGGACGCCCCACTCCTGCGCCATGGCCCTCGCCTTGTCCTCGCGTGGGTCGCACAGCGCGACGACGTCACAGCGGTCGTGGTCCAGGTACCCGGCGACGTTGAGGGGCGCGATGTTGCCGACCCCGATGATGCCCATCCGAACCCGGTCCACGCGACCTCCTACAGTCGATGACCACGCACGCGAAGACCCTGGTTCTAGTGGACGGCCGCGACCTCCCGGGCTCGGCCGCCCGACCGGAGGAGCGATGAAGGCCACCCGCATCCTGCACGCCTCGGTGAACGTCCAGGGCAGCCTGGACGCCACGACCGCGTTCTACGCCGAGCTGCTGTCGCTGCCCTCCGCCGACCGTCCCGTCATCCCCGGTGTCGACGGCCACTGGTTCGCCGTCGGGGACGCCCAGCTGCACCTCGTCGACGCGCCGTGCGCGGGCGCGCCGGCGATCGACCCCACCGGTCCCCACCTCTGCGTGGGGGTCGACGACCTCGACGCGGCGATCGCCGAGCTCGACGAGCGGGGCATCCCCTACGCCACCGCGCAGCAAGGCGACGTCGTCCAGGTGTGGATCGTCGACCCGTCCGGGTTCACGATCGAGCTCCAGGCCGACCCCGCCGCCACCGCGGCCCGCTGAAGGAGCAGGCATGCCCGACTTCAACCAGCAGATCATCGACGAGTTCCACGCCAACGGCGGACAGGTCGGCGGGATGTTCGAGCACGCGACGCTGCTCCTGCTGCACCACCGTGGCGCCAAGACGGGCACCGAGCGGGTGAGCCCGCTCGGCTACCTCCCCCTCGGGGACACCTTCGCGATCTTCGCCACCAAGGCGGGCGCCCCGACGAACCCGGCCTGGTACTACAACCTGGTCGCGAACCCGTCGACGAACATCGAGGTCGGGACCGAGACCATCCCCGTCCGGGCCCGCGTCGCCGAGGGCGACGAGCGCGAGCGCATCTGGACGACCCAGAAGGAGCGGGTCCCCCAGATGGCCGACTACGAGCAGAAGACCACCCGCCGGATCCCGGTCATCGTCCTCGAGCGTGCCTGACGCTTCAGTTGTCGGTCGGCTCCTCGAGCGGCGCCGGCGTCTCGAGGAGGACCTGGGCGGCCTCGAGATCGTCGTCGAGCACGAGCACACGGGCGCCCTGGTAGAGCGCGACGTGGGGGAGCCAGCCGCCGCCGTCGCCGTAGTCGGCGGTGGCCCGGATCCCGTTGGTCTCGAGCATGGAGATGACGACGTCGGCCTCGAAGCGCGTCGGGAACCGGGCCAGCTCGACGATGCGACCGTCGGGCCGCGGCACGTCCCGCATGCCTGCACGGTACCGACCGGTGCGGGACGCGGCCTTCTAGCCTGGGCTCGTGCTCGGGCTGCCCGACGCCATCACGGCGTGCCTCTTCGACCTCGACGGGGTCCTCACCCCGACGGCCGCCATCCATGAAGCGGCGTGGAAGGAGATGTTCGACGCCTACCTGCAGACCTGGTCCGCGCAGCACGACCAGCCCTTCCGGGCGTTCGACACCACCGACTACGAGCGCGACGTCGACGGCAAGCCCCGCGCCGACGGCGTCCGGTCGTTCCTCGCGTCGCGCGGCATCACCCTCCCCGACGGGAGCCCCGATGACCCCCCGAGCGCGGACACCGTGAACGGGCTCGGCAACCGGAAGAACACCCTCGTCCTGGAGCGCATCCACACCGACGGCGTCGCCCCCTACCCCGGGTCGCGTCGCTACGTCGACGCGGTCCGCGCCGCCGGCCTCGCCCGCGCCGTCGTCTCGTCGAGCGCCAACGCCAAGGATGTCTTGGCCGCCGCCGGGATCGCCGACCTCTTCGGCACGGTCATCGACGGGCACGCCGTCACCGACGAGGGCCTCGCGGGCAAGCCGGCCCCCGACACGTTCCTCGCCGCGGCGAAGCAGCTCGGCGTGGCGCCCGCCGCCGCCGCGGTCTTCGAGGACGCCCTCGCCGGCATGCAGGCGGGCAAGGCCGGCCACTTCGGGTTCGTCGTCGGCGTCGACCGGCTCCACCAGGCCGACGCGCTGCGCCTGGCCGGCGGCGACATCGTCGTCGAGGACCTCGCCGACCTGCTCCCGACATGATCCGCCACCCCGCGTTCTCATACGAGCCGTGGCGGCTCCATGAGGAGTACCTCGACCTTGACACGCTCGCGCAGACCGAGTCGGTGTTCGCGCTCGCCAACGGCCACCTCGGCCTGCGCGGCAACCTCGAGGAGGGCGAGCCGGCCGGCATGCCGGGCACGTACCTCAACTCGGTCTTCGAGCACCGTCCCCTCCCGTACGCCGAGGCCGGGTACGGCTATCCCGAGGCCGGCCAGTCGCTGATCAACGTCACCGACGGGAAGCTGCTGCGCCTCCTCGTCGACGACGAGCCCTTCGACGTCCGCTACGGCGAGCTGCTCTCCCACGAGCGGATCCTCGACCTGCAGACCGGGCTGCTGCAGCGCACCGCCGAGTGGCGCTCCCCGGCGGGCCAGGGGGTGCGCGTGCGCACGGTCCGGCTCGTGTCGTTCACCCAGCGGTCCATCGCCGCCATCCACTACGAGGTCGAGCCGGTCGGGGACCCGGCGCGCATCGTCGTGCAGTCCGAGCTCGTCGCCAACGAGCCGCTCCCGGAGCTGGGCAACGACCCCCGCGTCGCCGCCGCGCTCACCGCCCCGCTCGAGAGCCAGGACCACGCGTGCATGGACCTCAACGCCGTCCTGGTGCACCGCACCGCGGCGAGCGGACTCGGCGTCGCCGTCGCGACGAATCACGAGGTCGACGGGCCCGAGGGCACCGAGACGTCCTCGGCCGTCGACCCCGACATCGCCCGCGTCTCGATCACGACCGTGCTAGAGCCCGGCCAGCGCCTCCGGATCGTGAAGCTCCTCGCCTACGGCTGGTCGGCGACCCGGTCACGCCAGGCGCTGCGCGACCAGGTGAACGCCGCGCTCACCGCGGCGCGCCACACCGGCTGGGACGGCCTCGTCAAGGAGCAGCGCGGCTACCTCGACGCGTTCTGGACCGGCGCCGACGTCGAGGTCGAGGGTGACCCCGAGATCCAGTCGTCGGTACGATTCGGCCTGTTCCACGTCCTGCAGGCCGGGGCCCGCGCCGAGCGGCGCGCCATCTCCGCGAAGGGCCTCACCGGCACCGGATACGACGGGCACGCGTTCTGGGACACGGAGACGTTCGTGCTGCCCGTGCTCACCTACACGATGCCGTCCACCGCGGGCGACGCGCTCCGCTGGCGTCATTCGACGCTCCCCGCGGCCCGCGACCGCGCGCGCACCCTCGGGCTGCGCGGCGCGGCGTTCCCGTGGCGGACCATCACCGGCGAGGAGTGCTCGAGCTACTGGCCGGCGGGCACGGCGGCGTTCCACATCAACGCCGACATCGCCGACGCCGTGCTGCGCTACCTGGACGCGACCCAGGACGACGCGTTCGAGGCCGACGTGGGCGTCGACCTGCTCGTCGAATCCGCCCGGCTCTGGATGAGCCTCGGCCACCACGACCGTGCCGGCAAGTTCCGCATCGACGGCGTCACCGGTCCCGACGAGTACAGCGCGATCCACGACAACAACGTGTACACGAACCTGCTCGCGCAGCAGAACCTCCGCGCCGCCGCCGAGTGCGTCGAGCGCCACCCCGATCAGGCCGCCGCCCTCGGCCTGCGTGACGAGGAGACCGGCGACTGGCGGGCCGCCGCCGCGGCGATGTTCATCCCCTACGACGAGCACCTCGGCGTGAACCCCCAGTCGGAGACCTTCACGGAGCATCAGGTCTGGGACTTCGCCGACACGAAGCCGGACCAGTACCCGCTGCTGCTGTCGTTCCCGTACTTCGACCTGTACCGCAAGCAGGTCGTGAAGCAGGCCGATCTCGTGCTCGCCATGTACCTGCGCGGCGACGCGTTCGACGACGAGCTCAAGGCGCGCAACTTCGCCTACTACGAGCGGCTCACCGTCCGCGACTCGTCGCTGTCCGCTGCGACCCAGTCGGTGCTCGCCGCCGAGGTCGGCCAGCTCGAGCTGGCGTACGACTACCTCGCCGAGGCGGCGCTGATCGACCTTGACGACGTCGAGCACAACACGAGCGACGGCTTGCACATCGCGGCCCTGGCCGGCGGCTGGTGCGCGCTCGTCGCCGGCTTCGGGGGAGTCCGGGCCCGGGGCGGCACGCTGCACTTCGCGCCCCGCCTCCCACCGGGGCTCACCCGCCTGGCGTTCCGGCTCGGGTACCGCGGCCGGCGCCTCCACGTCCGCGCCACACGGAGCGAGGCGACCTACGAGCTCGGCGACGGCCCGCCGATCGACGTGACGCACCACGGCGAGCCGTTCACGCTCGACAGCCCGGTGCGCCGCAAGATCCCGCCGGCGCCGGTCCGGCCGCGCCCGAGCCAGCCCGCCGGCCGCGCCCCCGAGCGCCGCCAGCCCATCCGCTAGCACCGCGTCCCGGTCGGCCGCCGCCCGTGGGACGATCAGCGCCTGAAGGCCGACCGACCGTCCGTCACCGCCCGCGGCGTGGCCCTGACGCGGTCGCGCATGGATCGCCCGAGCACGCCGGGGGGCGACCCCGACGCGGAGGAGCGCCTCTACGCCGGGCTCGGCCCGGTGCGCGGGTTCCACTTCGGCGGACGGGGCGGGCAGCGCATCGAGCGCCGCACGCGGTTCTTCGATCACGAGGTCCTCGACGCGCTCACCGCGGGCGTGCCCCAGATCGTGCTCGTCGGCGCCGGATACGACGGGCGCGCGCTGCGCTTTCGGCATCCCGACGTCCACTACTTCGAGGTCGACCATCCGGCGACCCAGGCGGACAAGCGGCGCCGCGTCGAGCAGCTCGGGGTCCCGCTCGACGGCCTCACGTTCGTGGAGGTCGACCTCATGGCCGCACGGATCGGCCCGGCGCTCGCCGCGGCCGGCCACCGGGCCGACGAGGCGAGCCTGTTCGTCTGCGAGGGCCTCCTCCTCTACCTCACGCCCGAGGTGGTGGTGCAGCTGCTGAGCGACCTCCGGGCCCGGGCCGCGCCGGGGAGCCGGCTGGCGCTCAGCACCCGGGAACGGCTGCCCGGGCCGGGCGGCCCGCCGACCGCCCGG
>DATDGU010000182.1:0-8917 GCA_036521915.1 Acidimicrobiia bacterium | reverse complement strand
GCCGAGGTCGACGGCCAACGTCTCGCCCACGGTCGTCGGGCCCGCCTCACACGACCGGGTCGTGCCAGCGGGCCGGCGCCGGGGTGAGCGTCGCCGCTTCCTCCGGACCCCAGGTGTGCTCCAGGTAGGAGATCGCCGGGCCGTGGTCGGTCAGCACGTCGTCCACGACTCGCCACGCCGCCTCGACGCCGTCCTCCCGGGCGAAGAGCAGGCTCTCGCCCGCCATCGCGTCCCCGAGGAGGCGTTCGTAGGCGGTCATCTCGTCGGGCTGGTCGTCGCTGAAGCCCAGCTCGACGTTGTGGCCGACGAACGCTTCTCCGGCGGTCTTGGCGCGGGTGCCGAGCGCGATCTGGACCTGGGGGCTCAGGCGGAACCGCAGGTAGTTCGTGTCGGGGGGCAGTGCCTCGAACTCGGCGAAGACCCGTTGCGGCGGGCGGTGGAAGGCCACCATCACCTCGGTGCACGTCACGGGCAGCTCCTTGCCGGCCCGCACGACGAACGGCACGCCCTCCCAACGCCACGAGTTGACGTGGAACTTCGCCGCGGCGTACGTCTCGACGTCGGACTTCGGGTCGACGCCCGGCTCGCTGCGGTAGCCATCGAACTGGCCCCGAACGAGGTCGCGGCGGTGCAGGGTGTCCAGGGCGTAGAACACCCTCTCCTTGGCGTCGCGCAGCGCGGTGACGTTCGGACCGTACGGCGGCTCCATGGCGAGCAGCGCGACCACCTGCAAGAGGTGGTTCTGGACCACGTCGCGCAGCGCCCCGACCTCCTCGTAGAACGCGCCGCGGCCCTGCACGCCGAAATCCTCGGCCATCGTGATCTGGACGGCCCGGACGTAGGTGCGGTTCCAGATCGGCTCGAGGAACGCGTTGGCGAACCGGAAGTAGAGGAGGTTCTGGACTGCTTCCTTGCCGAGGTAGTGGTCGATTCGGAAGATCGCGTCCTCCGGGAACACCGAGTGCAGGATTCGGTTCAGCTCCCGGGCCGACTTCAAGTCGCGGCCGAAGGGCTTCTCGACGATGACGCGGGCGTCCCGGGCGATGCCCGCCCCGCCGAGGCCCTCGACGACGGTCTCGAACAGGGCCGGCGGGATGGCGAGGTAGTTCGCGGGCCGCGTCGCGTCGCCGAGCGCCTGCTTCAGCTTCGTGAAGGTCGTCGTGTCGTTGTAGTTGCCGTCCACGTAGCGCAGCCGGCTGGCGAGGACCTGGAACGCCTGCTCGTCGTCGACCCCGCCACCGTTCTGTTCGATGCCGTCCCGGGCGCGGTCCCGGAGCTGCTGGTCCGTCCACGGCGACGACGCGACGCCGATCACCGGGAAGGTCAGCACGCCGCGCTGCGCCATCCGGTACAGCGCCGGGAAGATCATCTTGTGGGCGAGGTCGCCGGTCGCGCCGAAGAACACGAGGGCGTCGGACGGGACGGGCTTGCTCATCGGCCGGGGTCCCGCTTCTCGTTGTGGCCGCCGAACTCCTTGCGCATGGCCGAGAGCAGCTTGTCGGCGAAGTCGGCCTCGCCGCGCGATGTGAAGCGGTTGAAGAGCGCGGCGCTGAGGATCGTCGCGGGCACGCCCTCGTCGACCGCGGCGTGGACCGTCCAGCGGCCCTCGCCGGAGTCCGACACCCGGCCCTCGTAGTCGGCGAGCTGGGGCGACTCGCTCAGCGCGTCGGCGGTGAGGTCGAGCAGCCAGGACGCGATGACGCTGCCGCGGCGCCACACCTCGGCGACGCCGGGCAGGTTCAGCGTGTACTGGTAGTCCTCGGGGTCGCGCAGGGGCGTCGTCTCGGCGTCGACCGCCTGGGTCTGCTTGCCGGCGTCGGCGTGCTGGAGGATGTTGAGCCCCTCGGCGTACGCGGCCATGAGGCCGTACTCGATGCCGTTGTGCACCATCTTCACGAAGTGGCCGGCGCCGTTCGGCCCGCAGTGCAGGTAGCCGTTCTCGGCGGGTGTCGGCGTCCCGGTGCGGCCCGGCGTGCGCGGCGCGGCGTCGACGCCGGGCGCGATGGTGGCGAAGATCGGGTCGAGGTGTGTGACGACGTCGTCCTCGCCGCCGATCATGAGGCAGAACCCGCGCTCGAGCCCGAACACGCCGCCGCTCGTCCCCACGTCCACGTAGTGGAGCTGGTGCGCTGCGAGGCGCTTCGCGCGGGCGATGTCGTCGCGGTAGTACGAGTTGCCGCCGTCGATGACGATGTCGCCGGGCGCGAGCAGCGGCACGAGCTGGTCGAGCATGCTGTCGACGACCGCGGCGGGCACCATGATCCACAGGGCGCGCGGCTGCGTGAGCTTCTCCGCGAACTCCGCCAGCGTGCGCGCCCCGGTCGCGCCCTCACCTTCGAGCCCGGTGACGGTGTCGGGATTGCGGTCGAACGCGACGCACTCGTGGCCGTCACGCATGAGCCGGCGCACCAGGTTGGCGCCCATCCGGCCCAGTCCGATCATTCCGAGTTGCATTCCCTGCCTCCTGCGCGGTGGCCCATCATGAGAGCCCCCCAGGATTCGGGCAAGCCGCGGTGGTGGATGTTCACCCTTCGGCTCGGCGGCGCCCATTCGACCAGACTGGGCCGGCCCGGCCCGCCCGAGGGGCCGAGCGAGGGGGACGCATGGCGACCGTGCTGGGGATCGACATCGGCGGGACGGGGATGAAGGCCGCACCCGTCGACACGGCCACCGGGGAGCTCGTGGCCGAGCGCCACCGCGTCCTGACGCCTCATCCGGCGCTGCCCGACACGATGGCGTCGGTGTTCGCCCAGCTGACGTCGAACTTCGACTGGACCGGCCCGGTCGGGGCCACGTTCCCCGCGGTCGTGAAGGCCGGTGTCGCCCGCACGGCGGCGAACATCGACCGCTCCTGGATCGGCACCGACGTCGCGGCCACGTTCGCCCGCGCGTCGCACTGCGACGTCACGGTCGTCAACGACGCCGACGCGGCGGGCGTCGCCGAGATGGAGTTCGGTGCCGGGAAGGGCCGCGGCGGCGTCGTGATGATGATCACCCTCGGCACCGGCATCGGCACCGCGCTCTTCGTGGACGGGCGGATGGTCCCGAACACCGAGCTGGGCCACCTCATGATGGGCAAGCAGGAGGCCGAGGCCCGCGCCGCGGACAGCGTCCGCCAGCGGCTCGGCCTGTCGTGGGGCAAGTGGGCGAAGCGCCTCGACGCCTACCTGCTCGAGCTCGAGCGGCTCCTCTCGCCCGACCTCTTCATCCTCGGCGGCGGCGTGAGCAAACGCCACGACCGGTTCATCCCGCGCCTCACCACCCACGCCGAGGTGGTGCCGGCGGGCCTGCTGAACGAGGCGGGCATCATCGGGGCGGCGATCACCGCGCAGCAGGCCGCTGGGACCGGGACGACGGTGCACACCCACTCGCCCGCGCCGCCGGTGTCACCCGCGACCCCGACGTCGTGGTCCAGCGGCTAGGCCGGCGGCTCGCTGAGCGGCGTCCGGCCGGCGAAGCCGGCGTCGGGCCAGTGCCACCACTCGATGGCGTCCTCGCCGTCGAGCCAGCAGAGCAGGTACTCCCGTCCGGTCGGTGACTGGGCGGGGAAGTCGATGAGCCCGCGGGCGGGATCCCGCACGACGATCCCGCGCTCGGTCAGGTCCGCCAGCACGGCGCGCCGCTCGGCGCCCGCCTCCCCGGCGCTCGGCGTCTCGCCGTTGCCGGACGGCGCGCCGTTCCCGCGCGCGCCGGCCGCGGCCGCCGTCAGGGCGCGGAGGCGCTGCACGAGGCCGCGCACCTCGGCCAGCGCGGCCGACGCTTCCTCGAGCGTCCAGAAGCGCACGCGCCCAACCTACGCGCGTCCATTGCCCGCCGGGCCGGTGAGCCTCGCCACTACCATCGGTCGCCTGTGACGCGCGTCGGGTATCTCGGGCCGCGCGGCACGTTCGCCGAGGAGGCGCTGCTCAGCCAGGCGGACCTCGCGGCCGAGGACCCCGTGCCGCTGCGCACCGTCCCGGACGTGCTCACCGCGGTCGAGCGCGGCGAGGTGGACGTCGGGCTGGTGCCGATCGAGAACTCGATCGACGGCACGGTCACCGTCACCCTCGATTCCCTCGCCTTCGACACCGACCTGCTGATCCAGCGGGAGGTCGACCTGCCGGTGTCGCTGCACCTGTGCGCGAGGCCGGGGACGCGCCTGGCGGACGTGCGTGTCGTCGTGTCGCACCCGAGCCCGTTCGGGCAGTGTCGGACGTGGCTCACCCGCAAGCTCGGCACCGCGGACCTCCTCGTCGCCAACTCGACGGCCGACGCGGCGCAGCAGGTCGCGTCGTCGGACGCGACGGACCGGGCGTCGATCGGCACGGCGCACGCCGCCTTGCGCTACGGACTCGAGGTGCTGGCCTCCGAGATCGAGGACCACCCCGAGAACGAGACGCGCTTCGTGCTCGTCGGGCGGGGCGTGCCCTCCCCGACCGGGCACGACAAGACCTCGATCGTCTGCTTCCAGCGCGAGGACCGGCCCGGCTCGCTGCTCGCCATCCTTCAGGAGTTCGCGGCGCGCGCCATCAACCTCACGAAGCTCGAGTCGCGCCCCACCAAGCGCGGGCTCGGCCAGTACTGCTTCTTCATCGACTTCGAGGGCCACCTCGCCGACGAGCTGTCCGCCGACTGCCTCCGGAACCTGGCGGCGAACCAGGCCGAGGTGAAGTTCCTCGGCTCCTACCCGGTCGCGGGCGAGGCCGGCCCGGCGCGGCGACAGGCCGCGACGGAGGCGTGGCGCGTGGCGAGCGACTGGGTCGACGCGCTGCGCGCCCAGATCCGTCCCGACTGATCCCGTGATCGACCTGCGGGCCCTGCGCGGCGACCCGGCCTACCGGGCCGGCATCGAGCGCAAGCGTGTCGCCCCCGGCCTCCTCGACGAGGTGCTCGCCCTCGACGCCGAGGCGCGCGCCGAGCGCCAGCAGGTCGAGGCGTTGCGCGCCCAGCAGAAGCAGGCCTCGAAGCGGGTCGGCGGGGGCGGTGGCGACGCCGCCCGGCGGGAGGCCACCGCGCTGAAGGAGCAGGTCCGCGCCGGGGAGACCGAGCTCGGGGTGCTCGAGCGGCGGCTGCGCGACCTGGCGCTGCAGGTGCCGAACCCGGCGGACGCGAGCGTGCCCGACGGCGGTGAGGACGACGCGGTCGTCGTGCGGACGGTCGGCACGCCGGGGCCGGCGCCCGCCCGGGACCACGCGGCGGTCGCCGAGGCGCTCGGGCTCGTCGAGACCCGCCACGCCGTCGACGCGGGCGGCTCCCGCTTCGCGTCGTTGCTCGGCCCGGCGGTGCTGCTCGAGCTGGCGCTCGTGCGCTTCACGCTCGGGCGCCTCGTCGAGGAGGGGTTCACGCCGGTCGCCCCGCCGGTGCTCGTGCGCGAGGAGACGATGGAGGAGGCGGGGTTCTTCCCCACCGACCGCGCGCAGGTTTACGAGGTCGACGGGGGCGAGCTGTTCCTCGTCGGCACGAGCGAGATCGCGCTCTCGACGCTGCATCGGGGCGAGCGCCTGGCGCCGGCCCAGCTCCCGGCCCGGTACGCGGGGTGGTCGTCGTGCTTTCGCCGCGAGGCCGGCACCTACGGGCAGGACACCCGGGGGATCTTTCGCGTCCACCAGTTCGACAAGGTGGAGATGTTCGTCTTCGCCGAGCCGGCGCACGCCGACGCCGAGTTCGACCGGATCGTCGCCGTCCAGGAATCGATCGTCGGGGCGCTCGGCCTGCCGTACCGGGTGGTGAACATCGCCGCGGCGGACCTCGGCGCGGCGGCGGCCAAGAAGTACGACCTCGAGGCGTGGCTGCCGTCCGAGGGCCGCTACCGCGAGATCACGTCCGCCTCGACGTACCGGGACTACTCGGCGCGACGGCTGCAGACCCGCGTCGTCGGCGACGGCGGCGCCGAGCTCGTCCACACGCTGAACGGGACGGCGTGCGCCGTGCAGCGCACCCTCGTGTTCTTGTTCGAGCACGGGCAGCGCCCGGACGGGACCCTCGAGGTGCCGGCGGTGCTCCAGCCGTACTGCGGCTTCGACGTGGTCGGCGCGCCCGCCTGAGCGGGCCACGCGGAGCGGGAGGGATTCGAACCCCCGGGCCTCATCGGCCGGCTGCTTTCAAGGCAGCTGCAATCAACCGGACTCTGCCACCGCTCCCGGGCTACGAATCCTACGGGCCGCTCCCGGCGCGGGTCGGGCGTCGCGGCGAGAGGCCCGCGAAGACCGGCGCCGCGGTGGCGTAGCCGAGGTCGACCAGCTCGGCCCCCGGGGCGACCCGGCCGACCTCGGCGCGCACCGGGGCGACGTCGAGATCGCCGCTCGTGAACCCGGGGAGCCAGTCGTCGTGGTGCGACAGCACGACGCGCCGGGGACGCAGCAGGGCGGCCTCGCGGCCCACGAACTGGGCCAGCGAGCCCTGGATCGGCTCCCCGTCGAGGTTGCCGCGCCCGGCGGCGGCGAGGATCGCGACGTCGGGGCGCAGCTCGCGCAGCACCGGCGCCCACGCGCCGGACGTGTCCTGGTAGAGGAGGCGCCCGGCGGGGGTCTCGAGGACGTAGACGAGCGCGCCGCCGTCGCCGCGGGCGTGCTGATCGCTCGAGCGGAGATGGTCGAGCACCTCGGGGCCGAGGGTCACGAGCCAGGCGCCGAGCTCGCCGAGGCGGGCCTGCTGCTCCTGATGGTCGAGGCCGAGGTCGCCGAGGCACACCGCGTCCGCGCCCGGGAACTCGCGCTGCGACCAGACGCAGGAGTGCTGGCTCGGGTACACGGACGCCACGACGTGGGGCGAGAGCCGCACCCGCTCCCCGCCCGCCACCGGCACGAGCTGGCGGGACGGCACGCCCGCGTCGGCCAGGACGCGCACCGTCTCGTAGGACCCGACGACCCGGGCCCCGGTGTTGGCCGCGATGCGCTCGGCACCGAAGAGATGGTCGAAGTGGGAGTGGCCGATCAGGATCCAGTCGGCCGCCGGGATGTCGTCGGCGGTCCAGCCCGTCCCGGGCGCGGTGGGCACCCGGTCGACGTAGGCGTCGAGCATGACGACGAGGTCGTCGAGCGCGAGGCGGAACGTCGCGCAGCCGAGCCAGTCCAGCGTCGCGTCCAGAGCCGCCGAGCGTAGGCGCGCGCTCTAACCTCCCGAAGCGTGGCCGACTGGTGGCGCGACGCCGTGCTCTACCAGATCTACCCGCGCTCGTTCGCCGACGCGAACGACGACGGGGTCGGCGACCTGCGCGGCATCACCGCGCACCTCGACTACGTGGCCGGGCTCGGCGTGGACGGCGTCTGGCTGAGCCCGATCCATCCCTCGCCGAACGCCGACTGGGGCTACGACGTCGCCGACTACGAAGGCGTGCACCCCGACCTCGGCACGCTCGCGGACCTCGACGCGCTCCTCGCCGAGGCCGCCCGGCTCGGCCTGCGGGTCCTGCTCGACCTGGTCCCGAACCACACGAGCACGGCCCACCCGTGGTTCGTCGACTCCCGCGCCGCGCGCGACGCCGCGCACCGAGACTGGTACGTGTGGGCCGACCCGAAGCCCGACGGCGCCGCGCCCAACAACTGGGAGAGCAGCTTCCTCGGCCCCGCGTGGCAATACGACGAGTCGACCGGGCAGTCGTTCCTGCACCACTTCCTCGACGAGCAGGCCGACCTGAACTGGTGGAGCCCCGACGTCCGCGACGAGTTCGACCGGATCCTTCGCTTCTGGTTCGACCGGGGCGTCGCCGGGTTCCGCATCGACGTCTGCCACATGATCGTGAAGGACGCGCTGCTGCGCGACAACCCGCCGGCGACCGGGGAGGAGCACTGGATGGACCGCCTCGGCGGGCAGCGCTCCGAGTACAACGCCTGCCGGCCCGAGGTCCACGACGTGCTGCGCCGGTGGCGGCGCGTCGGCGACGCGTACGACCCGCCCCGGGTGTTCGTCGGCGAGACGAACATCTTCGACCTCGAGAGGGTCGCCTCCTTCTACGGCGCGGACGACGAGCTCCAGCTCGCGTTCAACTTTCCGTTCCTCTTCGCCGACTTCGACGCGGACTCGCTCCGTCAGGTCGTCGAGGAGACCGAGGCCGCGCTGTCGGCGCTCGCCACGCCGTCCTGGACGATGAGCAACCACGACGTGTCCCGGTACGTGACCCGCTGGTGCGACAACGACCCGGCGCGCGCCCGGGGCGCCCTCGTGCTGCTGCTGTCGCTGCGCGGCACCGCCGTCCTCTACTACGGCGACGAGCTGGCGCTGCCCGACACCGAGATCCCGCCCGAGGGCCTGCTCGACCCGGTCAGCCGCAAGTTCCACCCGCTGCTGAACCGCGACGCGGCCCGCACGCCGATGCCGTGGCGCGACGGACCCGGCGCGGGGTTCACCGACCCGTCGGTGACCCCGTGGCTGCCGCTCGGGGACCTGGCGGCCGGGACCGTCGCCGGGGAGGAGGCGGACGCCGGCTCCCCGCTGCACCTGACGCGCGCGCTGCTCGCGCTACGCCGGGCGCTGCCCGACTACCGGGACGGCGCGTACGCCACGTGGCCGGCGCCTCCCGGGGTGTGGGCGTGGCGGCGCGGCGACACCGTGCTCGTCGCGGTGCACCTCGCCGACGGCGACGCGACGCTGCCCGACGTCGCGGGGACGGTGCGGGTCGGGACGGACCGCCGTCGCGAAGGCGCACGCGTCGACGGCTCGCTCCCGCTCGGCCCCTGGGAGGCCGTCGTCATCGAGCGGGGCTGACCCCAGCCTCGGCGCCTTCCACCTCGAGCAGGCGGCGCTTGCGCGCCGGGCCGAGCCCGTAGTTGCCGATGCCGCCCGAGGCAGGCACGACCCGGTGGCACGGCACGACGACCGGCACGGGGTTCGCGCCGCACGCCGAGCCGCCGGCCCGCGCCGCGCGCGGCGCGCCGACGGCCGCGGCGACCTCGCCGTAGGTGCGGGTCTGCCCGACGGGGATGCGGCGCAGCTCCTCCCA
>DATDGU010000181.1:0-6791 GCA_036521915.1 Acidimicrobiia bacterium | reverse complement strand
CGCTCAGGCGACCCAGGCGCCGAGGTCGCGACCGAGGCGGCCCTGCAGCTCGAGGATGTCCGGTCGGAACGTCTCGAGCTGCGCACGGAGCGCAAGGTCGAGGGGCGTCGGGCGCACCAGGTTCTGCTCCTGGAGGTCGCGTCGCAGCCGCGCACGCGCGTGGGGACGACCCCCTTCACGGCGCGCCGAGGAGCGAAGCGTCCGACCGTGCGGTGCAGCGCCGAGCTGCGCGGGACGAGCGACACGGTGTGGCGCCGCGACGTGTCCGGAACAAAGGCGTCGTCCACGCCGAGGCACTGGAAGAGCTCGGGACAGGACCTCGTCGGGGCGCTCCTCGACGTCGTCGTAGAGGACGACCCGCAGCTGGTCGGGGGCGAAGAGGTCGTCGTAGCGGCGCAGCTGCTCGGCGTCGAAGCCCATGCGCAGGGAGTGCCAGATCGGCTCCCAGCCGTCGGCGCGCCGCTGGTCCTCGGCCGCGAGCGCGTCGACGAAGCGGCCGAGGGTCTCACGTCCGGTGCCCCGCATCATCGAGGGAGGCGCACAACGCCTCCGTGCCCGACTTCGCCGCCCCGATGACGAGGAACGTGGGCATCGTCACCCCGAGCTCCCGCCGGCCGGTTGGACCACGCATCCCCGTGCCCCCCAGACGGTCCAGTCCTGGGCCGGTGCGTCACGGTCACGGTACCAACGAGGGTGGCGAGGTCACGCGACCGCGCGAACGCTCGACCACGCGGCGTGCCCGGCGCGTCGTGCGGCGGCGGCTACAGCACCAGCGACCGAGGACGGTGCAACGCGTCGCGGTAGCGTCGGACCCCCGCGGCTCAGGGGGAAGCGGCCGTGCTCCACACCCACGTTCCCGGCGCGTTCGACGCGTCGCGCTGAGCCGGCGCGGATGACGCCCTCGCCCGGCCCGCGGCGCGCCAGCAGGACGCCGCCGGGCGACGCGCCGACGACGGCCCGACGGCCCGTGCGCTTCGGGGCCGCGCTGTGCCTCATCGTCCTCGCCGCCTTCGCGCTCCGGGCCGCGTACGTGCTCACCGTGACGCAGCACGACACCCACTACTACGACGCGGCCTTCTATGAGGCGGAGGCCCGGAGCATCGCCAAGGGGACCGGCTTCGTCAGCCCGCTCTACGGCGCTCGACCGGGGCCGGCCGCCGACCACCCACCGCTCACCTCGCTCGTGCTCGTCCCCGCGGCTGCGCTTCCCGGCAGCGACGACTTCACCCGCCTCGCGATGCGCTTCACGATGGTGCTGCTCGGCTGCGCCGTCGTCCTGCTCATCGGGCTGCTCGGGCGCGAGCTCGACGGCCCGACGACCGGCCTCATCGCCGCCGGCCTCGCGGCGATCTACCCCAACCTCTGGGTCAACGACGGGCTGCTGATGTCCGAGACGCTGTCGGCGCTCATGACGGTGGCTGCCCTGTTCGTCACGTACCGGCTGATCCGAAGACCGAGCTATCGGCTGCTCGCCGTGCTCGGGGTGATCTGCGCGCTCGCCGCGCTGACCCGCGCCGAGCTGGTCCTCTTCGTGCCGCTCCTCGCGCTCCCGGCCGCGTGGGTCACGCGACGCGCGAGCACGAGGACCTGGCTGGAGGGTTCGGCCGTCGTCCTGGCGGCCGCGGCCGTCGTCGTCGCACCGTGGATCATCTTCAACTTCACGCGCTTCACCGATCCGACGTACCTGTCGACCGGCGATGGGATCGCGCTGTACGGCTCGAACTGCCCCGGGACCTACTACGGCTCGTTCAAGGGGCTGTGGGACATCGCATGCCTCCCGAAGGAGGCGCCGCCCGGCGACCAGTCCGTCGTGTCCTCCAAATACGTCCACGACGCCGTCCAGTACGCCGAACACCACACCGGCCGCGCCGCCGTGATCGCCGTGGCGCGCGTCGGGCGTCTGCTCGGCGTCTACGACCTGAGCCAGCTCGCGACCATCAACCAGGGGGAGGGACGACCCGCGTGGGTGTCCTACCTCGGGTTCGCCTCGTTCTGGCTGTTGATCCCCTTCGCCGTCTTCGGCGCGGTGCGGCTCCGGCGCCGCCGCCGCCGGAAGGTCCCCCTGTGGCCGCTCGTCGCACCGGTCGTACTGGTCCTGGTCTCGGCGGTGTTGTTCTACGGCACGCCGCGGTTCCGCGTCCCCGCCGAGCCGACCGTGGTGGTCCTCGCGGCGGTTGCCGGCGCCGCGCTGCTCCAGGGCCGAGCGAGCACCCGTGGCGATGGCGCGCCCCTCGACGCGCCGGCCGCGCTGGACTGACGCGCCCCCGCGACCACCCCACCTGACGCGACGAACAAGGTGCGCCGGGGACGTATGCCGTAGATCGGCTCCGCCCTCGGACCCGGTGAGAAGCTCCCGCTGAAACCGACCAGCGCGGCCCGCCCCGCCCCGACTCCGCCAGTCCCAGCTGCGACATCGGCGCCGTCGAGGTGCAACCACCTGCACAGGTCCTGGCGGCCGCGTTCACCGGGTGATGTCGAACGGCCTGTCGAGGGCCCGTTGATTCTGGTTTTGGTGCGCGTTCGGCGGAGCGCGTTGGCGTTGGTAGGGCAGCTTGGTTAGCGGGCAGCTCGGTTGGTCGGCGCGCCGGTGATCCCGCAGAACCCGCATGTTGTAAGTGGCGCCCTCGGCAGGACTCGAACCTGCGCACACGGCTCCGGAGGCCGATGCTCTATCCGCTGAGCTACGAGGGCACGAGGGCAACGAGGGCGGGGGGTGGAGACTTCTCGGGACAAAACTCTATGTGGTGGTCTCTTCCGACGATGCGCTGGGCTCGAGCCGATCGTTTCGACCGATTCGGCGAGGCCACCGGACGGAGCGTCGAGGGTCGGTAGGACGCCGAGACCACCATCGGTGGGGGAGCGTAAGACCGGTGATTGCCTTCAGTTACAAGGATCCGGTGATCCCGGATTGATCACGAGACTCGAGAGCTTCCCGACGCCCTGCGCGGCCGACTGCGGCCGATGCCCGCTCGGCGGGTCGCGGCGCGTGACCAGCCAGACTGCTGAGCGTGCGCTTCCACCGCACCGAGCACGCCCTCGCGCCGCCGCTCCTCGCGGCGCGCTCGTCCGACGAGTACCGGCCGCCCCCACTGACGAAGGGGCAGCGACGCGCGGCCGTCGGTGCCATGGCGGCCGCGACGCGCCACGCGTCCCGAGTCGGCTTGGAGGCGGCCGAGTACCTGGCCGGGCGCCTCGGGACGGCCGCGACCCTGCGTGCGCTCGACGCGGCCGCCGGCGGAGGGTTCTTCGCCGTGCCGCCCGAGGCCGAGCTCGACGAGGACGCCGCCGACGCGGCGTTCGCCAGCGGACCGCTGGTGGTCGACGTCCAGACCCATCTCGTCCGACCGAGCCGTCGCGCCAGCGCCGGCGCCGACGCGCTGTTCGCCTACCTGCGCATGGTCGACCCGGACCGGTGGGGCGGTGGCGTCGACGCGAACCGCCTCTCGGCGGCCGAGTGGGCGGCGTGCGTGTTCGGCGGGAGCGACACGGCGGTCGCGCTCCTCACCTCACCGCCGGGTCGGTCGGACGAGAACGTGCTGACGAACGAGGACATCGCGAACGCGAAGGCGATCGTCGAGCGGTACGCGGGCACCCGTCGGGTGCTCACCCACACGATCGTGCACCCCAACCTTGGGCCGGCCGAGCTCGACGCCATGACGGGATGGCGGGACGCGCTCGGGCCCGCGGGCTGGAAGGTGTACACGCTCTGGGCACCGCCGGGGCCCGGGGGCGGCTGGTCGCTCGACGACGAGGACGTCGGCGCGCCGTTCCTGGAACGTGTGCGGGCGCTCGGTCCGCGGATCGTGTGCGCCCACAAGGGCATCGCCGGACCGGTCGCCAACCGCGCGCCGGCGAGCGCGTCGCCGCGGGATGTCGGGCCGGCCGCGGCGGCGTTCCCCGACGTGACCTTCGTCGTGTACCACTCCGGCTACGACATCAACCCGGTCGAAGAAGGGCCCCACCGCGCCGATCGCCACCGCGGGGTCAGCCGACTCGTCACCAGCCTGGCCGACGCCGGCGTGCCGCCCGGCGCCAACGTCTACGCCGAGCTCGGCTCGACCTGGTACCTCATGATGCGACGGCCGACCGAGGCGGCCCACGTGCTCGGCAAGCTGCTCGTCGCCGTCGGCGACGAACGGATCCTGTGGGGCACCGACTCGGTCTGGTACGGCGCGCCCCAACCGCTCATCGACGCGTTTCGTGCGTTCCGGATTCCCGAGCGGATGCAGGAGGAGTTCGGCTATCCCGCGCTGACCGACACCGTGAAGGCGAAGATCCTCGGGCTCAACGCCGCACGCCTCTACGACGTGGACGCCGCCGCGGCCCGTGATGCGATGCCCCAGCGCGAGTGGCTCACCGAGGCCCGAGCGGAGCTCGGCCGGCGGCTGTCCTGACGTCCGCGCCGCTTACCGGCTCAGGGCGTCGACCGTCGCGCGTGCCGCCGCGTCGAAGGAGCTCGCCCCCTCGCCGATTCCGTGCGCCACGGTGACCCGCCCGGCGTCCTCGAGCGCGACGGCGACCACGACGGTGGCGTCCACCCCGCTCTCGACCGTGCGGGCCCAACCGACCGATCGGCTGGGCGCGCCGGGTCGACGATGCCACGCGTCGAGCGTCGCACGCGCCGCGCCGAGGAGCCCGTCCCCGAGCGGGGCGCGGCCCACGGTCCTCACCTCGCCGCCACCCAGGTGGACCTCGAGCTCGCCGAGGTCTTGATCGGTCCGCACCGCCAAGAGCTCGAACGGGGAGGCCGAAACCCACGAGATCGGTGACGCCGCCGCGGGGGCGGCGTCGTGTCCCTCGCGCACGACCTCGACGACGACGCTGCGGTCGAACCGGCCGCGGACCACCTCGAGCGCCTCGTGGGCGACGGCGTCCCCGCCCGAGCCGCCCGGAGCCTGGACCCGCATCACGTCGTCGCCGGGGTCGGCCGCGACGGCGTCGACGCCCTCGAGCTGGCGCAGCGCGAGCTCGACGGCGTCGAACGGGTCCGTGAGCGATTCGTCGCGCACCGCGCCGCGGAGTGCGAGGCGACACAGCGCCCGCAGGATGGCGACGTCGACCACGTCCTCGTCGAGTCGCGGCGTGGAGGACCAGTCGGCGGCCGCGTCGAGCGGGCCGGGGAGCTCCGCGCGGGGCACGCTCAGCAGCTGGTGGCCGAGCGACGCGTCGTCGATCGCGACGGTCAGCCGGTCGAGGCCGCCCCGCGACCGGGTGCGCTCCAGTGCCGCGTACACGAGCGCCAGGCCGTCGCGCTCGAGTGGGTCGTGCTCCTCGGTCACGGCGCGCAGACGTGGCGGCTCGGGCAGCGCGGTCACCCGGGGCGAGTCTGGCGCGAATCGTCGCTGGGGAGCCACCGAGGGGGGCAGTACGATGCAGTCCCCGGTACGCGACACCGGGTCCACGCCCGTGATCCGCGATCAGCTCCGTGCCGCTCTCGACGCCGCGCTCCCCGCGGCCGGCTTCGATCAACCGCCGGATGGGTTCACGCTCGAGCTTCCCAAGCAGCGGGAGCATGGTGACTGGTCGGCGAACGTCGCGTTAAAGGTCGCGCCGCTCGCCGGCATCCCGCCCCGCGACGCGGCGGCGCGCATCACCGCGGCGCTGCGCGAGACGCTCGCGTCCAACGTCGCCGAGGTCGAGATCGCGGGCCCGGGTTTCATCAACTTCCGGCTCGTCCCCGCCGCGCTCCACGCCGTCCTCCGCGACGTCATCGCCCAGGCGGGCCGCTACGGGCACGGCCGGGGCCTCGCGGGGCAGCGCATCAACCTCGAGTTCGTCAGCGCGAACCCGACCGGGCCGCTACACGCGGGGGGCGGGCGCTGGGTGGCCGTCGGCGACGCCCTGGCGAACGTCCTGGCGTCACAGGGCGCGGACGTGCACCGCGAGTACTACCTCAACGACGCCGGAACGCAGCTCAACACGTTCAGCCGGTCCCTCTACGCGCGCTACCAGGGGGGGTCGCCCCCCGACGACGGGTACCTCGGTGAGTACCTCGTGGACATGGCCGACCGGATGCGCGCCGCGCTCGGCGACGGCGTCACCGAGGAGCAGGCCCGCGAGTGGGGCTACCACGACGTGGTCGGCCAGCTGCACGAGGACCTCGACCGCATCGGCGTCCATTTCGACACCTGGTTCTCCGAGCGCACCCTGCACGAGCGCGGCGACGTCGCGAGAGTCCTCGACGATCTCGGCGCGCTCGGCGCCACCTTCGAGGAGGACGGGGCGACGTGGCTCCGCACGACCGACCACGGCGACTCGCGCGACCGCGTGCTCATCCGGTCCGACGGCACCACCACGTACCTCTGCAACGACCTCGCGTACCACCGCGACAAGTTCGCTCGCGGGTGGCTGCACCTCATCGACATCTGGGGTGCCGACCACCACGGGCAGGTGAAGTCGCTCCAGGCCGGGCTCACCGCGCTCGGCCATCCGGGTGAGCCCGAGGCGCTGCTCGGGCAGCTGGTGAAGCTCGTGAGGGGCGGCCAGCAGGTGCGCATGTCGCGGCGGGCCGGCGCCTTCGTGACGCTCGCCGACATCCTCGACGAGGTCGATCCGGACGTGTGCCGGCTCACGTTCCTGCTGCAGAGCATCGACACCGCGCAGACGTTCGACCTCGATGTCGTGACCGCGCAGTCGATGGAGAATCCCGTGTACTACGTGCAGTACGCGCACGCGCGGGCGGTGTCCATCGACCGGCGAGCGGCCGTGGCCGGCGTGACACGCCTCCCGGTCCTCGAGACCGACCTCGCGCCGCTGCGACACGACCGCGAGCTCGACCTGCTCCGGGCCCT
>DATDGU010000180.1:0-1844 GCA_036521915.1 Acidimicrobiia bacterium | reverse complement strand
CCTGCCATCGTCTTGGGTTGGGCAGATCCGGTGGACGGCCACCTACCCACGGGGTTCGAGTACCGCCAACCATGGCTTGGGTTCTACGGGCGTCCCATCAGGTGAGACTCAGACCGGCAGTGAGGAGCCGTAGGTGTGCGTAGGGGTCGAGTCGCCCCTCCGACACGCGACCGCGACCGCGTCTCCGCAGGTCACGGTCCGCGCCGCCGGCCTAGTCGGTGACTTCAGACCCGGCGAAGCGTGTACCTGGTGGGTGTCGCTGAGCCAATGCGCAGGACCCGTCGGACCGCAGTGCACCCCCCGTGTCAAGGAAGGTGGTAGGCCAGCACAGTGCTCGCCGGTCCTCAATTAGTCCTCAGATGGGGCATGGCCGCCGCCGGTGGCGGGGCCACTCGTTGGGGATGAAACTCGGGGGTGTCGTCCGCCAACGCCGAAAAGTTCAGTGGTGCCATGAGCCTGTTCCTCAGATTGGCGTGGGAGCCTGCAGGCACTCTTGATTGTTGCTGCGAGCACGAGTCTCAGAATCTCTTCTGACGCGGCTCCTCGGACGACGTCCTAGCGGCCGGATGCGAGGAGTTGATGATGGACGTGATCGTGGACCGCTGCGCGGGTCTGGATGTGCACAAGAAGACGGTGATGGCCGCGGTTCGGACCCCGAGGCGCGGCGGCGGCCGCGCGGAGGTGGTGCGGGAGTTCTCGACGTTCACGGATGGTCTGGTTGTGCTTCGAGACTGGCTGGTTGACGAGCGCGTGGCCCAGGTGGCGATGGAAGCGACCGGGTCGTATTGGAAGCCGGTCTGGCATGTGCTCGAGGACGCAGCCGACTTCGAGTTGTTGTTGGTGAACCCGACTCATGTCAAGAAGGTCCCGGGCCGAAAGACCGACGTGTCGGACGCGTCGTGGTTGGCGCAACTGTTGGAGTGTGGCCTGTTGCGGGGGAGCTTCGTCCCGCCGGTCGAGATCGTGCGGCTGCGGGACTTGACCCGCTATCGCAAGAAGCTGGTCCAAGAGCGGACTCGGGAGGTTCAACGGATCCAGAAGCTGCTCGAGGATGCCGGGATCAAGTTGCACTCGGTGGCCACCGACGTGGTCGGCAAATCGAGCCGGGCGATGCTCGAGGCCCTCATCGCGGGGGAGCGCGACTCGGAGGTGCTCGCCGAGATGGCCAAGACCCGGATGCGTTCCAAGATCCCGGAGTTGCGCCGGGCGTTGGTGGGCCGCTTCGAGGAGCATCACGCGCTGCTGGCTCGGATGCATCTCGATCACGTCGATCAGATCGATGAGCTCGTCCGGCGTCTCGACACCGAGGTCGATCGGCTCATGGCCCCGTTCGCGGAGCCCGCCACCCGGCTGATCTCCATCCCCGGCATCGCCAAGCGCAACGCCGAGGTCATCGTCGCCGAGATCGGCACCGACATGAGCCGCTTCCCTGATCCGGCCCATCTGGCGTCGTGGGCAGGCCTGGCTCCGGGCAACTACGAGTCCGCCGGGAAGCGCAAGACCGGCCGCGCCCCCAAAGGCAATCCGGCCCTGTGCTCCGCGCTCTGCGAATCAGCGTGGGTCGCGACCCGCAGCGACACCTACCTGGCGGCGCAATATCGACGGTTCCGACGCCGCTTCGGAGCCAAGAGCGAACCCAAAGCGATCTTCGCCGTCGCCCACACCATGCTCGGCATCGTCTGGCACGTCCTTGCCGACCAGACGACCTACCAGGACCTCGGACCCGACTACTTCGAACGCCGCACCGACACCGAAGTCCGCCAGCGCTACCTCGTCCGGCAGCTCGAGGCGCTCGGTCACCAGGTCACCCTCCAACCAGCCGCGTGAAGGGAGTTACGTCTCAG
>DATDGU010000179.1:0-1948 GCA_036521915.1 Acidimicrobiia bacterium | reverse complement strand
CCCCACGCGTGGTTGCCAGATAGCCGCGACGAGTCGGCCCACCGGGACGCAGCACGTGACGCCGGTCGCAGCCCCCGGTCAGTCACGGGCCCGGTGCGGTCCGCCCCCACGGCCCGCTGTCGTCGCCAACGGACCCACCTCGAGCAAACGGTACCCTCGCCCTCGTCGACGGAACTCTAGATCGCTTCTCGGCGCCCGTGCGCGCCTGGTTCGCCTCGACGTTCGAGGCGCCGACGCGCGCGCAACAGGAGGCGTGGCCGTCGATCGGCGCCGGCGAGCACACGCTGCTCCTCGCGCCGACCGGCTCGGGCAAGACGCTCGCCGCGTTCCTGTGGGCGATCGACCGGCTGAGCACCGACCCCGTGCCCGGCCCCACCGAGCGCTGCCGCGTGCTCTACGTCTCGCCGCTGAAGGCGCTCGCCGTCGACATCGAGAAGAACCTGCGCGCGCCGCTCGTCGGCCTCCAGCGCCACGCCGAGCGCCTCAGGGCCGACGTGCACCTGCCGACCGTCGGGGTCCGCACCGGCGACACGCCCGCGGACGAGCGGCGCCGCCTCGCCCGCACCCCGCCCGACATCCTCATCACCACCCCCGAGTCCCTCTACTTGATGCTCACGTCACGGGCGCGCGAGACGCTGCGGTCGGTCCGGTGGGTGATCGTGGACGAGATCCACGCCGTCGCGGCCACGAAGCGGGGCGCGCACCTGGCGCTCTCCCTCGAACGCCTCGAGGAGCTCACGGCGGCGCCCGCCCAGCGCATCGGCCTGTCCGCCACGCAGCGGCCCCTCGACGAGATCGCCCGGTTCCTCGGCGGCGTCGACCCGACCGGCCCGCGGCCGGTCACGATCGTCGACGCCGGCTCGGGCAAGGACCTTGACCTGGAGGTGATCGTCCCCGTCGAGGACCTCGGGGCGATGGGCCGCGAGCTCGACGAGCCGGTGAGCGGCCCGGCCGACCAGGGCCCGGCCCGGGCGAGCATCTGGCCCCACGTGCACCCGCGGCTCCTCGAGCTGGTGCTCGCCCACCGCAGCACGATCATCTTCGTCAACGCGCGCCGCCTCGCCGAGCGGCTCGCGGCCAGCCTGAACGACCTGTGGCGGGAGCAGCTCGCGGACGCCGGCGAGGAGACCCCGTCGGCCGACCTGGTCCGCGCGCACCACGGGTCCGTCGCGCGCGAGCAGCGCCTCGCGATCGAGGACGCCCTGAAGCGCGGCGAGCTGCGCGCCCTCGTGGCGACGAGCTCGCTCGAGCTCGGGATCGACATGGGCGCGGTCGACCTCGTCGTGCAGGTCGAGTCCCCCGGATCGGTCGCGCGCGGGCTGCAGCGCATCGGGCGCGCCGGCCACGGTGTCGGGGAGGCGAGCCGCGGGAAGCTGTTCCCCAAGCACCGCGGCGACCTGCTCGAGGCCGCGGTGGTGATCCCGCGCATGCGCGCCGGGCTCGTCGAGGAGACCCGCTACCCGCGGAACCCGCTCGACGTGCTCGCCCAGCAACTCGTCGCGGCCTGCGCGGTCGACGAGTGGGACGTCGACGCGCTCGCGGGGATGGTGCGGCGCGCCGCCAACTTCTCGGAGCTGCCCGACGACGCGCTCACCGCCGTGCTCGACCTCCTGACCGGTCGCTACCCGAGCGACGAGTTCGCCGGCCTGCGCCCGCGCCTCGTCTGGGACCGCGTGACCGGGCGGGTGCGCGCCCGCGAGGGCGCGGCGCACGTCGCGATCGTGAACGGCGGGACGATCCCCGACCGCGGGCTCTTCGGGGTCTTCCTCCCCGAAGGCACCCGGGTCGGCGAGCTCGACGAGGAGATGGTCTACGAGAGCCGCCCCGGCGACTGCTTCGTCCTCGGCGCCTCGACGTGGCGGATCGACCAGATCACGTACGACCGGGTCATCGTGACCCCGGCACCCGGCGAGGCCGCGAGCATGCCGTTCTGGCACGGCGACAAGCC
>DATDGU010000178.1:0-4931 GCA_036521915.1 Acidimicrobiia bacterium | reverse complement strand
CTCGTCGGTGCGCAGCGCGGTCACGTTGGCGAACGACGCGACGAACCCGGTCCGGTCCGCCGGCTCCGCGAGCGCGTCGTGGTGGGCGAACGGGTGGTGCTCACGGGTGTCCAGCTCGCCGCGCCACAGCTGGTCGGCGAGCGCCAGCAGGTCGGTCACCACGTCCCACGTCCCGAGCTCGGAGGGGTCATCGCGTAATCGTACGCGGGCGCGCCGACACACCCGCCGGCGCAGCGCCCGTCACGCGCCCACGGTTAGCGTGCACGCGTGGACACCGACGCGCAGCAGTGGCGGGCGGCCGGTGTGTACGACCCCGAGGCGCCCGACGCGGCGGACCGTCTCGGTGCGCTCCGCTACCTCACGGCACGAGGCGCCACGCTCGACGAGCTCCGTGACGCCGTGGCGGGCGAGGGGCTGCCCACTTTGGTCAGCGCCCTCTATCAGAAGCAGGACCGGCTCACCCCACGCCAGGCCGCCGCCCGGGCCGGCGTGCCGCTCGATGTCGCCCTCACGGTGCTGCGTGCCACCGGGCTCGGCGATCCCGAGCCCGACACGCCCCGGCTGCGCGACGCCGATGTGCACACCCTCGAGCTCGCGGCGTACGCCAGCGAGTTGTTCGGGGTGGAGGCCACCCTGCAGTTCGCCCGGGTGGTGGGCGACGCGCTGACCCGGGTTGCCGACGCGGCCATGACGAACTTCGGCCAGAACGTCGCGCCCGCGCTCGACGCCGAGAACGCGGGCGAGCTCGCGCGTGTCGAGGCCAACGACGCCGCGTCGCGGCTCTTGTTCGAGGAGGTGCCCGGCATCATCACCGGCATCTTCTTCCACACCTGCGAGGCCGCCGTGCGGCGCACCGCGCTCGTGGGCGCCTCGGCGACCTCCGACCTGGCCGTGGGGTTCGTCGACCTCGTCGGCTCGGCGGCGCTCGCGGAGCGCCTGTCGGCCGCCGAGCTCGGCGCGACGATCAGCGGGTTCGAGCGCGACGCGAGCGAGCGCGTCGCGCAGGAGGACGGGCAGGTCGTGAAGACGATCGGCGACGAGGTCATGTATGTGACCGTCGACGCGGGCGCCGCGTGCGTCGCGGCGCTCGACCTCGTCGATCGGGTCGCCGCCGACCCCGTCCTTCCGCTGCTCCGCGGCGGGGTCGCCGCCGGGGGGCTCGTCCGCGGATACGGCGACTACTACGGGCCGGTCGTGAACACCGCGGCGCGGGCGGTGAAGCTCGCCCCGCCCGGCGAGGTCTGGGTGACCGACGAGGTGCGCCGGCGGGCCGACGGCGCGCCCGTCACGTTCGACTCGCTCGGCGATCACGCGCTCCGGGGCTTCGAGCACCCGGTCGCGCTGTTCCGGGTGCGACGGGCCTAGTGCCACGCGTTCGAAAGGAGCTCCTCGACGCGGCGGCGGCGCTGTCGCGCCGCGACCGGGCCCTCAAGAAGGTGGTCGCGTCCGTCGGCCCACCCGACCTGCGGCGCGGCCGACCTCGGCGCACGCACTTCGCCGAGCTGGTCCGCGCCGTCTGCTACCAGCAGCTCGCCGGGTCGGCGGCGCGCGCCATCCACGGGCGCCTCGAGGAGGCGCTCGAGGGTGACCCGAGCCCCGAGGCCGTCCTGGCGCTCGGACCGGACCGGCTCCGGGGGGTCGGCCTGTCCGGCAGCAAGGCCCGCACGATCAGTGACCTCGCGGCGCACGTCGTCAGCGGCGAGGTGGAGCTTGACCGGGTGGCGCGCCTCTCCGACGAGCAGATCGTGGCCGAGCTCACCGCGGTGTGGGGGATCGGCCGTTGGACCGCGGACATGTTCCTGATCTTCCAGCTCGGACGCCTCGACGTGTGGCCCGTCGGCGACTACGGCGTGCGGAAGGGCTTCGCCACGATGCACGGGCTCGCCGAGATCCCCACGGCGCGCGAGCTCGAGGCGCTCGGGGACCCGTACCACCCCTACCGGAGCGTCGCCGCCTGGTACTGCTGGCGCGCCGCCGACACCGTGCTGCCGACGGGGTGAGTCACGCGATCCACTCCTGGCCCCAGAGGACGCCGCGGACCCGGTACTGGTGCTCCATGTCGCGGGCCTGCGCGGCGAGCGGCGCCATGCCGACCCGGAAGCGTCGCTGATCGACCGCCGCGGGGTCGTCGATCGGCCAGGGCATCAGCGTCTGGTCGTCGTGCACGACGAACTGCGACCCGTACACCTGGGGCCGGCCTTCGCTCATCCGCACCCGGTCGAGGAGGCACGCGTAGTGCGACGGGTGGGCGTCCCCCTGGTCGACGGCCGCCTCGACGTGGGGTAGCGCGCGGCGTTGCAGCTCGGCGTCGCCGCACTGCGCGATGAGCCAGGCGGCGCGCTCGCCGTCCTCGCCGACGAGGCGCAGCCCGGGCCAGGCCTCGTAGTCGTCGAGGACTCCCCAGAGCCGGTCGGCGTGGCGCGGGTCACCCGGACGCTCGGCCATCGCGACCAGCTCGGCGCGCAGTCCCTCGTCGCGTGGGCGCAGCGGACGCGGCATTCACGGCAGGATAGGCCGATCGACTAGCTGAGCAGCCCGCTCGTGCGTCGGCTGCGGCCAGGCGTCGCCGCCGTCAACGACACCATCGCGCCGTACCGCGACGACTGGGAGCGCGAGAACGCCGCGGGGCTCGACGGCCACGGCCCGCTGTGGCTCGTGCTCGGCGACTCGACCGCGCAGGGCATCGGCGCGTCGGCGCCGCAGCGCGGCTACGTCGGCCAGGTCCGGCGGCTGCTCGAGGCCCGCAACGGGCGCCCCTGGCGTGTGCTCAACGTGTCCGTGTCCGGCGCGCGCCTGCGCGACGTCGCGGGCGAGCAGCTCCCCCGTCTCGACGGCCTCAGCGGGCCCCCGGCGCTCGTCACGTGCGCGGCGGGCTCGAACGACGTGGTGTGGCCACGGCGCACGGCGCGGCTCTGTGCCGACCTGCGCCGGGTCGTCGAGCGGCTCCCGTGCGGCGCGGTGATCGCGACGATCCCGAAGGGGCTCAACCCGAAGCGGACCGCCGTCCTGAACGACGACCTCCGCACGCTCGCACCCGCGTACGGACTGGTCGTCGCGGACGTGTGGGCGCACACCGGGCCGCCGTGGGGGCGCAAGGTCGCCGTGGACCACTTCCACCCGAACGAGCGCGGGTACGAGGACTGGACGGCGGCGTTTGCCGAGGCGCTCGGCCTGCCGGCGGACGCCGGGTGAGCCAGGCCTCAGACTGGGGTGGTGTGGCGCGCCGCCGACGGCCGGTCGTCGGCGACCGGCTCGATGCCGAGCACAGCGAGCACCCGGCCGAGCCCGAGGAACGCGGCGCAGCAGATCGAGAGGTCGAGGACCTCCGCGTCGCTGAACGCGCCGCGCAGGCGCGCCATGAACGCGTCGTCGATGCCCTGGTGGTCGAGCGCGAAGCGCTCGGCGAACTCGATCGCGACGCGCTCCCGCTCCGTGTACGCCGCGGCCTCCGTGTCACCGACGTGCGTGTAGAGCTCCTCGGTCGCGCCGCCGGCGCGGGCCGACCGGGCCCGGAAGTCGCGGCAGATCACGCAGTCGTTCAGCTCGGCGATCCGCATGCGGACCGCCTCCCGCTCGCGTGCCGGCAGGCCGCTGCGGTGGTACGGGCCGTCGATCATCGCCTGCACCGTCGGCACCAGCTCCGGGCGCAGGTTCCAGACCTGGACCGGGGGCCCGCCCGGGCCCTCGGGGACGTCGAGGCGTGGCGTCACCCGGCCGTGGCCTTCGACCAGGGCGTCTCGGGTCGGGTCTGCGCCTCGCCGTCGATGGTCAGGTCGCTGCGCTCGCTGTAGAAGCAGACGTAGCCGCCGATCGCGGCCGCGGCCGTGATCGGCGCCTCGTAGCACCACGCCAGGTCCCGGTGCTCGCCCGCCGGCGTGCGCACCGACCAGTAGGACGCCTGGCCCTTGAACGGGCAGACGGTCTCGGTCGGCGTCGCGTCGAGCAGCTCGAAGTGCACGTCGTCGCGAGGGAAGTAGTGGCGCGGCGGCAGCCCGGTCTCCTGGAGCACGCGGGTGCGCGCCGACGCGGCCAGCTCGGTCCCGTCGACGCTGACGACGATGCGACGCGGCTCGTCGTGGATCTCGATGCCATGACCCTCCATGCCCGAAGCCTACGCCGACCGCGGCGCCGCTCCGTCGCCGGACACCACCGCGTTTCTCGCGGCCGACGCCGGGGTACCCACGTGGACGAACCCGGACGAGCGTGCATCGACCATGGCGACCACACGACGAACCCAGACCGCCCACCGCAAGGCCACGAAGGCCCGCGCTGCGCCGCGCGCGAGGACGCGCCTCACCGCGGCGGAGCAGAATCGTCTCCCCGACAGCCAGTTCGCGTTCCCGAAGCAGCGCAAGGAGCCCCTCGTCGACGCACGTCACGTGCGCAACGCCGTCGCGCGCTTCGACCAGGTCGAGGACGTGAGCAACGCCGACCGTGATCGCGCCTGGCGCCGGATCCGCGAGGCGGCACGCAAGCACGGCGTGACGATCCACGAGCGCGGCTGGCGCCAGCTGATGCACCGCTGACCCGTCGGGGCGCGGGGTTTCGGCATGGCGCCGGCGGGGAACGCCCGCGCCAGGCTGGTGACCGAACCGAACCGAGCCCCGACGAGGCCGCGCGGTGCCGCTCGACCGAATCCGCGCGTGAAGCGGTTTTCGTCCTTTGTGCGCCCGGATCCCGAGCACGTCGCGCAGATCTGCGACGAGGTCACGGACTGCCTGCGGACGTGGGGCGAGGCGCCCGCCGTCGTGGCCCGGGCGCGGCGCGTCGTCGCCGAGCTGCTGTCGCGGGCCGACCCGGCTCGGGCGGTGCGCTTCGACCTGGCCCACCGAGCCGGCCAGGTCGATCTCCGGGTGACCGAATCCGAGACCATGCGACGGACGGCGCTCGCCACCCCGAGCGGCTGAGCAGTCCTGCGTCTGCCCACCCTC
>DATDGU010000177.1:0-2142 GCA_036521915.1 Acidimicrobiia bacterium | reverse complement strand
AACACCGTCCCCGTCGGGGATCTTCGCGAGCCCGTTCGCGGCCGCGGTCGCCGACAGCACGTTGCTCGCCTGCTCGCCGGTGCGCGCCACCGCGTAGCCCTCGGGCGTCGGGCGCAGCCGCACCCGGTCGAGGTGCAGCCGACCGTCACGACGACGGGTGAAGGGGTGCTCGGCCCGTGCCTGGACCTCGGGTCGGAAGCGCTGCGGATGCCCGAGCCGCATGAGCATCGCCGGGCGCGCGAAGCACTCGAAGCTCACCAGCGACGACACGGGGTTGCCCGGCAGCCCGAAGACCGGCGTGCCACCGACGACGCCGAACGCCAGCGGCTTCGCCGGCTTGATCGCGACCTGCCGAGTGAGGACCGTCCCGAGCGCACCGAGCGCCGTGTGGACGTAGTCGTAGTCGCCGACCGAGACGCCGCCGCTCGTGAGCACGACGTCGTACGCCGCCGTCGCGGACTCGATCGCCGCGGTGATCGCGGCCTCGTCGTCGCGCGCGATGCCGAGGTCCACCGCCTCACAGCCCGCCTCCCGGGTGAGGGCGAGGAGCATCGGCCGGTTCGAGTCGCGGATCTGGCCCGGCTCGAGCGGACGGGGGTCGTCGGCGGGCACGAGTTCGTCACCGGTCGAGAGCACGCCGACCCGCGCCCGCCGGGTGACCCGCACCTCCGCCGCACCGATGCTGGCGAGCACCCCGAGCGCCGCGGCCCCGAGCACGGTGCCGGCGGGGAACACGACCGCGCCGGCGACGAGGTCGCCGCCGGCGGCGCGCACGTGATCACCCGGCGCCGCGGCCGCCTCGATGCGCACCGCGTCGTCGCCCTCGGGCGTGGTGCGCTCCACCATCACGACGGCGTCGGCACCGGGCGGGATGGGCGCGCCCGTCATGATCCGGATCGCCTCGCCCGCCGCGACGGCGCGGTCGGGGGCGTGCCCGGCCGGCAGGTGGCCGACGACGCGCAGCCGCACCGGCGACCCGGCCGCCGCGCCGGTGGTGTCGGCGGCGCGCACGGCGTAGCCGTCCATCGCCGTGTTGGCGAAGGGCGGCACCGCCTCGCCGCTGCGGACCTCCTCGGCGAGCGCGAGGCCGTGCGCCTCGAGGAGCGGGACGCGCACGGCCTCGAGACACGTGATCGCGGCCAGCACCTCCTCCTGGACCGCGGGCAGCGGCGCCAGGGTCATCGGCGGGCGCGACGCTCGACGATCGCGGTGAGGATGTCGGCGAGGTCGGGGCCGAGGTCGGGTCGCGCGAGCGCGAGCTCGATGTTGGCGCGCAGGAAGTCGAGCTTCTGGCCGACGTCGTAACGGCCCTCCGAGAACACCACGCCGTGCACCGGGTACTCGTCGAGGAGGACGGCGATCGCGTCGGTGAGCTGGAGCTCGCCGCCGACGCCCGGCTCGATGCGGTCGAGCGCGTCGTAGATCTCGGGCGAGAACACGTACCGGCCGATCACCGCGAGGTTCGACGGCGCCTCCGCCGGGGCCGGCTTCTCGACCAGCTCCCGCACCCGCACGAGGCCCGGCTGGACGACCTCGACCGCCGCGCAGCCGTAGGCCGAGATGTCGGCGGGCGCGACCTCCATGAGCGCCAGCACCGAGCCGCCCTCGGCGGTGTGGACGTCGAGCATCGTGCGCAGCAGCCGGGCGTCGTCGATCATGATGTCGTCGCCGAGCATCACGGCGAACGACTCCGAGCCGGTGTGGTCACGCGCGACCGAGACGGCGTGACCGAGACCGAGCGGATCGCGCTGGCGGATGTAGTGGAGGTCGGCGAGCTCGTTCGTCGCCTGCACCTCCCGCAGCAGCGCCTCCTTGCCGTCCTCCTCCAGGTAGAACTCGAGCTCGAAGTTGCGGTCGAAGTGGTCCTCGATGGCGCGCTTGCCACGCCCGGTGATCACCAGCACGTCGCGGAGGCCGGCCCGGGCCGCCTCCTCGACCACGTACTGGATGCAGGGCTTGTCGACGAGGGGCAGCATCTCCTTCGGCTGGCTCTTCGTCGCCGGCAGGAACCGTGTGCCCATCCCCGCGGCCGGAATCACGGCCTTGCGGACCCCGCTCGTCACGCTGCGACGCTACCGCCGTCGTCTTCTTCACCCAGTCCATGCTCCTCCCCGCGCACGAGCCGGCGCAGGCTCGACAGAT
>DATDGU010000176.1:0-10270 GCA_036521915.1 Acidimicrobiia bacterium | reverse complement strand
GGCGACCGCCTCTTGCATGCGCCGCACCGCGCCGGCCTCGACACACTCGGCGGCGAGCTGCACGGCGCTGACCACCGCCCGGGCCGAGGAGTTGCCGTGCGAGATGACGCAGACCCCATCGACGCCGAGGAGCACGGCGCCGCCGGTGAGGTCGGGGTCGTAGGCCTGCGCCGCTTCGAGGAGCCGGGGGGTGATCACCGTCGCCGCGTCGCGGGTCTCGGGGGTCGCGTCGAGGACCCCGAACACGACCGTGGCAAGGGAGCGCAGCGCGCCTTCCATGCTCTTCAGCGCCACGTTGCCGGTGAACCCGTCGGTGACGATCACGTCGGCGCGGCCGGGGTGCATGAAGTCGGAGCCCTCGACGTTGCCGACGAAGCCGGGGACGCGGCCGAGCAGCTCGTGGGTGCGGCGGCGCAGGTCGTCGCCTTTGCCGGGCTCCTCGCCGTTGGAGAGCAACCCGATGGTGGGGGCGTCGAGCCCGTAGCGGGCGCGGGCGTACGCGCCGCCCATCCGGGCGTAGAGCACCAGCCGCTCGGCGGACGCGTCGACGACCGCGCCGGCGTCGACGAGCACCTGGTGGTGATGGCCGGGCACCGGGATGGGGACGGCGATCGCCGGGCTCGGGACGCCGCGGAAGCGCTTCATGCGCAGCACGGCGGCGGCCGTCACCGCGCCGGTGTTGCCGGCGCTCACCATCGCGTCCGCCGCGCCGTCGCGCACGGCCCGCGCGCAGCGCACGATGGAGGAGTCCTTCTGCTTGCGGACGGCGGCGAGCGGCTCGTCGTCCATCGCGATGACGTCGCGGGTGTCGACGAGGGTCACGAGGTCCGGGACCGGGTCGGGGAGGAGGGGACGGAGCTCCTCGACCCGTCCGTGCAACAAGATGTGCACGCCGAGCGTGCCGGCCGCGTCGAGCGCGCCGGCGACGATCTCGCCCGGCGCCCGGTCGCCGCCCATGGCGTCGAGCGCAACGGTGCACGGCCCGCCGCCCATCGGCTCAGTCCACCTCGATGCGCTGCCTGCCCCGGTAGTAGCCGCAGTTCGTGCACACGCGGTGCGGCAGCTTCACCGCGCCGCAGTGCGGGCAGAGGGAGCGGGCCGGCGGGTCGAGACGGCGGTTCGCGGAGCGGCGGCTGTGGGTGCGGCTCCGGGGCGTCGTGCGCTTCGGGACGGCCCTCGGGGGGTCTCCTAGAGCTCGAGCTCGGACAGGGCCCGCCAGCGGGGATCGACGTCGGGTTCGGCGTCGTCGCTCGCCTGGGAGGGCAGCGGGCAGGGCGGATCGCAGTGCGGCGCCAGCGGCAGCTCGAGGAGCACCGTGTCGCGGGCGAGCTGGTCGACGTCGAGCTCGTGGCCGTCGAGGAGGTAGGTCTCGCCCGGGACGGGGTCGGGCTCGAAGAGCTCGTCGACGTGCAGCTCGAGGGGCCGGTGAAGCGGCGTGAGGCAGCGGGCGCAGTCGCCCCGCCAGGTGGCCGAGATCGTGCCCCGCACGACAATGCCCTCCGAGATGCGCTCGAGGTCCAGGACGACCGCCACGGGATCGGTGACCACGGCGGCGGATCCGGCGAGGCCCTCGAGCGGCTCGGTGAGGCGGACCGTCCGTCGCGCCCCCGGATGGCGGAGCAGATCGGCGACGTCAATGCGAAAGCTGGACATTCGGGCGGCCTCGAGCGGTGCGGCAGCCCACGATACCAGCGGGGCCACGACCCGGCTGAGAGACCGAAAGGTACATCTTTGAGGCTTTAGCGCGCTTTGCCGGGTTGCCTGGCCTCGTCCTGGTCGAAGACGGGGATCTCCTCGCGCTCCTCGGCCGCGTCGTCGTCCTCGTCCTCGGGGGGCAGCTCGACGGCGAGGCGGTCGCGGCCCTTCCGGACGCCGGTCATCGTCTTGTCGAGCAGGCCTTCGAGCGCGGCCAGGCGCGCGTCGACGTAGTCCTCGGCCGCGTGGTTGAGCCGCCGGGCCTCGGCCTCGGCGTCGGCGATGACCTGCTGCGCGGCGCGGCGCGCCTCGCGGACGATGTCGCTGCGCTCGACCATCCGCTCGGCCTGGACCCGTGCCGACTCGACGAGCTCCCCGGATTCGCGCTGCGCCGTGGTGAGGTACTCCTGGCGCTCCTTCAGGAGCCAGCGGGCGTGGCGCAGCTCGGCGGGGAGCGAGCCGAGCGCCCGGTTGATGAGCTCGACCGCCTCGTCGCGGTTCACGAGCACCGACGCCGACATCGGCATGGTCCGGGCGGCCTCGACGAGGTCGCGGAGCTGCTCCAGGAGCCCCTCGAGGTGGCGGGACTCGGCCTCGCTCATCCCGTCCCGGGGCCGAAGCGCTCGGCGAGGCGCTTGGCGACGAGCGGCGGGACCATGCTCGACACGTCCCCGCCGAAGCGGGCCACCTCGCGGACCAGGCTCGAGGACAGGAAGGAGTGCTGGGGGGTCGTCGAGATGAAAAAGGTGTCGATGCCCGAGAGGCGCTGGTTCATCTGGGCCATCTGCAGCTCGTAGTCGAAGTCCGACACCGCCCGCAGCCCCTTCACGATCGCCTGGGCGCCCTTGTCCTTCGCGAAGTCGACGACCAGGCCCTTGAAGAAGTCGATCTGGATGTTGTCCAGGTGGGCCGTGACCTCGTGGAGCATCGCCTGGCGCTCCTCGAGGGTGAACAACGACTGGGACTTCTGGGGGTTGCGGATCACGGCCACGATGACCTCGTCGAAGTGGCGCGCGGTCCGCTCGATGATGTCGAGGTGTCCGTTCGTCACCGGGTCGAACGAGCCCGGGCACAGTGCGGTGGCCACGCGGTCGCCTCCTCAGGAACCAGGGGTGGGACCGAGGGTGGTGAGGAGCGTATCGCCGTAGGGGCGTCGTGACCGGACGTCGAGCCCGGCGGACGGCACCGGCTCGGGGCCGGCCCGGGCCGTCTCGACGACCACCCGGGCGTGGGCACCGAGCCAGCCGGGGCGCGTGAGGCCGGCGAGCACCGCCCCGAGCTCGGCGGGCGCCGCGTCGTAGGGCGGGTCGAGGAGCACGAGGGCGAACGGCGCCTCGGGCGGCGCCGGGCCGCCGACGAGGGTGGCGGCCCGGGCCCGCCGCACCCGGGCCACGTCGGCGAACCCGGTCGCGGCCGCGTTCGCCTCGCAGGCGGCGACCGCCGCCGGCGCGTCGTCGACGAGCACGGCACGCGCCGCGCCGCGCGAGAGGGCCTCGAGCGCGAGCGCACCGCTGCCGGCGTAGAGCTCGAGGACCGTCGCGTCCACGACGAAGTCGCCGAGCGACGCGAAGAGCGCCTCGCGGACCCGTTCGGCCGTCGGGCGGATCCCCGGCGGTGTCACCAGGCGTCGCCCGCCCGCGGCGCCGCCGACGACCCGCACGCGCCCCGTGCGGCGACCTCGCCTCCGGGCGTTCACGCCCACAGTGTCGCCGCCGCCGTCGGGCGCGGGTGTGCGGCGCGCCTCCTCACCTGCGGGCGTGGCGCTCGGGCCCATCGGCGGCCGTCAGCTCTTCAGGAGGAACTCCGCTGCTTCCTCGGGATAGAGGTCCTCGAACTCGTCGCGCAACGCCGCGTGCTCGCGGAGGTCGGGGTCGACGGCGAGGAGCCGCTCGGCGACGCCGCGCGCCTCGACGATCACCGGCTCGTCGCGGGGCAGGCGCCCGAGCTTCAGGTCGCTGAACCCCGACTGGCGTTCGCCGAACACGGCACCCGCGCCGCGGATCTCCAGGTCGCGCTCGGCGAGCTCGAAGCCGTCGGTCGTCGCCTGCATGGCGTCGAGGCGCGCCGCGCCCTCCGGCGTCGTGGGGTCGGCGAGGAGGAAGCACCACGACGGGTGCGAGCCGCGCCCGATGCGGCCGCGCAGCTGGTGCAGCTGGAGGAGCCCGAACCGGTCCGCGTCCTCGACGACCATCACCGTCGCGTTCGCGACGTCGACGCCGACCTCGATGACGGTCGTCGCGACGAGCACGTCCAGCTCGTGGGCGCGGAACGCGCCCATCACCGCCTCCTTCTCCGCGGACGGCAGCTGGCCGTGCAGCAGCCCGAGGCGAAGCCCCGCCAGCTCCTCGGATGCGAGCCGCTCGTACTCGGTCGTCGCCGCCGTCGCGACGACGCGCTCGGAGCCCTCGACAAGCGGGCACACCACGTAGGCCTGCCGGCCGGCGGCGACCTCGGCGCCCAGGCGCTCGTAGACGCCGGACCGCTCGAGCGGGCTCGGCCCGACCCGGAGCGTCTGGATCGCGGCGCGCCCCGCGGGGAGCTCACGCAGCTCCGACTTGTCGAGGTCGCCGTAGAGGAGCATCGCCGCCGTGCGGGGGATCGGCGTCGCGGTCATCACGAGCACGTCGGGGTCGTCGCCCTTGCCGCGCAGGAGGTCGCGCTGCTCGACCCCGAAGCGGTGCTGCTCGTCGATCACCGCGAGGCCGAGGCGCGGGAACGTCACGCCCTCCTCGAGGAGCGCATGCGTGCCGACCACGATGTCGACTTCGCCGGCGCGCAGCCCCGCGGCGAGGCGGCGCCGGTCCGCGGCCCCGGTGCGCGCGGTGAGGAGCGCGACGTGCACCGGCCGGTCCGGGAGCAGGCTGTCCGGGGCCGCCACCGTCAGCCCATCGACGAGCGCCCGCAGCGTCAGCGCGTGCTGCTCGGCGAGCACCTCGGTCGGTGCGAGGAACGCGCCCTGGTAGCCGCCCTGCACCGCGCTGAGCAGGGCGCTCAGCGCGACGACGGTCTTGCCCGACCCGACCTCGCCCTGCAGCAGCCGGTGCATCGGGGCGGGGCGGCGCAGGTCGGCCGCGATGTCGGCGAGGGCCCGCTCCTGCGACCCGGTGAGCGCGAACGGGAGCGCCGCCCGGAACGCGTCGACGAGTGGGCCCTCGACCTGATGCTCGATCCCCGTCTGCTCGGCCTCGACGGCCCGGCGGTGCAGCTGGAGGCGCACCTGGATGCGCAGGAACTCGTCGAACGCGAGGCGTTGGCGGGCCGTGCGCGCGTCGTCGAGCGTCGCCGGCTGGTGGATCCCCCAGTAGGCGGTGGTGCGGTCGATGAGGCCCTCGGCGCGTCGCACGTCCTCGTCGAGCGGGTCGGCGAAGCCGCGCGGGCGGGTGCGCTCGAGGGCCTGCCCGACGAGGCGGCGGAGCTGCCAGCTGTGGATCCCCGCCTTCCCCGACTGCGGGTAGACGGGCAGCAGCACGCCCGTCGTCGCGTCGCCGTGATGGCCGAGGACGTCGAGCGCCGGGTTCACCATCTGGCGCCGCCCGCGGTACTGCTCGACGCGCCCGAAGACCGACACCTCGGTGCCGACCTCGAGCTTCGCCCGGTACTCCTGGTTGAAGAAGGTGAGGCGCAGGTACGAGCTCGAGTCGAACAGCTCGAGCTCCACGATCGGGCGCCGCCCGCGGGGGCGCCGCACCGACACCTTCTTCACGTCGCCGGCGACCGTCGCCTCCTGCCCGACGGTCAGGCTGGCGATCTCGACGAGGTTCGTCCGGTCGTGGTAGCGGCGGGGATAGTGCTCGAGCAGGTCGAGGACGGTCGCGATGCTGAGCTCGCCGAGCTGTTCGGAGAGGCGCGGCCCGACCGCGTGCAGCACCGTGACCGGCTTGTCGCGCAGCTCGCGGAGCGTGAGGCCGTCGGGTGGCGCCAATTACTCCACGCCGATGAGGTACGGGTACAGGGGCTGGTCGCCCTCGTGGACCTCGAGCTCGAGGTCGGGACGGGCGAGGCCGAGCTGGTCGCGGAGCCGCTCGGTGTCGGCGCCCCGCGCGTCGGCGCCGACGAGCACGGTGACGAGCTCGCTGTCGTCGTCGGCCAGGCGCTCCACCAACTGGGTGGCCGCGTCGAGCGCGGACCCGGCGCGGACGCACACGCCGTGCTCGGTGAGCGCGAGCCAGTCCCCGGCGCGGATCGGCCCGTCGGGACTCGCGCCGTCGCGCACCGCCTGCGTGACCTCGCCGGTGCGCACCCGCGCCGCGGCGGCCGTCATCGCGTCGCGGTTCGTCTCGAGGTCGGCGTCGGGGTCGTAGACGACGAGCGCGGCGAGCGCGGCGACCACCGCGTGCGTCGGGATCACCGCGACGGCCCGTGACGTGAGCCCGTCGACCTGCTGGGCGACCGCGACGATGTTCTTGTTGTTCGGCAGGACGACCACCGAGTCGGCGGCCACGCTGTCGACCGCGGCGAGGATCTGCGCGGTCGAGGGGTTCATCGACTGCCCGCCGGCGACGACGGCTTGCACCCCGACGCTGCGCAGCAGCCGGTGCACGCCGTCACCGACGGCGACCGCGACCACCGCGGTCGTGACGGGCGTCGCGTCGCGCGCGTCGGCGGCGCCGCTCGCGTCGCGCACCCACCGTTCCTCCTCGACCTGCTCGAGCAGGTCGGTGATGCGGATCTTGGACGGCCGGCCGGCCTCGATGCCGATCTCGATGGCCGCGCCGACGTCGTTGGTGTGCACGTGGCAGTTCCAGATCCCGTCGCCGCCGACGACGACGATCGAATCGCCGATCGCGTCCCACGCCTCCTTGAACGCCGGGATCGTCCCGTCGTTCGCGTCGAGGAGGTACATGACCTCGTAGCGCATCCCGGTGACGTCCTCACCGCGCCGGTGCGCGGCGACCGCGGCCGGGGTCGTGACCGCCTCCGGCTCGGGCAGCGGGCGGCCGTCGACGACGTGGAGGAACGCGTCGAGCAGCAGCGCGAACCCGCGGCCGCCGGCGTCGACGACCCCCGCCTCCTTCAGGACCGGCAACAGCTCCGGGGTGCGCTCGACCGCCTCGCGCGCCGCGGCGTCGACCCGCTCGAGCACGAAATCGAGGCTCGAGCCGCCGGCGCCCCGCGCCGCCTCGGCCGACTCGGCCGCGGCCCGGATGACGGTGAGGATCGTCCCCTCGACGGGTCGCACGACGGCCTCGTACGCCGCGTCGGCCCCGCGCCGCAGCGCAGTGACGAGGTCCTCGACCGTCACCGCCTCGCGCTCGGCGAAGACCTCGGCGAACCCGCGCAGGATCTGGGAGAGGATCACGCCCGAGTTCCCGCGGGCCCCCATGAGGGAGCCGTGCGCGACGGCGCGGCACACGTCGTCCATGCGCTCGGCGGCGCCGAGCTCGGCGCACACCGACTCGAGGGTCAGCGCCATGTTCGTCCCCGTGTCGCCGTCGGGCACCGGGTAGACGTTGAGCCGGTTCAGCTCCTCCTGGTGGGCCCGCAGCGCGTCGCGGTAGCTGGCGACGACACGGGCCAGGGCCGCCCCATCGAGGACGTCGAGCACGGGGAGGCGTGGCACCCCGCGGATGGTACTTCCGGGTGCTTCGCGCCCTGGGCCCACCAGGTACGCTCGACGCTCCGAACGAGGAGTGCGCGATGGCTTCAGTGTGTGACGTCTGCGGCAAGGCGCCGCGGTTCGGCATGCGTCTGAGCCACTCGCACCGGCGCACGAAGCGCCGCTGGAACCCGAACGTGCAGCGGGTGCGCGCCATCGTGAACGGCTCTCCGAAACGCATCCACGTGTGCACCTCCTGCCTGAAGGCGGGCAAGGTCCAGAAGCCCTGATGCAGGGCGTCGTGCGCATCTTCGATCCCCAGACCGGTGAGGGCCTCGTCGTGCGCGACTCCGACCGGGCCGAGCTCGTGCTCGCCCCCGACGCGCTCGGCGGGTCGCTGTTCCGCCTGCTGCGCCAGGGCCAGCGCGTGAACTTCGAGCTCGACGGGGACGGGCGCGTCACCCGGGTGCGCATCGGCTCGGAGCCCGACCTCGGGCTGCCGACCGCCGAGGTCTGACCTCAGCTGCGGTGACGCTCGCCCCTGACGAGCCCCCAGCCGAAGAGCAGGATCGTGGCGCCGACGAACGCCACGAGGATCGAGTACGCCGAGAAGCGGTTGATGCTCTCGCCGCCGGCCGCCTTGAACAGCACGCCGCCGAGGATCCCGCCGACGATCCCGAGCACCACCGTGCCGAGGCAGCCGAGCCGCCGGCCGGTCACGAGCTTCGCGGCCAGCCCGGCGACGAACCCGACGACGATCCACGACAGCCAGCTCACGCGGCCGCAGCGTATCGACCGATCCCTGCGGCACGCCGCCACGGGACGCGCCACCGCCCGCGCGCTGCGTGGCCAGGGCCAGGAGCCCACTTCGGGCGCCGACGAGACCCCCCAGTAGGCTGGCTGTTCCCGGTTCGCAGCCAAGGAGCTCGGTTCGTGGCAGCCGACGTGGACACGCCCACGGGGCATCGGGGCCTGGTGGCCTGGGTCCGAGAGGTCAGCGACCTCTGCAACCCCGCCGCGGTCCACTGGTGCGACGGGTCGCAGGCCGAGTACGAGCAACTCTGCCGGACCCTCGTCGAGGCGGGCACGTTCATCGAGCTCGACGCGACGCGCCGGCCCGGCTCCTACTGGGCGAGCACCGACCCGAGCGACGTCGCCCGAGTCGAGGACCGCACCTTCATCTGCTCGGAGCGCGAGGCGGACGCCGGGCCGACGAACCACTGGATGGACCCGGCGGCGATGCGCACCAAGCTGCGCGGGCTCTTCGCCGGCAGCATGCGGGGCCGCACCATGTACGTGGTCCCGTTCAGCATGGGCCCGCTCGGGTCGCGCCTCTCCTACATCGGGGTGGAGATCACCGACTCGCCCTACGTCGCGGCCTCGATGATCGTCATGACCCGCGCCGGGAAGGGCGCCCTCGACGTCCTGGGCGACGACGGCGAGTTCGTGCCCTGCCTCCACTCCCTCGGCGCGCCCCTCGCCGAGGGTGAGGCCGACTCGGTCTGGCCGTGCAACCCCGACGAGAAGTGGATCGTCCACTTCCCCGAGACCCGAGAGATCTGGTCCTACGGCTCGGGCTACGGCGGGAACGCCCTGCTCGGCAAGAAGTGCCTGGCGCTGCGCATCGCGTCGGTGATCGCCCGCGACGAGGGCTGGCTCGCCGAGCACATGCTCATCCTCAAGCTCACCTCGCCGAAGGGCGCCACCTACTACGTCGCCGCGGCGTTCCCGTCGGCGTGCGGGAAGACCAACCTGGCGCTCATCGTCCCGACCATCCCGGGCTGGAAGGCCGAGTGCGTCGGCGACGACATCGCCTGGATGAAGTTCGGGCCCGACGGGCGCCTCTACGCGATCAACCCCGAGAACGGCTTCTTCGGGGTGGCGCCCGGCACGAACTGGGCGACGAACCCGAACGCCATGCGCACCGTCGAGCGCAACACGGTGTTCACCAACACGGCGCTCACCGACGACGGCGACGTGTGGTGGGAGGGCATGGACGGCGAGCCGCCGGCCCACCTCACGGACTGGCACCGCAGGGACTGGGCGCCGGGCGCGGACGCGCCCGCCGCGCACCCCAACTCGCGCTTCTGCGTCCCCCTCGACGAGTGCCCGGTCCTCGCCCCCGAGTACGACGACACGGCCGGTGTCCCGATCTCGGCGTTCTTGTTCGGCGGCCGGCGCGCCAGCACCGTCCCGCTCGTGTACGAGTCCCGTGACTGGCGCCACGGCGTGTTCGTCGCCGCGACGATGGGCTCCGAGAAGACGGCGGCGGCGTTCGGCCAGCTCGGTGAGCTCCGCCGCGACCCGTTCGCGATGCTGCCGTTCTGCGGCTACCACATGGGCGACTACTTCGCGCACTGGCTGTCGATGACCGAGCGCAGCGACGAGCGCAAGCTCCCCCGCATCTACGGCGTGAACTGGTTCCGCAAGGACGCCGACGGCCACTTCCTCTGGCCCGGCTACGGGGAGAACTCGCGGGTGCTCGACTGGATCTGTCGTCGCCTCGACGGTGACGCCGACGCGGTGGACACGCCGATCGGCGCGGTGCCCCGGCCCGAGGACCTCGACCTCGACGGCCTCGACGACGCGACGCGCGACCGGGTCCGCGCCGCGCTCGCCGTGGACGCCGACGCATGGCGCGCCGAGCTCCCGACGATCCGGGAGCACTTCGCGCGCTTCGGGGACCGCCTCCCCGAGACGCTCCGCGCCGAGCTCGACGCGCTCGAGGCCCGCCTCGCCGAGGGCTAGCCCGCCAGGAGCCGCGTCACCTCGTCGTCGGTGACCTGGCGGAAGTCGGCGTACCACTGCCCGACGGCGAGGAAGTGCGCCGGGGTCTCGAGCGCCAGCACCTCGTCGTAGTCGTCGCGCAGCGCGGCGAGCGTGTCCGCGGGCCCGACGGGGAGCGCGAGCAGCCGCGGCGTGGCGCCGACGATCCCGAGCCAGCGTCCGACGGCCGCCGCGGTCGAGCCGGTGGCGACGCCGTCGTCGACGACCACCACGGCGCGCCCCCGTGCCTCCTCGGCCGTGACGACCGCGCCG
>DATDGU010000175.1:0-63532 GCA_036521915.1 Acidimicrobiia bacterium | reverse complement strand
CACCCGGCCGCCGCCGTCGGCGATCAATACCACGTCCGGGGCGAGGACGGCTAGTAGTCCCTGCAGGTCGCCAGTGGCGATTGCGGCCATGAACTTCTCAAGGGTCGCCTCCTGCTGGGCCCGATCCACCTGCATTCGCGGTCGGCGCGCCGCGACGTGCTCGCGGGCACGGTGCGCGATCTGCCGGACCGCGGCCGGGGTCTTGCCCACCGCGTCGGCGATCTCGTCGTAGGGCATCTCGAACACCTCGCGCAGCACGAACACTGCCCGCTCGGCCGGGCCCAGCGTCTCCAGCACCGTGAGCATCGCGATCGAGACGTTCACGGCCAGCTCGGCGTCCTCGGCCACATCGGGACTGGTGAGCAGCGGGTCGGGCAGCCATTCCCCGATGTAGTCCTCCCGGCGGCGGGACACCGATCGGAGCCGGTTCAGCGCCTGCCGGGTGACGATCCGGACCAGATAGGCCCGTGGGTCACGCACCTCTGCCTGGTCCACGTCGGCCCACCGCAGCCAGGTCTCCTGGACGACGTCCTCGGCATCGGCCGCAGAGCCGAGCATCTCGTAGGCGACGGTGAAGAGCAGGCTGCGATGGGTGACGAAGGGGTCGTCGGTCATGCCGTCGAGGCGACGGCGAGCGGCTTCAGGTCACACGCCGTCGCGAACTCCTGGGACTCGATACCGAACGCGGTGTTGGTTCGGGTGTACATGTTCGCCAGCGCGATGGACGCGGTGAGCTCCACCAGCGCGGCCGGACCGAGCTGATCGAGCAGCGTGGCCGAGAGTTCGTCGGTCACCGTCGGCGGGGTCAGTGTCATCGCCTCGGCGTACTCCATGACGTCCCGCTCCAACGGTGTGAAGACATCCGATTCGTGCCACCGGGGTACCTCACGCGCTTTGGTCAAGTCGAGTCCCTCGTTGTGCGCCTGGAAGTAGCCGAGGTCCAGGCAAAAGCTGCACCCGACAAGGCTGGCAACCGCCATGTGGGCAAACGACTTCAGGCCCGTGTCACACTGATCCCACTTCTGTGCCTTACGACCGAGGCTGAAGCTGAAATTGAGCACGTTCCGGTTGTGCCACGCCACCCCGATCGGCTCGGGCACGTCGCCGAACATCTTGCGGGACATCCGCTTGACCATCGCGCCATAGATGCCGGTCAGCTCTGCCTTCGGGACCCTGCTGGCCATGATTCCTCCTCCGGTTACGTGCTCTCGGCATCAAGACACCGGTCACCCATTCGAATGTGACACCCAGCCAGAAATTTTGCCAGCCGTGGCTCAAGCAGAGGTCCGTTACGCCACCTCCTCGCGACCGGTTCGGGACGACGCGCCGCGCCGCTTGATCACCACCGAAGGGGCCTCAGACGTCGAGGGGCAGACGGACAGGTCGTTCCTCAAGGTGGCGCCTGAGGATTGATCGGCTTCTGGGTCGCCAACCAGCGCGTCAAATGGCTCGTGTGCGATGTTGTGGTGACACCAGGGAGCACGGAAGGGCCGAAGCGGCACCGGAAGCGCGGAACGCGCCAAAAACCAAGACACGGGGGGGCAGCGGGCGCGAGCACCGCGCCTTGCACGACGTCGCAGCGGACACGACGGTCGTATACGACTGATCGGTCAGCCGACGTCGGCGCGCTGAGCACGGTGGCCGTACTCTACGAGGGGTGCTTTCGAGCCGAGTCGAAGAGGTGTTGCGTCGTTGCTGCCCGTCCGACCGACTCTTAACGACGACGGGCCGGCCAAGCCGGCCTTCGTGCTTGTCCATGGAGGAGGTCACGGCGGCTGGTGCTGGGTGCGGGTGGCCCGCCGGCTGCAAGCCGCCGGCTACGCGGTCTATACCCCCACGCTGACTGGGTTCGGGGAGCGCAGTCACCTCGGCGATGCGGTGGTGGGGTTCGAGACGTTCGTGACGGACGTCGTGCAGGTCATCACCTTTGAGGGGCTGGGCGATGTCGTGCTCGTCGGCCACTCGATGGGAGGCGTCGTTGTCCCCCGAGTCGCCGAGGTGCTCCCGGAGCGGATGCGTCGAGTGGTGTGGCTGGCAGCCGTTGTGACCGACGATGGCGAGACGCTGATCGACGCAGTGCCCCAGAGCCGTTGGATCGCCCGAGCGGTGAGCCTCGAACCCGATGGCCGGGCACTGACCGATCCCGACCTGATCCTGGACGCCACCCTCCAAGATGGCACGGTCGAGGATCGGGCCTTCGTGCGGGACCGATACCTGCCCTACCCGCCCGCTGCGCTGATCGAGCCTGGCCGCCTGCACGAGTTCCTCGCCCTCGGGCTCCCGACCGCCTACATCACTGCGACCGACGACCGAACCATTGAGGGACCGGTGTCCGCCCGCTTCGCCAGCCGGTTGCCTCGCTGCAAGCAAGCACGGGTCCCCGGCGGGCACGACTGCATGATCACCCGTCCCGACGAGGTGACCGCCGCCCTCCTCACCATGGTTGAGGACGACGCCTGACGCATCTGTGTGACTCGCGGTCCCCCAGACCGCGAGTCGCGGGCCGGCATACGGCATCAGTCCAGCTCAGGATGGACGGCCGTGGCCTAGTTGGGGTCGGGAAGGCGAATGAGGTTGGCGCCGGCTAACGGAGCGCCGACCTGTTGCATCTGGCCGCCGGTGATCAGATCGCCGAGGTCGATGGTGAAGAAGCCTGCGTCCTGGAAGAGTGCGCTGACCTCGGTCTTCGCATCGAGGTCGTCGCCTGAGAGAAAGAGCACACGCTGGCCTCCCGCCTCGCGCGGATCGGTACCGAGCAGCGCAGCGACCAACGTGTTCGCCGCCTTCACCACGGCCGCATCGCCGACAAGGTCGGTGACGACCTCGCTCGATGTCCTTCCATGGAGGTCCCGGGGGTCGAAGTCGTTCGTGGCGTCGATGACGATCTGACCGTTCCATCGGACTGCCTCGAGGGCCTTCGGGACCCTGTCCCAGGGCACGGCAATGACGACGATTCCGGATGCTGCGGCGTCGGCCACGGTCCCCGCCGACGCTCCGTCGCCCAGCGCCGAGACTACCGACGCCAGCGATTCGGGGCCGCGGCTGTTGGCGATGACGACGGCGCGGCCGGCGCGTAGCGCCGTGCGTGCCATCGCCTGGCCGAGCCGGCCGGCGCCGATGATTCCGACACGGTGGTCTGCTCGTTTCATCAGGTCCCTCCGTCGTATTCGGATGCGAACAGGTAGCTCACGGCAAGGCTTCGGTACGGACGCCAGCGCTCCGCCAGCTCGAGCATCTCGTCTTCGGTGGGAGGGTGGTCGAGTCCGTAGGCGCGTTGGATGGCACGTCGGAGGGCAACGTCGCCGGACAGGAACACGTCGGGCCGGTCGAGGGCCACGAGCAAGAAGCCGTGCGCCGTCCACGGCCCGACGCCCGGAACCTCGGTCAGGGCTGCCTCGACCTCGTCGTCGGTCATCTGCGACAAGACCTCATCGCTGAGACGACCATCGACAAATCGTTCCGCCAGCACCCGCAGGGTCTCGCCCTTGCGGGCGGAGAGCCCGCTGGCGCGCAGCACGTGGGGATCCGCAGCGAGCAGCTCGGCCGGTGACGGCAACCGTCCTCCGAAGTGCTCCTCAATGCGGGACACGATCGTCCGCGTCGCACGAACCGAAAGCTGCTGGCCAACGACCTGGAAGATCAGCGTTCCGAAGGCGTCGAGCGGAGGCAGCTCGTCGAGCCAGGCGCGCGGGCGGAAGTCCGGGCGCGCATCGATGATCCGACCGAGCACCGGGTCGGCCTTGTGCAGAAAAGCCCGCGCCTTTCGGCCGGCGACGGGAGTTTTGGTCGGGGTCATTCCTTGAGCAGGCCTTCGGTGAGCACGATCTGGACGACGGGCGCCTCGGCAATCACGTCGCCTTTGCGTTGGACAGCACGACTCGACCATCACGAACACAGACGGAGCCTCTTGGGTCGAGCCACCGCCAGCCTGTACCAACACTGGCAGTCATATCAAACGTGGGGTCAGGCTCGTGAGGCATCGCCAGAGCGCATGCGATACAACAGACCGGCTGCCGGGGACACAAGGGATGTCGTTTGCCGAGCGCGATCGCCGACTCGCGGTCACCCAAACCGCGAGTCACCACCGACTCGCGATCTGACTAGCCGCGAGTCGCAAGGGCTCATCAGCGTGGGCTGAGGTCAGGACGGAGCGGGGGCAGGATTGTTCTGTGGCGTCCTGGTGATGGGTATGCGACTGCCGATATCCCAACTCTCGCCCTACGACAGCGTTAGACAATGGGGACGACCGCCAGAGAGGAACACCATGAACAAGTCGCAATTTGTCCAGGCCGTCTCCGAAGAACTTGACGTCTCCAAGTCGGAGGCGAAGAGACTCGTTGAGGCGTTTGAACGTGTCGTGGTGTCGACCGTTCAGACGGGTGAGACCATAACCCTCACGGGCTTCTGCAAGTTCGCGCGCAAGGACATCGCTGCTAGGCCGCGGCGAAAGGGCAGGAATCCGTTCACAGGTGTGGAGCAGTGGTTTGAGGCCCGTCCAGCCTCGAAGGGTGTTCGCATTACAGCACTGAAGTCCTTCAAAGACACAGTGGCTCGTGGAAAGGCGAAGCGCCGATAAGCACGGCGATCGCCGCCCTCTCGACACATCCGGCAAGATCTCAAGGCGTCGGCGACTCGCGGAGCACGCTCCATCCGCGGGTGTCCCCCAGATCGCGAGTCACGACCGCGATGTCCGATCGCCGCATCTCACCGAATAGCCAGCCGACCCGCGGGCTGAGCGGGGTCTGGCTCCATCGTGCCGGTGGTGGGAGGATCTCCGGCGGTGGTCACTGACCCATTCGATGCCTCAGCGGGCGTGCCATATCAGCTTCTGGCCCAACTGCGCGCCAAATGCCCGGTTTCGCGAACTGAGTCGGGTGCCTACTTTCTCGCTCGTCACGATGACGTGCTGGCGGCAACCAAAGAGATCGGAGTGTTCCAGGCGAGCTTCCGCGCGGCGGGAGTCACGGTGCCGTCCGAGGAGCAACTCATCAGCGAGATCTCTGAACCGCGCCACGGCAAGATCCGCCGAATCATCAACTCCGCGGTGGCGCAGCATCGGATCGGCCGCGTTGAGCCGTTCGCCCGGCGCCTTTGTAACGAGTTGCTCGACCCGCTCATCGCGCACGGCTGTGGCGATTTGGTGGCTGATTACGTGACACCAATTCCCGCGACCGTCATCGCACATCTCCTCGGCGTCGATCCGGCTGATCATGCCCGCTTCGCTGAATGGTCCGATCTTGTGGTGCAGTCCGCGTACGCGACGAAGAATCGTAGAGAGGACGGAGTCGAGGGCGAGGGTTTGGCTGGGGTGGCACCCGATTTCGCGGCCTACCTCGATGCGATGATTGCCGAACGCAAGGCTTCGTCTGACCCACCGGACGACTTCGTGACGCGGCTCATCAATACGAGTGTTGATGGGGAGTCTCTTACTGACCTTGAAATGCGCACGCAGCTCGCCTTCTTGCTGATGTCTGGGAACGAGACAACGCGCCACTTGATCGCCAACATGCTCGAGACGGTGTGCAGTGACGCCGCCCTCCTCGGGCGCTTGCGGATGGATCCGGGACTGGTCCCGACCGTGGTCGAGGAGTCGCTCCGCCACGACTCGCCGATCCACGTGCTGTTGCGCGATTGCCTGGTGGAAGCCACGATCGACGACGTCAGGATCCCCGCGGGCGTCAAGGTCGGGTTCGGCATCGCGTCGGCAAATCGTGACGCGAGCAACTACATCGATCCGGACGACTTCCGGCTGGACCGCCCGAACCCCAAGGATCATCTCGCCTTCGGCGGAGGACCCCATGTCTGTCCCGGCGCTTCCCTCGCGAGACTCGAAGGCCGAATCGCACTGGAGGTCTTCCTGGATCGCGTCTCTCGAGCAAGGGTCGACGAGCCCTACCGACGCGAACCCGTCCCGGTGTTTTGGGCCAACGGACCCCGCCAACTACCGGTCAAGCTGACCGCTGCCACAGCAGGATTAGGGCGCATCTAGAACGCGCGAGACGAGATACCGGCCTTCTTACGCGGGGTAGTGGCTCGCGGTGTCCCAGACCGCGAGTCGCATACCACTCTCGGTCGACGTCGCGACCCGGGCTACGCCATCCGGTCCGAGGGCTCGGCGTACCGCAGCGCGCTGTCACCTTCAGATGTTCACGAGACCCGAAGGGCGGGGAGGAGCTCGCCTGCGGCCCAGGCGATGAACTGCTCCTGGGTCTCGGCGCCCACTTGAACCAACGCGATGTGGGTGAACCCGGCGCTCTGGAATTCGCGAACGCCGGCCACGTGCCGCGCGACATCGGGACCGCAGGGCATCTGGGCCGACACGTCGTCCTCGCGCACCGGGTGTGACGCCTCATCGAACGACGCCGGGAGGGGAAGCTCGGCATTGACCCGCCACCCGGCAGTGAACCAACGGAACTGGTCCATCGCCCGCTTCACCGCGATCTGCGGATCGGGATCGTACGAGAGCGCGATCTGCCTGATCCTCGGCTTGCCGGAGCCCCCCGCGCTATCGAACATCTCGCCCAGCTCGGCCTTCGGCTGCACGGCGATCATGAGGTCAGCCAGACGCCCCGCGAGGCGACAGCTCGCGGCTCCCGACACTGCAATGCCGATCTGGGGCGCGGTGTCGGGAAGATCCCAGATCTTGGCGGACTCAACTTCGAAGTGCTCGCCCCGGTACGTCACCGTCTCTCCACCCCAGAGTGCCCGGATGATCTCCACGGCTTCGGCGAGCATCTCGTGCCGCACGCCGGCAATGGGCCAGCTGCCGCCGACGATGTGCTCGTTCAGGTTCTCGCCCGCACCGAGCCCGAGCGTGAACCGTCCGTCGCTCAAGAGCTGCATGGTGGCTGCCTTCTGCGCGACGACGGCTGGGTGATATCGCCGGATGGGGCAGGTGACGTAGGTCATCAATGGAATGTGGTCAGTCGCCTGAGCCGCTGCGCCCAGCACACTCCAGGCGTACGGGGAATGCCCTTGGGCACTCAGCCACGGGAAATAGTGGTCGCTGATCACCGCGAAATCGAACCCGGCTTCCTCGGCGAGGGCGACATCTCGCACGAGCTGCTTCGGGCCCGCTTGCTCACACATCATCGTGTAGCCGATCAGCGTCATGACGTTCCTCTCTGCTCCTCCAACGCGCGCGTGACGGCGGTCAGGTCCAAGTCGCCAAGTCCTTGATCGACTGCCCCTTGCCATTCATCGGCCAGGCAGCCGAGGGCGGCCAGCTCGGCAGCCGCTTCACGCGCGAGTCGGATGTCCTTCAGGGCGAGCGATAGCGCGAACTGCGGCGAGAAGTCGTTCTTGGCGATCCGTTGCAGCTTGCTCGCCTGCCACGGCGAGATCAGCGGCCCCTCCGCGATCGCCTCGGCCACGGTTTCAGTGGTCAGTCCAAGCCGATGAGCAAGCGCCACTGACGCGGCAATCGCCTCGTTGCCGAACGCTAGCCACGTGTTGTTCACGAGCTTGAGCCGGGTCCCCGCCCCGACCGCTCCGACCCAGATCGTGCGCTGCCCGAGCGCGTCGAAGAGAGGACGAAGGCGGGGGCGGGCGTCGTCCGGCCCCGAGGCAAAGATCGTCAGCGCACCTTGCTCGGCGGGGTCCTTGCTTCCCGACACCGGCGCGTCAACGAGCATGACGTCATGGCGTTCGGCTTCGACCATCGCCGCAACCCGCTCGATGCCGGCCACGCCGATCGTGCTCATCTGCGCCCAGATCGCCCCCGGTGCGAGCGCGGCGAGCATCCCTTGGTCGTGAGCGATCGAGGCGACCGCGGCCGCGTCGGTCACCATCGTCACGACGATTCCGGCCCGCCGTGCCGCGTCGGCGGCGCTGTCAGCGACGACCGCACCGCGCGCCGCGAGGTCTCGAGTCGCGTCCGGTCGGCGGTTCCAGACGACCGTAGGGAGGCCGGCGCGCAAGGCGCTGCTGGCCAAGCCATGGCCCATAGCGCCGATTCCCAGCACCGCAATCGACTCCTGCGCCGCTGCCATGCACCTCTCCCCGGGGGTCTCGGGCGTCTGCCCACGAGCGTGGGCTGGGCACTCCTCAGCTCCGCACCCATGTTCGCCACAGGACCCGAGACGCGCAACGGGAGGACCGGGCATGAGGAAGAGCGCTCACCGCCAAGACGCCCAACCCCTGGATCGTCCGATGACGACTCGCGGTTTCCCAGATCGCGAGTCGGTCGTTGCAGCCGCAAACTGTCGAGACGTGCACCAGTCATGGGTGATGCACGCCCCCGCTCGGCAAAGGGAGCCGCTCTGCAGCGGACTCGGTGTGGGCTACCTGCCGGGGCGCGGGCGTGGTTCCTGACCGCCGCCCCACGGCCTGCCACCGCGCTTCTCGAAGTGCGAGGGATTCGGCGTGCTCGTGGGCGGGCGGCTCGGGACCGGCTTCTTTTCGATCTTCGGGCGGTTCGCCACGACGATCACCTTACCGCGAGGTTGATGAGTAGAGCCCCGACCTCTACACCGAAGGCGAGGAGGGCGAAGGACTGGAGGGTGAAGAGCCGGTTGAGTCGCTGGCGGTTCTCGCCATAATCGTCAGCTGCATGAACCGCGAGCTCCCGCATGACGAAGTCTTCCGTCGCAGGAGGCTTTCGATCGACGTAGTTGCTGACGAGCTCATAGCCGTCGAAGTCCCACGCAAACGTTACGGGCCAGTACGCGATGATCGTCGCGACCGCCGCCAAACCAAACGCTGCGACCGCCACCCAGAAGGCTGGTCCGTGAGCCTTCGTGAGTGCCCCGAGGAAGGCGGCTGCGATACCCCCAGCCGAGAGGGTGATGCTCACGTGGGAGCGAATGTTCTCGAGGTCTCGAGCTTGCCCCTCGAGGGAACGAACTGCCTCTCTATAGGCGATCTCCGCTGGCGGTGGCACAGATCGACCCTAAAGGAGTGGTGCGACTCTTTGATGGTGTGATCCGGCTCAGGCTGCACGCGACAGGGCGACGCGACTCAATCGCCCCAGCGAGACCGTCATCTTGGTTGGGTATCTCGCACCCGCATCGCCACCACGCGCCGGCCAACCCACCCCCAAGCAGCGGTAGTCCTTCGAGCTTCGACCGATGCGTGGACTCGATCCGGACGTCGTCGGGTAGCGTGCCAATGAAGTGGCTTGCTGCGCCGGCAGAGAAAGGCGTCGAGCTGAACAGATGACGTGGGCACTGCTCGAGGGCTTGAGCGAAGGGGACCGCGAGCAATTGCTCGCGTCTACGCGGACGCGCCGGTTCCAGCGCCGCGAGGTCGTGTTTCACCAGCAAGACGCCGGCGACGAGTTCCATCTCGTGGCACGAGGTCGTCTGGCGGTGCAGTCCTCGACGTCAGGCGGAGACATCGTCACCTTGATGGTGGTCGGCCCGGGCGACTTCTTCGGGGAGCTGGCGCTGCTGGAGCCGGGGGCACGACGAAATGCGACCGTCGTCTGTCTCGAACCAGCCGAGACGCTCGTCCTGACTGGTGAACGGTTCAACGAACTACGTCAGGCCTACCCGTCGGTGAATAGCGTCCTGGTCGAGGCGCTCGCGGCCCGGCTCCGCCGATTGACGGATGTCCTCGTGGAAGCGCTGTACTTCCCTGTCGAGACACGGCTACTCCGCAGGTTGATCGAGATTGCAGAGGAGTGGGGTTGGCAGGATGAGAATGGGCGGCTCGATCTCACGCAAGAGGACCTAGCCCTCATGGCGGGCACGACACGGCCAACCGTCAATCGTGTACTTCAGCGGAGCGCCCAGCAGGGTGCCATCGCACTTGGCCGCGGGCACATCGACATCATCGACCTCGACCGGCTCCGCGCGCTCGCCCGATAGCGACTCGCTTTCGGCGCCCCCCACCGGTGTGTATGGACGAGCACGCTGGAACTGTGTCTGCCGCTACAGACACGCCAGGGTTCTCCGTGCTTAAGTTCAGGTTGTTGATCGGCATTAGCGCCGGTCAACTTTCGCCGGCCAGCCCGTAATGGGGAGGACTGGGTGCGCACCCAGTCTGGGCAACGGGCCGGCGCGGCGATCATGGGGTACCCCGGGCGCGCTCGGGGTCTCGAAATCCTCGCCCGGGGCCTCTCGGAAGAGGGCCTGCCGCCATCAGCGGTTGGCTCAAGCCGCGTGGCGTGCGACTCGCGATCCTCGAGATCGCGAGTCGCGGTACGGCGGACCGGCCAAGATCCACCAATCCAGTGGCCAGTGCGCGGCGTCGGGCTGACTGAGTTGGCCGGTCGGCCCAAAGAGTTTCGCAGCGCCGCCGACGAACCATGCCCACGCCCCTACACCCACAGTTCCTCTCCGCAGGACCCGACGGCTCGCGACTCTGAAGACACCGTCGGTAGCGCTATTCAGCGATCAGCGTCCATCGACAAGCATGGACCACGGCCGGCAGAGCAGCGGCTTGTCCGAAGAATGGGCCTTGCCCTTGTCGGCGGTCAGGCTCGACCTTCGAGCTCATGAAGGCGCTTCGCCATTCCCGTGAGCAGCGCGCTGCGCAGGGAACCCACCTCGTTTAGAAGTTCATCGAACGCGCCACGCGAGAAAGACACAAGCTCAACTGGTGAAGTCGCCGTCACGGTTGCGTTCCGGAGCGCGCGGTCGAACAAGGCCAACTCGCCGAAATAGTCGCCGGGTCCCAGTGAGGCAATGGGCTTGCCGTCGCGAATCACGTGTGCTGAGCCGCTGACAATCACGAAGAACTCATCAGCGAGATCGCCCTGTTGGATGATCGTCTGATCCTCAGCAACTGTCGTCGCGGAGGCGAGGTCGGCAATGTGATCGAGCTCGGTCTCTGAGCAGGAGCGAAACATCGGTATTTGCTCCAGATACGTCGTGTACGTGACGTAGAGCGAACGTTCGTGTAGAGGCATGTCTCTCCCATCCAGTTCGAGATCATTCCATCGCATAGCCCGGATCGTGGTTGCGGCCGCCGCCCAGGCGCAAGTGGTGGTCGTCCGTGGCGGAGCCTCCACACCGACTCTCCGACCGTGATCGACGTAACGTTGGCGGGGACGGTGAACGGGAACGTCCCGGGAGTCGCGAACTGCTGCGAACCCGTCGCGTGCACCTGCTTGCCCTCACTGGCCGGCGCCCCCGCGTTCGCCGCGAAGACCAACCCGATCGCCGCAAGCACGACCAGCGGTGCTCGTCGCATCAGGTCCTCCGCCTCTGCCACACCCGCCCTGGGTGAAGGAACGCCGACACCCTAGTCACAGGCAGCGCCGGCAGGCGTGTTCCTGCTCTTTTCCCAGCAGGCCGACATCGCTCACCGGGCCAGCCGGCGGTCGACCCGCGATCCCGGAACCCCGGGCGGTTCAAGTTGTTCTGAGACCGACCCCAGTCAGTAGTAGTCGGCCGCGGCAGGTGGACCCGTCATGTCCGGCATAGGCCGGCGGATGACGCATCGACGACCAACTCGCGCCGAACACGGTCGTCCATGACTCGCGGTTCTCCAGACCGCGAGTCAGCCACGATCAGGTGGCGTTGCCGCTCAGCAGCTTGTCCTTGGCGGCAGCGAACTCGGCGTCGGTGAGTTCGCCCTGGTCGTGGCGATTGGCCAAGTCTTCGAGCTGGGTGATGCGGCCGCTCAGATCGGGTCGGCTAGGCGTCGGCTCCGAGCTCGTGAGCGGCACTTCATGTCCGTCTGCCGTTGAGCGAACGTACGCCTGCTCGCCCTCGACACCCAACGCTTGGGCAATCGCCGGTCGGGGATCGACCAGCGGCAGACCGAGGATCCGTCGCCTGAGCTCTTGGTACTCGAAGTCGTAGAGCGCACCGTCTTGGTAGTAGCCGGCCAGCAGCTGCATATCGGCTCGATGCTCCGACGGCGCGCTTTGTGCCTCCTGGACCGCGCGTCGAGCCTTCGGGGGAGAAGTGCCCGTTGATGGATTCCAGTCCCACTCCGGCCGGGGAACTGGGCCCTCCACCCGGGGGTCAAGGATCGTGTTCGAGTGGTTGTCGGGGTCGTAAAGCACGTCAGCGGTCTCGCCGCGCCACGGCATCCGCCAGCTGCCGAGATCCTGTTTGAACTCGACCTCGAAGTCATCGGCCCCGGCGGGGTGCACCCGCAGCGAGAGCTGCCAACGACGCTTTATGAGCTGCTCGATCGCACCCCGCTCGACCACATGGTGGGTGGGCTCCGACGCCAGGATGTCGGCCTGCGCCTGGCGGCCGTTGGCCAAGAGCTTCTCTTCGACTGATTGGAACAAGGCCATCGCGAGCCGCTCCGCAACCTACATATAGAGGATGGACGCCCGGGTCACGGTGGCGTCAAGCGCCGCTGATCTGGCGCTTCTGCGCCTCGTACTCGGCGTCGGTGAGCGCACCACGGTCGTGCAGCTCTCCGAGCCTCGAGAGCTGGTCGGCCAGATCATCCTGCACGGCCTGCTGCGACTCGACCTGGGTGAGGTGGCCATCTGCTGACACCACGAACGCGTGGGATTCACCGGTGGTCGCATCTGACTTCATCTGCTCGATGGCGTCCGCGGAGCCGGGCAGCTTCTCTTCCATTCGGTTGGACACCTTCTTGAGTAACCAGCCCATCGCCGTGTCCTCCTATGTGTTGGTCCCGAAGGACGACCCCTGCCCCCGAGGACGGCTCCGGCCCTTCAAGGATCAGCCTCGGCCGCGTCGCGTTGCCTGAGTAGGACCTACTCAATCGGCCGCGGGGCGGCTGGCGAGGCGTGGCCCTGAGCCACGCGCGACGGACAGGCGGCCGCTTGTGGGATGAAGGGTTCCACGAACGGACACGCGCCAACCGCCACCGGTGGCGAACACGGGAGCGACTGCGGACGGGCGATCTCCCAGACCACGAATCGGGGTCAGGTCTGCCAACTGATGGCCCAGTCGGCGACATGTCCGGCCTCGGTCGGCAGGTTGAAGCTCGCAAGCCCTCCACCAATCGTGATGCGCGTCTGCGACCCGCCAACCCACGCGATGGGGTGCCGAGCGTGGGGAGGGATCGCGACCTGCATACGGAGCGTGCCACCCCCGACGGGGCGGAGGTAGCCCCGGATCAGCCCGGACTGCCTGGCCAGCCCGACGTCTGGGAAACGCAGCGAGAAGTCCGCGAACGGGAACTGTGGATCGACGCGGTAACCCGTGCCGGTGGGTGTAATCCCAGCCAGGTTGATCGCGCCCATCACCATCCAGGTCGGCTGCTCGGTGTTCTGTCCCTCGTACGTCGTGATCCCGAGTGCCCCGCCGCACTGCGATGGATCACTGGAATAGAAGGAGGAGCAGGTGTCGTCGACCGAGGTGATCCCGTCCCAGTGATCGGGGAAGACCGCCGCGTGCTTTGCCAGTGTCGTGCGCTCGTACTCGTCGAAGGCGAGTTGACGCGCTTGGGGCATCGAGTCGCCGAGGCTGGCGTACGCCCACGTCAGCCAGCCGTCGGGATCGAACCAGGTTCCCCCCGGCCAGACGGCGTTGTTGCCGCCGATGTCGGGTGTGGTGACCTCGGTGACGGCCGGGTCGTCTCGGGCGGGACTGAGCGATGTCCCGATGCGGTCGGGACCCTTGATGACCGTCGGAGCTCCGACCCCGTCGAGGAACCGGCGGATGTTCGCGATGAGCGTGGCCGTCTGGCTGGCACTCGGCGCGCCGGCCAGGATTGCCCACGGTTGAGGTTCCAGCCAGATCGCGCCGGGACCGAGCTGGTTCGTCCCTGCGTAGCCTCTCGAATACCACCCCGCGCCCGTCCACTGGCCTCGCAGGGTCGTGAGGAGGTTCGCCGCCGCCGTCCGCAGTTGCGCTGCGAACGTGTGGTCACCCCGCAGGTCGGCGAGCTGCGCGAGTTGCGGGTACATGTACGCGCACTGGGCGACGACGAGTGTCGATTCGGTCATCCCCATGTACATCGGAGAGAAGTCCGACCAGTCGCCGGTGGAGAGCGCGAGGTACTCGTCATGTGGGCCGAGGAGAGACTGTTGGTGAGCGAACGCCAGCTTGAGGTGCTGCCAGAGCGTCGTGACCTGCTGTGACCCGTAGAAGCGCACCTTCCGATCGAAGAAGCTCATGTCACGTGTACCCAATCCGTACTCGCTCGAGGCGAGGAGCAGCCAGAAGTCCAGGTCGTCCGAGGTTCCCAGGTTGAACTGGGTGCAGAGGCCGGTCGACCCGTAGGGAAGCTGGTTGTTCACCGCGGGTTGGAACTGCGCCGAGTACGTGAGGATCTCGCGGGCGAGCTCCGGATCGAGGTAGGTCGTTGGGAGCAGATAGTGCAGCCAGCTGCGCGTTCCGAGGTTCAGGCCGAGGTCGTACTGGTAGTAACCGCCCTGCGTGATCGTGTGCTCTCCGCAGGTCTCGTCGTAGACCGAGGCTGAACGCAGGAGGTAGGCGTCCCACATGAGCTCGCGACCGAGCCATGGCTGATGGCCCAGCGAGGCCTTCGGCAGCGCTGCGTACCACGCGCGCTCGCTGGTGCCGAACGGGCCGTCCGCGTGTCGGTACTTCGCCACCAGCGCGGGGATGTGGCCGGGATGGCCGTAGCCATACAGGTATCGGAGCGTCGTCGAATGGCCGGGCGCGAGCACCGCGCCCGTCTCGAGGGCGAACAGGGTGGTCCCCTCGGTGCCGTTCGGGACGCCGTCAGCCCGGCTGTCGTGCAGGTGGCCCGCGGCGACCGCCTGGGGGCGGGCCCGCGTCCCTGATCCGAAGAACGCGCGCTGGGTCGTGTCGTAGGAGCTCGTCGGCCCCTTCACTTGAGCGGCGAAGATGGTCAGCGGATCGGTGTCGCCAACGTCCGGGAGCTGGGCGACGGAGAGCGTGTGCGTCGAGGCGTTCCAGGTCGGCGCGGCCAGCCCCCGGTACTGCCCACTCGCCTGCAGGTAGGGGTTCACGTCCCAGTACTCGAACCACGAGACGTGCTCGGTGTGCTTCGTCGTATTGACGATGGTGACGTCGTGGACGAGGACGGGATCGTTGCCGAACGGCGCGTAGACGACGTCGTTGACGTCCGTCCCTGACGTCTGCATGTCGCGGCCGTAGTAGCCGACACCGAATTGTCGGGTCGTCGCTGCTCCAGCCGGTCGGTCGTCGTAGAGCGTGCTGATGGCTCTGCCGTTCACGTTCAGGTAGCCATACCCGCCGGCGTAGTGGCCTTGCGCCGCGTCGTAGCGGTTCATCCACTGGGCGGTGCGGTCTTGGCTCCAGAGCTGCACATAGCCGTGGTTGTAGGCGTTGGCAACGAGACGGTCGTTTCCGACCTGGGACCAGGCGTCGGTGCTCCCAGCCAACTCGGTCTGGCGAGCTCGGGGGTCGGTCTCTTCGTCGATGGTGTAGCGATAGATCGGGAGGCCGAAGCGATCAACTTGCCAGTTGCCGAAGATGCCGCTGCCGTAGGTCGATGTGATGTTCTGGGAGGCGGGAGCTGTCGAGAGCGGCGCTGGAGCGTCCGATGCCTGTGCGTTTGACCCGCAGCATGCGACCACGAGGGCGAGCGCCGTGGTGAGAGCCCCCAACGTCAGAATCCGGTGCTTCGGTGCCAACGTCGCTGACACGGTGACAAGTATCGACTCAAGTCGAGCGGCGGGCCAACGCCTGGCGCTGCTCGAGGGCTACATCGAAGCCCACGGTCGCGTCGTCGACGTGTGTCACGGCCAGCCGTGCCACGCCACGTCCGCGCCGGCGGGCACGGGCAGCGCGAGCGGCTGACGTCGGGTTCGGGCGGGCCTGTTCGACTACGAGATCCATCCCGTCCGGTCCTTCCCGGGTGATCGCCTTCCCGAATAGCTCGTCCAGGCTTTGCCGGACAACCCGCGACTTTGCCGACTCAGTTCGGAAGGCGCCCGCTCCCTGACTCGCGATCTCCGAGATCGCGAGTCGAGGGCACTCAGAGCGCCGCCTGGCGCTCGCAGCTAGAGGTTGGGACCTCTGGCTCCCGGACCCCAAGAGCGCTCCAGGTCCAAACGGATTGGACGTCAGCGCGCCCCGTGTGCGACACAGTCAGGTCATGGCAAACGATCAACATCCAAAGCCCCTCGACAGGCTCCTGATGCCCGTCGACGTGGTCGTCCAGCAGGTGATCAGCCACATCGATCTGAACGCTGTTCTCGAACAGATCGACATGAACGCGATCCTCGAGCGCATCGACCTCGAGGCCGTGGTCGAGCGATCGGTCCGCCGAGTATCGAGGCGCACCCTTGACGCCGCCCAAGATGAGGCCGCCCGCCTGGATGGTTGGACGACCGGGATCGTGGACCGGGTGCTGCGGCGCGCGCCCGATTGGCGGCCACTGCGTCCGTCTCCAGGACCCAAGATCGATGACGCAAGTCAAACAGCCTGACGACCCCGTAACGGCGCGGCGCGGGTGCTACGCCGGCCCGCTGAGCCGGCTCGTGGCATGGATCGTTGACCTCTTTGTCTCGCACCTCCTGCTCGCCGTCATCACCGTGACCGTTATCGCCATCGTGGATTTCGTCACCGGCAAGGCCCTGCACATCCAGGTGTCGACGGCCATCGCAGTGCCAGCAGAGGTCGTGTGGCTCTTCCTCTACTACTTCGTCTGCTGGGCATCCGTCGGCCAGACGCCCGGCATGCGACTGCTCGGTGTCAAGGTCGTCCGTCGCGACGGCTCGAGGCTCCATGCAGGGAAGGCCGCCGTGCGGACGCTGGTGTTCCCCTTCTCGTTCATCCTCGGTCTCGGGCTCGTCGGGATCGTCATCGGACGAGAGCACCGCGCCTTGCACGACGTCGCGGCGAACACGGCCGTGGTGTACGACTGATCGTCCTGGCCTCATCTGGGGCAATCATCGACCCGATGGAGTCGACGCTGCTGCTGCCGTCACGTCCGATCTGAGCGCTCGCTGCCGCGGCCGATCCGACGCGCCGTCCCCAGACCGCGAGTCACCCGCCCGGTCGGCATCGAATGGCTTCCTCGTGGAGCCCGGCATCGCTAGACGGGTTGACATTCAAGGCGCAGCTAGCAGTTCTCGAGCGCAGCGACGGCCCTCCGTTCGATTGCCGTGTAGCCGCGGTCCTTCGCAGTCCGCCGAGCGCGCTCCAGCAGGCTTCGGGCCTGCTCGCGATCCCCCGGCCCCGATCGCGCGAGAAGCGTGCGCCCCCACCACAGTTTGGTTTGGGCGTCGGCGTGGTTCATCGCTCCTTTCTCGTTGAGCTCGTTCGCCTCGTGGAAGAACCCTTCGGCTGTCGACACGTCACCGACGACGCCAGCAAGTCCGGCGACAATCGCGGCAACCGGCTCATGAACAACAGCACCGCTCTCCTGTAGCTGACCGTGGTACGGCACGAGCAACTCGAGCAACTGCGCGGACGGTCCCGGTGCACCGAGTTCAATGGCGACGCGCGCCCAGCAGATCATGCCGGCAAGCCACGACGTGTCCATCGGGAGCGGGTACTGGTCGTTCGCTGCTTGCTCAAGTAACTTGCTGGCGCGATTCGTGTGGCCCGCCTCGAGCTCCGCCAAACACAGGACCGACCGATAGACAGGCAATCCGGGGTTCTGTTCGGCGACTTCGGCGACCGGCGATGCGAGTTCTCCCATCCTGCCTTGCTGGTATCGGATCTCCATGAGTTGGACGCCGTAGAACTCAAGAGCGTCGGGTTGGCCGCTGTCGGCAGCGACCTCGAGCGCTCTTGTGGCGAGCTCTTCTGCTCGGCTCGTGTCGCCGTGTCGGAGCGCCTGGGATGCCTGGTTGAAGCTCGCGATCCAGAGCAGGAGCGGTTGTTGGAGCTCTTCGCTGATTGCTGTCACGGTGGCGAGGCTCTGGTCGGACAGCTCGAAGGCACCGGCTCGCGCCGCTTCGATCTTGAGATTGCTCGCACACCAGAGCCGACTGACGGGATCCCCCAACAGCTCGGTCAGTGCGAGTGCGTCCTTCTCATCGGCGAGCGACTCGGCAAGAAGCGCGGGGATTCGTAGGGCAACCGCGCAGTCGTCGGTGACCGCGACGAGCGTCGCCGGGTCGCCGAGACGCCGAGCCATGGCCTTCGCCTCGGTTGCCAGGGCACGGCGTCGCTCTAGTGGGCCAAAGGTGAGTTCGGAACACAGCGTTGAGAGGACACGGGCGCGCTGCGGGCTATCGGCGGTTGCGAGAGCCTCGAGGGCGGCCTCGAGGATCTCGACACGTTCGGTATCGATGGCGCCGAGCGCGGCGACGAATCCTCGGTGGTTGGCAAGCGCTGCAGCCACCAGGCGCTCGGTCTTGTGGTGCTGCCGTGCGTTGCGAGCCGCGTCGAGGAGCGTGGCTCGGAACTCGGGTTTGCCCGCTTGCCGCTGGGCCGTGCCAAGTCCGATCTGCAGATCGATGACCGTGGCCGGATCGGCGGTCGTCCATTGGGCGAGGAGGTCGAGGGCCTGGGTGTAGTAGTGGAGGGCGTCGTCGGGGGCGAGCGCCGCCAGCGCGGCGTCGCCGGCTCGGCGGGCATAGACGCTGGCCTTCTCGGTCTCGCTCGGACGGCTGGCAAGAAGGAAGTGTCGAGCGAGCTCGCTGATTCGTGCCGGCTGGTCGCCGTGGAGCCGCTCCAAGGCTTCGCCGACTTGGAGGTGGGCGCGGGCGCGGCGAGTGATTCCCAAATCCTCGTAGAGCGTGTGCTGGATGAGGGCGTGAGCGAAGGTGTAGCGGCCAGGACCGCCGGGGAGTTCCCGGACGAGCGCGGCGCCCTTGGCTTGGTCGAGCAGGTCGAGCAGAGGGTCCTCGTCCTGTCCGCTCGCTTCGGCGAGCAGGTCCAGCTCGAAGTCCCGTCCAATGACGCTCGCAGTCGATAGCACCTCAGTCGCGGCGCCGCCGATCCGAGACACCCTCGCGCCGATCACCTCGCGCACGCTCTCGGGAAGCGCGGGCGCCTCATCCCCTCGGGTGTTGACCCAGCGTCCGCTGCCGTCCCGCACGATGGCGCCCGTCTCGGACAGGTGACGCAGCACTTCGGCTACGAAGAACGGGTTGCCGTCTGTCTCCCGATACAACGCATGAGCAAGCTTCAGGGCGTCGTCGTCCAGCTCGTGTCCGGCCGCGGACTCCATGAAGAGGACGACACCGTTGTCGTCCAAACCCCTCAGGTCGATCCGCGTCACGGCGGGCTCGCGGCGCAATGCGGCGAGCGTCTCCGTCAGGGGATGCGAGGTGGAGAGTTCGGCGTCGCGGTAGGTGCCCAAGATCAGCAGGCGCTTGGATGCGACATGGGCAACGAGGTATCGGAGCAGCTGCAGGCTGGGCTTGTCTGCCCAATGCAGGTCATCGAGCACCAGAACGATCGGTGAGTCAACGCTCGCTCCGTCCAGCAGCCCGGCAACCGCGCTATAGAGCAGGTAGCGCTCGGTCTCGGCATCACTGCTCACCGTCATTGGGAGCTCACTGACACGCTCTCGCAGCGCGGGCACGAGGAGGGCGAGTTCACCGCCATGTGCGCGTACATGGGAAGCGAGCACATCCTCGTCGGCATGAACGACGTAATGGCGAAGCGCTTCTGCGAAGGGCTTGTACGGGGAGCCCAGGTCCTCGTCGCTGCGACCTAGCAGCACTGTCATCCCGTTGGTTCGCATGGTGCGGGCCGCCTCGGCTACCAGAGTTGTCTTGCCCTCGCCCGGCTCACCACCAATGAGAACCACTTCACGACCGGTCCCCGCCGCCACCCGCTTCGCGGCGTCCGCGAGCAAGCCGAGCTGCTGGTCGCGTCCAATCACCCCTACCGCTGGTCGATGGGCCAGCCGAGCCGGTAAGGGGACGACCCCCGGAACCGTTGCTTCCACGGCGAGGGGCTCCCAACCCAGCTCAAGGACCGGGATCGGTGTCGGCAGTCCCTTTAGCTCGCGCTCGCCCAAGTCAATAAAGAGGTGCGCGGCGCGGCGACCAGCGACGACCCGCACCGCCTCCGTCACGAGGATTTGCCCACCTTCTGCGAGCGCGCAGAGTCGGGCCGCCTCAATGACCGGGTCTCCGTAGAAATCCGCGTCTTCGGGGGTGACCTCCCCGACACTCATGCCGACGCGCAACCCCACCGGAACCCCGGAACGACGGTTCTCTTCGTCCACGCCTTGCTGCATCGCAACGGCGCATGTCAACGCTGACGCCATCGAGGAAAACACGGCCATCACTCCATCGCCCGTTCCCTTGACCTCCGAGCCCCCAGTGGCCGCTAACGCCCGGCGCAGAACCCCGAAGTGCGTCTGCCGGACCCGGTCGCCGGTCGCGGGTTCCAAACGCGATGCCAGTTCCGTCGAACCCACCATGTCCGTGAACAGGACCGTCGCCGTCTGCGTGTCAGTCACGAACCACCCCCACGCCAAGCGTTGGCACAGCCATCAGAGGCCGAACCTGGACGCGGTCTACCAGATCGCGAGTCACCCCACGCCAGTTGAGCTGGACAGAACTTCTGAAGCCAACAGATGTGAGCCCGCCGGTGTCGTGACCCAGCAAGGCCCCGACCAACGCAAGTAGCGCTGGCGGCAGCTCGCTGTGCTGATGCCGTGCAGTCATCCAACTAATGGCAATTGCTACGGCAGCGCAACTACGAACCCGAGTTGTCGACGATCTGGGCTATCTCCACGAACTCGATGTTCGGTCCGACTCCGTAAAGGCCGGTTACCCGCTGTCGTAGCTCCTCCGAGAAGAAGGCCTCGGCTGCGTCCTTCGATTCCCAGACGTAGAAATTCGTTGCCCGCTGCTCTTTCTCGTCGAACGTGAAGAACTTGAAACGCAGATCTGGCATGCCGTCGAACATCCCTCGGGCGTTCTCGGCCACTTCGACGACGCGCGAGCGATCAAAATCGCCGTCGTAGTCAAAAATGACGTTGACACCGATCATCGTGCCTCCTCGACCTGCTGGCTCGTTCTCTCGCCGAACTGGGGTTCGGACGCTACTGCACTGGTACTCGCGGCATCCCGCGGACAGGGCGTTGCTGACTCGCGATCCATAGACCGCGAGATAAACCGCGGAACCCCCTCGGGTCACACGAGGTCCGCACCCAGCTGATGAGCGGTACCCGCCAGCACATGGACGAGTTCGAGCCCGTCTGACCGCCCCGCCCGATCCGCAGAGCGATTCCCCTTCTAGGCTCACGACCATGCCCACCTACCGCGTGCTGCCCGGCTCAGGCGAGAGCTCGACACCGATCGTGTTCGACGCCGAGAGGATCGAGAATGACGGCGATATGCGGGTCCTGGTCGGCGCGACAACGCCGGACGGCGTCGCGACCCTCCGGGTTCCGGCGGCCTGGCCGATCGAAGAGGTCGAGGCCACCTGATCAGATCCGGACGCGGCTGACGCCTACGCGCGTTCGGGTCCGCGACGCCGACTCGCGGTCTCCCAGATCGCGAGTCACCCCGTCGGACAAACCTCTCCGCCCGACCCGAGAGGGCGGGGCGTCGCGCCCGCGGCCGCCACCGGGACGCATTCGCACGCCACTGCTGGGCAAGGCCGACATACTCACGGCGTGCCCTGCGACGTTCGCCCTGCGCAAGCTCCGGATGGTGCAGCGCTCGCCGACCTCTATCGCCGCTCGTCCCTGTCCAACGTCGGCGATCAGCCCCATCTGCTGGAGCACCCTGACGCCCTCGCGTTCCCGTGGAGCGAGGGCGTGCAGGCACGAACTCGTGTCGCCACGCGAGGCCCCCAGATCGTCGGGTTCGCCACGCTCGAGAGCACCGACACCGTCGCGGAGCTCGAGCACCTCTTCGTGGACCCGAGCTCGATGCGACAGGGCGTCGCGTCGGCGCTGATCAGCGACGCGGTGCTCATCGCCCGCGCCCACGGAGCTCGGCGTCTCGTGGTCACCGCCAACCCCCATGCGCTCGACTTCTACTTGCGGGTCGGATTCCTGGATGACGGTGTGGCGACCACGCGATTTGGGCCGGCACGGCGGATGCACATGGACTTCGGGGCTTGAGATGACCGCGCCCGGCGGCGATCCGACACGCGTCGTGGGTCGCCGCTGCGTGGCCTACGTCGTCGATCTCCTCCTCATCACCCTGATCCTTCTCGCCCTGTTCGTCATCCCGGGCGACGTTCGGAAGACCACCGCAGGTTGCCCTCAACCCGTGCCCGGCGGTCACACCTGCTTCCAGTTCAAAACAACGGGGTACCTGGTGGCCGATCGCGCCATCTACGAGTTCGTCGGCACCGCGGTCCTCCTGGTCGTCGTCCTGTTCATCCTGCCGCAGGCCGTGGCCGGGGCGTCACCCGGCAAGCTGCTGATGCGGATCCGTGTCGTGCGCCGCGACGGTCAGGCGCCAGGCCTCACCCGGTCGATCGTCCGCTCGATCGCGTGGGTCGTCGACGGGATCGCGCTCCTCGTGCCGGTCGCGCTCTGGTTGGCGATCCTCACACCAGGGCATCGGCGCTGCGGTGACTTTCTCGCCGGCACCTTCGTGGTGCGGAGCGCCGCGCGTGGTCGCCGTGTCCCGACCCCGCAGCGCCCGGCACATTGGCCGTGGCCGGAGACCACGCAGCGCGTGTCAGCCTGACGACGGTCCGAGCCCAACGCGGCTCGATGGGGTCGCGAATGACGACGAGCGGCAGGCCTCACGCAATCCGACTCCCCCGGCCCACAACCCGAGGTCCCTTCGCCAAACGTTCAACTGTCTGTCGGGTTCCGCGTCCCGCGGCCGGCCAGCGCCGCCATCGCGTACCACCGGACGTCGAGTGACCTGGACCGGCCGTCGCGACGGGATACCCAATGAGCACAACGTCCCTGGCTATCAGCGGTCGTCCCTGACCGCTAGGGTGTGGGTGGCCTCGGATCTGAGGCACCCAGACTGCGCTGCTCCAGACCGGTAGTGCATCGAGACACGCCCGAGGTTTGCATGCAGTTGCTCGACGAGCGCGAGACCAGTCTCGACGCCCCGCCCGGATCCGAAGGGGCACCCTCGGAGCAGGCATCAAGGCACAGCGTCGATCGTTGGGCTCACCCCGATCTCAAGCGCAGCGTGTTCGCACTCGCCACCTCGGTCGTCCCGTTCGTTGCTTTGTGGACGCTGATGTACCTCTCCCTCGGTGTCTCTTACCTGCTCGTCCTCGCCCTGGCCGTGCCGACCGCCGGCTTCTTGCTTCGTACCTACATCCTCTTTCACGACTGCGCGCACGGCTCACTCCTGCCGGGGCGACGGGCCAACGGGTGGGTCGGTGTCGGGCTCGCCCTCATCGTGTTCACACCGTTCGCCGAGTGGCGGCGCCAGCACGTCGGGCACCACGCGACCGGTAGCGACCTGGACCGGCGTGGCATCGGGGACGTGCCAACCCTCACGATGGCCGAGTACAACGCCAAGTCGTGGAGGGGACGGCTGGGATACCGGCTGTTCCGGAACCCGCTCGTGATGTTCGGCGTCGGCCCCATCTGGGCGATGCTGATCGAGCCGCGCTGGACGAGCCGTTCCGCCGCCTCACGGATCAAGCGCAGTGTGTACGGAACGGACCTCATGCTCGTGTTGCTGGTCGGCGGGCTCTGCTGGCTGATCGGATGGCAGGCGTTTCTGCTCGTCGAAGCGCCCCTGATTCCACTCGCCGGCGGCGCCGGGCTCTGGCTCTTCTTCGTTCAGCACCAGTTTGACGACACGTGGTGGCAGCGCACGCCTGACTGGAACTACGTCGACGCGGCACTCCGCGGGAGCTCGTACCTGAAGCTCCCGCGAGTCCTGCAGTTCTTCACCGGCAACATCGGGCTGCACCACGTTCACCACCTCAACCCGAAGGTTCCGAACTACAACCTCCAACGCGCCAACGATCAAGCACCGATCTTCGAGACCGTGCCCAAGGTCTCGCTCTGGACCGGCCTGAAGACGGTGCGTCTGAAGGTCTGGGATGAGGATGCCGGACGCCTCGTCACCTGGGGTGAGGTCCGATCCGCACGGTCGAGGTCGAGCGTCCTCGTCGCGCAGAGCTAGCACGCTGCCGAGCCAAGAACACCCTGTGGGCTCGCCGAGATGGCGGAGGGACAGCCATGTCGCCGTTTGGCAGGAACAAGGTCGAGGACGACCAGGACCAGCAGTCCGACCAGCAGTCAGCGCCGGGTGACTCGAATCCGCAGCTTGACGCAGAGGTGGCCCGGCTCCAGGGGCTGACGCTCGTCCAGCTGGCGTCGGAGGTGATGGCGAAGGGGTTCTCGGCTGACTACGACCCGACGGCCGACGGCAGCGATGTGCCGGGAATCGCCGACGACTTCTTTCCCCGACCGGACTTCACACTGCGGGACTCGACCGTCAAGGCGCAGGTGCACAAGGCACAGGCGCAGGCTCAGCCGGGCACACCCGAGCACCAGCTCCTCGTCCTGGCCGACCTCGTCGCCGAGGGTGTCCAGATCCTGGAGCACGCATCGCTCATCCGGTTGAAGACGAACTACGACGGGCAGGTCTTCAATGCGGGCTACGTCGCAACCCGCCTCGGTCACGCGGCGCTGCAGCAGAACGCCGTCGACAAGGTCCTCGCCGGCGGAAGCCTGTAAGGCACGGACTCGCGGTTTCGAACCCGCCGCGCTTGGAGGGCTGCTCGAAGTCGACGTTCGATGCGATCGCTCCAGTCGGTCGCACGCGGATGACCTGCACGGAACCTTGACACGACCAACTGATCCGCCAGCCGGGTTCGGGCGAACTCCAACTAGCTGACAACGAACGTCATGCTGAGGAGGAGATCCCAGTGTCTTTGATCAAGTTTCTGCCTGCGTGGTTCCACGCCATCGCGGACTATGCCGTCGGTGGCCTTCTCATCATCGTCGCCCTGGCTGTCAATGGATCGGCAGGTGCGGTGGGTACCGGCATCGTCGTCGGCGCCGTGGTGCTGCTCGTGAGTGCTCTCACCAAGTATCCCCTCGGTGTCGTCAAGGTGCTTCCGTTCACCATCCATTCAGCGGGCGACTATCTGGCAGCACTACTGCTGATCGTCGCGCCGTTCGCACTGAACTTCGCCAGCGCCGAAGGCGGGATCAGCGCGTTCTACGTGGCGGCTGGAGCGGCTGTCCTCGCCGTGAGCCTCGTCACGAACTACCAGTACAGCCCGAAGCGCCAGGTCGCCCCAGGCGTCGCCACCGCCTAAGGCCCTCGCAGGGACGCCAGGGCGGTCGCGGACGTGGCCGACCTGGCGTCCCGTCGCGTCAACGGCGCGCGCCGGTCTCGCGAGCCGCCAGCTCGCGAGTCGTGAGCGGCGCGCCCTGGGCTCCGGCCCGCGTTCGCGTGGTCCGACGGGACGGGGACCATGGATCCATAATCGATGCCGTGGAGCCACACCTTCTGCTCCCGCGGGTCCCCTATGACGGGCTCGCGACGTACGCCGCGGCGGGCGGCGGCCAGGCCATCGACGCCGCGAGGGCGCGGGGCGCTGACGGTGTCCTCGACGAGCTGGACCGAGCCGGCCTTCGAGGCCGTGGCGGCGCCGGGTTCCCAGCGGCGCGCAAGTGGCGTTCGGTGCTCGGGGGCGGCCCGGCGTTCGGTGACCGGTATGTGGTCGCCAACGGTGCCGAGGGCGAGCCCGGGACCTTCAAGGACCGGCCACTGCTTCGCACGAACCCGTTCCAGGTGCTGGAGGGCCTCGCCATCGCCGCGCTCGTCGTCGACGCGCGGGCGGCGTTCGTCGCCGTGAAGGCGTCCTTCGAGCCCGAGATTGAGGCGCTGCGACACGCGATGGAGGAGGTGTCCGCCGGCGGGTACTTCGGCGATGTGCCGGTCACCCTCGTCACGGGGCCCGAGGAGTACCTCTTCGGCGAGGAGAAGGCCCTGCTCGAGGTGATCGAGGGCAACGACCCGATGCCCCGTTGGCTGGCGCCGTATCAGCACGGGCTGTTCGCCACGACACCCCAGGAAGGCTGGTCGGCGGTCACCGGGCCGCCCGCCGACACGGGCGCGGTCGAGGGGTCGAACCCCACGCTGGTGTCGAACGTCGAGACGCTGGCCAACGTCCCGCTCATCCTGACGCGGGGAGCCGACTGGTACCGCAGCATCGGGACGGAGCAGACGCCGGGCCCACTCCTGTGCTCCGTCGTGGGTGACGTCACACGCTGCGGGTACGGGGAGATCGAGCCGGGCACCCGGCTGCGCGACGTCCTGGAGGAGATCGGCGGTCCGGTGCGTGAGGGTCGCAGCGTCAAGGCCGTGCTCTCGGGCGTCGCGAACCCCGTGCTCGCCGCGGCGGACCTCGACGCGCCGCTCAGCTACGAAGGGATGGCGGCGGCGGGCAGCGGACTGGGCTCGTGCGGCTTCATCGTCTACGACGACACCCGCAGCATGCTCGCCGTCGCTCGCATGGTGTCACGGTTCCTGTACGTCGAGTCGTGCGGCCAGTGCCGGGCCTGCAAGTACGGGTGCGGCGAGATCACGCGGCGACTCGACCGCCTCGCCGAAGGACGCGGCGAGCTCCTCGACGTCCGGATCATCGGCGAGCGACTCCAGGGCATCACCGATCAGAATCGCTGCTATCTCGGCGAGGAGGAGCAGCGGATGATCGGCAGCCTGCTGCGCACGTTCCCCGAGGACTTCGTCTCGGAGCTCGAGACGGATGCGCTCGTCGAGCCGCTGCCCACCCCGAAGATCGTCGACGTGCGCGACGGCGTGGCCACCTACGACCCGCGGCAGGACCGGAAGCAGCCCGACTGGACCTACGCCGCGCCGTGATCGGCATCGGAACTCCGGCACTGTGCCGCCAAGCACGCGGTGCGGAGTGCGCATCCTCCCGAGTGTTCAACGATGGCCCGGCGCAGCAGGCGTCGGCGCGTCCGGTGGGGTCGGGTTGATCCGAACGGCCACGATGTACGAGACGACGACGGCCACGATCACGACTGGCATCAACACGATTGCGTCGGAGATGAAGAGGAGGCTCGGGAGCAGCACGGCCGTCATCGGCAATTTCAGCGCTCCTGCTGTCATGGCCCCGACGCCCATGGCCACACCCGCGATCAAGGGCAGGCTCGAGAAGTGGGAGAGGGCGATCCCGCCGGCCGCACCGATGAACATGCTGGGGAAGATGGGTCCACCGCGGAAGCTACTCAACGAGATCGCGTAGGCCAGACCCTTACAGGCCAGCAGTAAGAGCAATGCGCCCACCGTCCAGCTGCCGGCTTGCTGCACGAGCGTCGGGAGCGCGGACTGCCCGGAGAAGAGCACTTCGGAGGAGCCGTGACTGGTTCCGGCTGCGAATGCGATGGCCAGTCCCCCGACGGTCAGACCCACAACTGGCGTCAACAACAATCTGTGCCGCTCGACGAGGGGCCGGAGCATCTGGGCGATGCGGAAGATGCCGGTTGCGAGGACGGCGGCGATGAGACCGATGGCGACGGCCCAGAGGAACTCGGCCCCGGTCGGCGACCCGACGTGGGGGATGTTGGCGACGGTCAGCGAGAACGTCCCGTATCCGGTCAGGTTGTCTAGGCCCACGAAGATCAGTGAACCGACGCCTGCCGCGAGGAGACCCGGGATGAGCAGGACCTCCATCATCGGGCCTCCCAGCCCGGCGATCTCCATGAGCAGAAAGGCACCGGTCACCGGCGAGCCCAGCAGGGTGGCGATGGCAGCGAAACTCCCCGCAGCGCCGATGACGACGGTGGCCTGGGAGGGCGCGTCCCGCTTGACCAGGTGCACGGCCAGTACACCCAGGCCGCTGCCGATCGCGATCAGGGGTGCCTCGGGGCCGAGCACCACCCCGAGACTCAGCGTGGCAAAGGCGGCCGCGACGATCCCGAACAGCTCGATCGGCTCGACCGGTGCGCCTGACTTGAAGCCCTCTGACGGTTCATGGCCGCCGGTCCCAGGCAGGTATCGGATGGCCAGAGCGACCAGCACGCCGCTGAGCACCAGCCAGGGCAGCGGCCACCACAGAGGTTCTGCGTGGTATCCGAGCTGGCGGGGAAGATCGCTGAAGATCTCCGTCTGGACTCTGGAGACCCCTTCCAAGAAGAAGTAGGCCACGGTCGCCACCGGGACGCCGATGACGGCGCCGAGCACCAGGAGCGCCAGGTACCGGCGAGACTTCAGGATCTCGGTCGGGTCGGGGGGACGCGGCGCTTCCTCCGGTGAAGCAGCGTTCGTCACGAACCCCTCCCGAAGTACTCAGCGCGGGACATCAACGTGCGGAGGGCCCCAAATCCCATGGTCGCGGCGCGCCGTTCAGCGGGCGGGGTGAGGCCCCTCGGCCTCGAGAAGGCTGCGCTGGTCCAGCACGTAGAGCAGCGCCAGCGACGGCAAGATGACGACCACGGCGACCCCGAACACGACCAGCACGGCACCGAGCGTCGCGGAGGGCGCCGCCGCTTGCGACACCTTGAGCGTCGTGGGGAGGAGATACGGCCACTGGGCGACCCCCCACGCCACAACAACGGCCGCGACGGCGCCGACGGCGAGCACCCTCGCCCACCGGTGGGCGCCACGAATCATCAAGATGAGGGATGCGGTGCCGCACACGGCCGAGACCAGGACCACCGGCAGCGCCCGCGCGGTCAGGCCGTCAAAGACGTACCGAGCGTCACTGCGGAGCACGAAGATGCCGGCGAACGCGACGACGCCGGTGACGACCGCCGTGGCGATGGCCCGGCGGCGGAAGTACTCGACCATGTCCGTCTCGTCGAGGCGGCGGGCGTCCCACACCAAGAACGTGGCCGCGAGGTAGGCGCAAACACAGACGGCGAGGACGCCTCCGAGGATCGAGGTGGGATTGAGCCAGCTCGACCAGGGGTCGCCCGCCTTGCCCCCCGCGGGCACTCGCCCCGAGGCGATCGCCCCGGCGACGGCACCCAAGCAGAACGGGACCAGCACCGACGACACCGCGAACGCGGCGCCGAAGGTGCGCTGCTGGGCGGTGCGGAACACCTCTTTGCGGAACGCGAAGCTCGAACCTCGCAGCACGATCCCAAGCGCGGCGAGGGTGAGCGGGACGAACAGGGTCAGCATGATGGAGGCGAAGGCTTGCGAGAAGGCGGTCCACAGCACCACGAGGCAGAAGATGAGCCAGACGTGGTCGGCCTCCCAGACAGGGCCGATGGAGTGCGCGGCCACGGCCCGCGGCCGCGCGCCGCGAGCCGCACCACCGGCGGTGAGGTCCCAGAATCCGGCACCAAAGTCCGCCCCGCCGAAGACGGCGTAGGCGGTGACGCCGACGAACAAGACGACGGCGACCGCGGTGCTCATCCGACCGGGACGTTCTCAGCTGGGGGTGGGATCGGCTCGCGGGGACCGTAGGGCGCTTCGGCGTCGTCGAGCTCCTGGCCGGCCCGCCAACGGCGGCTCATCGACCGCAGGATCTGGATCAATGTGACGCCGACCGCGAGGTACACGACGAGGACCACGAGGAAGGTGGCCCATACCCCGTGGTTCGTGGTGGCGCCCTGTTGGACCGTGAGGTAGTTGTGCACGATCCAGGGCTGACGGCCGACCTCGGTGACGACCCAACCGGCCTCGAGGGCCACGATGGATAGGACCCCGGCTCCCGCGGCGACCCGGAGGAACCAGCGACTCTTCGGGAGGTCTCGCCGTCGGAACCAGCCGAGCGCGTACCAGACCGAGAGCAGGAACAGCAGGGTGGCGAGCCCGACCATCACGTCCCACGCCAGGTGCACGATGTTGACCTCGGCGACCGTCGGCTCGTCCTGCTTGGCAACCGCGTTGAGGCCCTGCACGACGGTGCTCGTCCGCGTCGAGGGGTCCGAGAGGATCGAGGCGAGGCCCGGAATCGCGAGGCCCCCCGTGACCGAGCCGTTCGAGTTCAGGTGCCCGAACAGCGTCTCCGGGACGTCGCTCTTGGTCTTCGGGACGAGCTCGATCGCCGCGAACTTGGTCGGTTCGTTGTTGAAGACGTACCGGGCCAAGGTGTCGCCGACCAGCATCTGGACGGGCGCCGCGATGGCGGCGACGGTGAACGGGATGATGAACCCCAGCCGGTGATAGCGGTCACGGCGGCCCCGGAGCATCCCCGCGGCGTACACCGACGCGATCAGGAACCCACCGACGAGATAGGCCGCCACGAGCATGTGCGCCGTCTCGTAGGGCATCGCCGAGTTGAAGATCACACCGATGGGGTCGACGCTCGTCACCTTGCCGGCCGAGTTCAGGGTGAAACCGGCCGGTTCGTTCATCCACGCGTTCGCGGCGACGACCGAGGCCACGCCCCCGATGCCGGCGATCACGATCGGCACGCCGGTCCAGAAGTGTGGCCACGGCTTCAGCCGTTTCCATCCGTAGATGTAGATCGCGATGAAGATCGCCTCGAGGAAGAAGAACAGGCCTTCGACGGCGAACGGGATCCCGAACGCGGCGCCGAACCGACCCATGAACGTCGGCCAGAGCAGCCCGAACTCGAAGGTGAGGACGGTGCCGGTCACGGCACCCACGGCGAAGGTGACAGCCATGTACTTCGACCATCGTTGCGCGAGCAGCAGCGCGTCCTCGTCGCCTCGCTTGACGGCCCGATAGTTGGCGACGAGCGCCATGAAGGCCCACGCGACGCCGAGCGGAACCAGGATGATGTGGAAGGCGAGCGTGAAGGCCATCTGCGCCCGAGCCCACGGCACGGGATTGACGGCCAGCAGGATCGAGCTCACCCCGCCGTCCTCGGCGCCGGGCCCGCGCCCCTCGATCGGCGAGCGGCGGGCGCCGTGGGATGACCCGGGAGTGGAACCTGGCTCATGCCTCGTGGCCGAGGATGCCGGTGGGCAGCCGCTCGTCGCCGATGTGTGCGACACCCTGGGCGCCCGTGACCAGCCGGGCGGCTTGCACCTGTGCGAGGTGCGTGAACGCCTGGGGGGTGTTCCCCAGCTGGCGCTTGCCGGTCGGGTCGTACTCCTCGGAGTACAGGCCGACATCGTTGGCCATGCTGGCGAGACGGTCGTAGAGGGCGCGCGCCTCGTGCGCGCGTCCCTGCAGGACGTAGTTGTCGACGAGCCAGAACGAGCACGGCAGGAACGCACCCTCTCCGGGTGGGAGTCCATCGTCGGCCAAATCGGTTCGGTACCGGAGGACGAAGCCATCGTGGATCAGGTCGCGCTCGATGGCGGCGACGGTCCCCAGCACTCGCTCGTCGTCGGGCGGAAGGAAGCCGGTCAGCGGGATCTGGAGCAGCGAACCGTCGAGTTGCTTCGAACCGAACGTCTGGGTGAACGAGCCAAGCTCGGGGTCGAACCCTTCCGTGCACACGAGCGTCTTGATCTCGTCGCGCCGCGCCCGCCAACGGTCGACCGGCCCGGGCAGCTTGAACTGCTCGACCGAGCGGATCGCCGTGTCGAAGGCGAGCCACGCCATGACTTTCGAATGCGTGAAGTGTTGGCGCTCGCCTCGCATCTCCCAAAGCCCGTCGTCGGGATGCTGCCATGCCCCTTCCAGGAACTCGAGCAGCGCCGTCTCCATCGGCCAGGAATCGTGGGAGGGGTCAGTCGCCGGCGCGGCGACCCGCATGAGGTACAGCGAGGCGAGCGTCTCGCCGTACACGTCGAGCTGGAACTGGCCGCTGGCCGCGTTGCCCACGTGGACCGGAGTCGATCCTTCGTATCCCGGGAGCCAGCCGAGGTCGTACTCGGTGAGGCGTCGCTCGCCGTGCAGCCCGTACATGATCTGGAGGTCGGAGGGCTCCCCGGCCGCCGCTCGCAAGAGCCAGTTCCGCCAAGCCATGGCTTCTTCGTGGTAGCCGCCCGCCATGAGCGCCAGCAGCGTGAGCACCGAGTCGCGCAGCCAGCAGTAGCGGTAGTCCCAGTTGCGGACACTGCCGATCCACTCGGGGAGCGCGGTGGTCGCCGCAGCGACGATGCCGCCCGTCGGTGCGTAGGTGAGGGCTTTGAGCGTGATCAGGGAACGCATGGTGAGGTCCCGGGCCTCACCGGTGAAGGCGCTCCGCTTCGACCACCGCTCCCACCAGGAGGTGGTCTCACGGACCAGGCGCTCGGGGTCGCCGCACCGGGGGGGCTGCTCGTGTGACGGGTACCACGCCAGGACGAACGGCACCTTCTCACCCTCGGTGATGACGAAGTCGGCCACCGTGGCGGCGCCGGCTCCTTCGGTGTGAACTGGTGTGGTCAGCACCATCGCGTCGGGACCCGCGGTGGCGTGCGTGAGCCCGTCCGCCTCGACGACCCACGGCCGGATCGACCCGTAGTCGAAGCGGACCCGCAGGTCCATGTGGATCGGGACCCGGCCGGAGACCCCTTCGACGATCCGCACCATGTCGACGCTCGTCCCCCGGATCGGCATGCAATCGACGATCCGCACGACGCCGTCGTCGGTGTGGAACGTGGTCTCGAGCACGAGCGTGTCGCCCCGGTAGCGCCGCTCCACTCGCCGCACGCCACCGGCGGGCGCGACCAGCCACCGCCCGTTGTCCGGCGAGCCCAAGAGGGCGGCGAACATGGCACCCGAATCGAAGCGGGGGGCGCACAGCCAGTCGATCGACCCGTCCTTGCCCACCAGTGCCGCGGTGTGCGTGTCGCCGATGATGGCGTAGTCCTCGATCCGACTCGCCATGACACGACTCCTCGGTTGGCCGTCGATGACCCAGTGGATGGTGGACCCGGTGAGTCGAGGAACGCACCGGGGTCGGCACCGTCCGCGCGGGCACGGTACTAGCGTGCCCCCGAGGTGGTCTAGTGAGTCGGCCATCCCTCCACCATGCGGGTTGGCTTCGATTCGAATGACGCAAGGCTCGGCGGAGCCGCCGAGACTGGCGTCCGCAACGTCCGCATCGTCCTCGAGACGATGAAGCAGTCGGAGGAAGTGGGCCATGCCTGAGCACTACGACGTGATCGTCATCGGGAGCGGGGCGGGTGGGGGCACGCTCGTGCACACGCTCGCCGCGTCGGACCAGCGGATCCTGCTGCTGGAACGCGGCGACTTCCTCCCCCGCGAGATGCAGAACTGGGACCCCCAGTCGGTCTTCGTCGACGGGCGCTACATCTCGCCCGACACGTGGTACGACGGGGACGGCCATCCCTTCCAGCCCCAGGTCCACTACTACGTGGGTGGAGCGACGAAGCTGTACGGCGCCGCGCTGTACCGCCTGCGACCCCAAGACTTCGGCGAGCTCCGCCACGTCGACGGCGTGTCACCCGCCTGGCCGCTGGGCTACGACGACTTCGAGCCGTGGTACTCGAAGGCCGAGTGGCTGTACGAGGTGCACGGGAACCGGGGCGAGGACCCCACCGAGGGGCATTGGAGCAGCGAGTACCCCTGGCCGGCCGTGTCTCACGAGCCGCGTCTGCAGCAGCTGCACGACGACCTCGCGGCGAGCGGCTATCACCCGTTTCACGCACCGTGTGGGATCCAGCTCGACGAAGCCGACCGGCCCAAGAGCATGTGCATCCGGTGCGCGTGGTGTGACGGCTATCCGTGCCTCGTGCACGCGAAGTCCGACGCGGAGGACCTCGCGGTTCGTCCCGTCCTCGATCGGCCGAACGTCACGTTGCTCGTCAACGCCGAGGTCACCAAGCTCGAGACCGACGACGCGGGGCGTGTCGTGACCGGGGTCGTCGTCTCGCGTGATGGCAACCGCGAGGTCTACGAGGCCGACATCGTCATCGTCGCAGCCGGCGCGGCCAACAGCGCGAAGCTCCTGCTGAGTTCCGCAAACGACGCACATCCGAAGGGTCTGGCGAACGGCTCCGACCAGGTCGGGCGCAACTACATGTTCCACAACTGCAAGGCCGTCGTCGCGCTGTCGAAGGAGCAAAACGACACCCGGTATCAGAAGACGCTCGGCCTGAATGACTTCTACTTCGGCGCCGAGGACTACGAGTTCCCGGTCGGCAACATCCAGATGGTGGGCAAGTCGAACGCCGCCGCGATGAAGGGCGAGGAGCCGAAGCTCACCAAGCTGGCACCGCACTGGTCGCTCGACGACGTGGCCGAGCACGCCGTCGACTTCTGGCTGACCACCGAGGATCTCCCGATGCCGGACAACCGAGTGACCGTCGGCGACGACGGCAACGTGCATCTGGCGTACGAGGCGACCAACAACGAGGAGGCCGGTCGCCTCTACCACGAGCTGAAGAAGATCCTCAATCACGTCGGGATGGCCGACCACCATGTCCTCGACAAGAACTTCTACATGGACATGAGCATCCCGGTCGCGGGGTGCGCGCATCAGGCGGGCACGTGCCGCTTCGGGGCTGACCCGACGACGTCGGTGCTTGACGAGAACTGCAAGGCCCACGAGCTCGACAACCTCTACGTCGTCGACACCAGCTTCTTCCCGAGTATCGGAGCGGTGAACCCGGGCCTCACCGCGATGGCGAACGGCATCCGGGTCGGAGAGCACGTCCTCGAGCGAACCAAGTAGCCGCAGGGCGACGAACGCCCGGGGATCGGTCGATGGCATCCAGCGCCGAACGGCGGGTCATCAAGGTCGCCGCCGCGGTGCAAGGCATCGTGCTCGTGACCTTCCCGGCGGCGAGCACGATCTTCACAGACCCGCAGCGATACGGGCTGTCGACCAGCCAGTACGGAGGGCTGTTCCTCCCGCAGGCGCTCACGGCGATCACGTCTGCGCTCCTCGGTGCCAGCCTCTCCCGCCGGGTGGGGACGCGCCGGCTCTACCTGGTCGGTCTCGCGGCCAACTTCGTGTCGATGCTGCTGCTCCTGGTGAGCGCCGTCGTCGAGCACGACCAGTCGGTCGCCTACGCGATCCTGCTGGTCGCGACCGCGAGTTTGGGCATCGGCTTCGGTCTCACGGTGCCGGCCCTCAACACCTTCACCGCCGAGTTCTACCCCGACGGGATCGACCGGGCCATCTTGGTGCTCAACGCGCTCCTCGGGGTCGGGACGGCGCTGGCGCCGGTGTTCGTCGCGGCGTTCGTCGGCCTCGGCTTCTGGTGGGGGCTGCCGCTCATGTCAGCGATTCTCCTGGCCGTCCTCACCACGATGAGCGTGCGCCTCCCGCTTCGCACCACGGACCTCCCCGCGACGGACGGCAGCACCAGAGAGGGCGGGATCCCGAGGTTGTTCTGGGTCTTCGCCGGCTTCGCCGTCCTGTACGGGATCTGCGAGACCATGAACGGCAACTGGGCATCCATCGACATGACGAAGCACCTCGGGTCGTCGACGACCGAGGCCTCGATCGCGTTGACGGCGTTCTGGGCGAGCGTGACGCTCGGCCGGCTGCTCTTCGCGGCGGTGCGGGCACGCTTCTCGGCCCGGCGCATCTATCACCTCCTGCCGTTCGTGCTCGCCGCCGCCTTCGTCGCGATCGCGGTGCTGCCCACCGATGAGCCCGTGCTGGGCATCGTCGCCTTCGCGTTGGCCGGCCTGGGCTGCTCCGCGCTGCTGCCGCTCACCATCAGCTTCGGTCAAGAGAACCTGACAGCGATCTCGGCGGCGGTCGCGGGCGGCGTCATCGCGTTCTACCAGGTCGGATACGGAATCGCCGCGTTCGGCGCGGGTCCCCTGCAGAGTGCCGGCGTCAGCCTGCCCACCCTGTACGGCCTGACCGCGCTCGTGGCGGTGGCGATGGGAGCGCTGTCCTACGCGGTCACCCACCACCGAGCTGAGCCTGCGACCCTCCACCCACGTCCGACGTAACGTGTCCGAAGCGCGCCCGCCGACAAGGAGTCGTTCATGAGCCTCAAGGACAAGGTCGCCATCGTCACCGGCGGCAACACGGGTATCGGCAAGTCCATCGTCATCGCGCTCGCGCACCAGGGTGCCAACGTGGTCATCGACTATGTGGCCCAGCCCGACGCCACCGCGGAGCTCGAGGCCAAGCTCGCGGCGCTCGGTGAGCAGGCGATCGGTGTGAAGGCTGATGTGAGCAAGGTGGCCGACCTACAGCGACTGATCGACACCGCCGTCGAGAAGTTCGGACGCTTGGACGTCATGGTCAACAACGCCGGCGTTGAGACCCGCACCTCGACCCTCGACACGACCGAGGCGCAGTACGACAAGGTCATGGACATCAACTTGAAGAGCGCCTTCTTCGGCACCCAGCTGGCCGCGAAGCAGATGATCGCCCAGGGCGATGGCGGCCGAGTCATCAACCTCAGCTCGGTGCACGAGGACTGGCCGATGCCGGGCAACGCTCCGTACTGCCTGTCCAAGGGCGGGATGCGCATGCTGACGCGGACCGCCGGAGTCGAGCTCGGCCCGCAGGGCGTCCAGGTCATCGGTGTGGGGCCGGGCGCGGTGGAGACGCCCATCAACGTCTCGACGATGCAAGACCCGGGCAAGCTCGAAGTCCTCGACCACGCGATCCCGCTCGGGCGGATGGCCAGACCCGACGAGATCGCGGACGTCGTCGCGTTCCTCGCGGGCAGTGGCGCCAGCTACCTCACGGGGGCGACGATCTTCGTCGACGGTGGCCTCATGCACACGAGCCCCGGCCTGTAGCCGACCCGCGCCTCACGCATCGCCGAGGCCCGCCACCCGGCCGGGCCGCGCCTCAGGAACCGGCCGCCGAGACGGTGAGCGCGAACCGGGTCGTGTATGCCCCGCCACGCGGGACGAGCGGGGTCGTGCCGACCTCGAGCGCGTTGGTGGGTGCGGTCATCGGCTCCAACGCAGCGAAGGTGCGACCGGGAGGCACCCACACCTGGGCGTACGGGTAGTTCGTGGCGCACCACAGCTCGATCGCGGCGCCGTCATCCGCCCGCAGGGAGAGGCGTCGATTCCGTCCGAGGGCGTAGAGGTCGTCGAGGGTCCGCCGGCCGACCGCCCCTGCCTCCGCCGGCTCGGGGGACGACGCGCCCGTCGGGATCCCGAGCGTGTCCAGCTCGAGGTGCTGGCGCGTCGGCAGATGGAGCCTCCACCGGCCCCGCGGGGTGGACGGCAGCTGGAGGTAAGGGTGCCAGCCGAACGCCACCGGGACGCGCCGACGACCCGTCGGCACCACGGTCGTGTCAACCCGGAGCTGCCCGTCACGCGCGCGGATCGCCAGCTCGATGCGGTGCGGGAACGGGAAGGCGGGCGAGTCCACGTCGATCGAGGCACCGAGGTGCGCGGCGTCGCCGCGCACCTCGGTGCGGGTGAGCCGCCAGCCCGGCTGGCCGACCAGCAGGCCATGGATGGGCAAGCCGTGCTCGTCGGTGTTCAGCCGGAGCCCCGTCAGGCTGACCGCGACGCCCGCGGCCCGGTAGCGGCGGCGGGCGAGCCGGTTCGCCCACGGCGCGAGGAGCGGCAAACCCAGCGTCGCGCCGCCCCGTAGCGCCGCGAGCCCACCCGGCAGCGCGAGATGCTCTTGGTTGCGGTAGCGCAGTGACACGCCGGTCATCCCGAGCTCCGGCAGGAACGTCGCCACGAGATGTCCAGCGGTTAGCGTGATCGCGGCCTCGCCGCGAAAGCGGCCTTCGGCGACCGTCGCAGACATCGTGGCGAGCGTACTCAGCGGCCTCGGGATGCCCTCGAGCGGCGACGGCGTGCGCGCCCGACGGGCTGTGTGCGCTCCTGTCCCTTGGCGGTCATGCGCTCGGGATCAGGACTCGTCGGCTGCCGCCGCCGATTCGTGGGCCGGGTTGCCTGTCGTCTTGGAAGCGTCAGCCGCTTGTCGTGCGTGCTCCAACGCGGGGAACCGCGTCGCGACCGAGGAGCGGACTGCCTCTGGAGAACTCAGATCACCACCGGTGTGGGCGACGCTGAAGGCCCGTTCGGGACGGGATCGCCCGATCATGGATCGGAACCACGTCCATAGCGTGGAGAACCGGTTGGCGAATCCGTTGAGGAACGCGATGTGCACGAACAGCCAGACGACCCAGGCGGGGAACCCACTGAGACGAACGCGACGAAAGCTGACGATCGCTCGGAATCGGCCGATCGTGGCCACACTCCCGAGGTCGCGGTACTTGAAGGGCTTCGCCTCGGCGTCACCGCGCAGCCGGCGAGCGATCGTGTTCGCGGCGTGGAGGCTGCCCTGCATCGCCACCTCGGCGACGCCCGGCAGGTGGTTCAGCGTGACCATGTCGCCCACGGCGAAGACCTCGGGGTGCCCGGGCAGCGTCAAGTCGGGGAGAACTTCGAGGCGACCGGCTCGATCGACGTCCGCGCCTGCCGCCTCGGCGAGCTGCGCCGCCAGCGGGGACGCTTGCACGCCCGCCGCCCACACCACGGTGCGGGCGGCGATCCGCTCGGTGCCAGTCTGGGTCTTGACCTCGACACCGAAGCTGTCGATGTCGGTCACCCGGGCGCCCATCCTCAGCTCCACGTCGAGGGCTTCGAGTTGGCGCGCCGCCTTCCCGGATAGGTCGTCACCGAAGGTCGCGAGCGGCTCGTCGCCACCGTCCATCAGGAGCACTCGCACCGACGCTGGGTCAAAGGTCCGAAACTCGCGACGCAGGCTCCGGGTCGCCAGCTCTCTGATCTGGCCGGCGAGCTCGACCCCGGTGGGACCAGCGCCGACGACGACGACGGTTAACCACTGCTGCTGTTCGACCGGGTCGGCAGCCGTTTCGGCCATCTCGAAGGCCCCGAAGATCCTCCGCCGCAGCTCCAGCGCGTCATCGATCGTCTTCATGCCGGGGGCGAAGAGGGCGAGCTCGTCATGACCGAAGTAGGACTGCGAGACGCCCGCGGCCACGATCAGACTGTCGTATGGCACGTCCGCCGCGCCGAAGGGACCTCGCTGGATCTGCACCCGGTGCGCGGCGAGGTCGAAACCCGTCACCTCGGCGAGCTCGACGCGGACGTTGTCGTGGCCACGCAGCACATGGCGGAGCTGGGGAGCGACCTGGCCGGTCGAGAGGATGCCGGTGGCGACCTGGTAGAGCAGCGGTTGGAAGAGGTGGTGCGTGCGCCGGTCGAGCAGTGTGACGTCTACGGGCAGTCGCGAGAGGAAACGGCAGGCGGGGAGACCCCCAAATCCGCCACCGACAACCACCACCCGATGTGGTGCCTCATCGGCGGGACCTCGGCCTCGCCGCAACCGGTGGCGGATCGCGGCTCGGTATCCCCGCGCCGTGCCCCACGTCATGGCCGCGTCGATTCGATCGCCGCCGGGCGGACCGTCCCCACCAGCGGGTTCGTGGTCGGTGCGATGGTCGTCGGACAGCCTCCAAAGACGCGGACCGGGTCCGAGCGTAGTGCCGGGGTCACGGGCGAGCGAGAGGATCCGCATCCGAGAGCACGGCCGTCCGCCTAGTGCGCCAGCCCTCGTGCAGCATCCTCGACGACGTCATCGATGGGTCGGTTCGCGTCAATCGAGAGCACGTCATCGCCGAGCTCCAAGGTTGCGAGCTGTGAGGGAAGCAGCTGCGGCTCTGCGAAGTGCCCTCGCCGCTTCGTCAGTCGCGACTCGAGCACGCCCGGCGGGGCGACGAGGGCGAGGAAGACGACCGAATCCAAGCCCTCCGACAGCTGCTCCCGATACGACCTCCGCAGGGCAGAGCACGCGAGCACGCATCCCGTCCCAGCGTCGGCGCGCAGCGCTTCGTTGAGCCGGTGCAGCCACGGACGTCGGTCGTCGTCGTTGAGCGGCTGGCCGGCGGCCATCCGTCTCACCGCCGAGGCATCGTGGAGTTCGTCGCCCTCGACGAAGGGCACCGCGAGGACCGACGCGAGCCGGCGGCCAATCGTCGACTTGCCAGCGCCGGCCACACCCATGACGACGACGATTGGTCCTTGCAATGACCTACCTCGCGGTGGTCCCTCGCAGAAGACTTCGGACGGGCACGGAGCGTATCGGCCGTGAGCATCGATTGCGTCGGTGACTCGCGATCCCGCAGACCGCGAGTCACGCGATCGGGTCCATCCGGTCACACCGCAGGCCGAGGCCGAAGCAGTGGAAGTCGGACTGGGTGGGGCCCCTACGGCTCCGGGACAAGCGAGCGCTGGCTCGTCGCGGAGGTCAACGAACGACCTGTGGCACCATCCGTCGTCGACCGAGCACACGACGCGAGGAGCCACGGATGAGGGCAGCACGACTCGTGGAGGGCGACCTCCGCATCCGCGACGAACCGATACCGGAGCCGGAGGTGGATCACGCACTCGTGCGGATCTCGGCGGCGGGCGTGTGCCATTCCGACCTCCACATGCGCATGGGCGACTGGGCCGGCGTGGGTCGAACGATCCAGCTCGGCCACGAGGGGATCGGCGTCGTCGAGGCGCTCGGTCCCGGCGCCGACCGCTTCGTCAGTGTGGGCGATCGCGTCATCCTCGGGCTCGGCGGCACCGGCGGCGGCTACTGGTGCGGAGCCTGCGAGTACTGCCTCTCGGGCCACCCGCGGCACTGCGCCCAGTCCAAAGGAGTGACGGGCCTCTTTGCCGAGATGTTCGCGGCCTACGCGCCGGGGCTGGTGACGATCCCCGACAGCATCTCCGATGAGGAGGCGCCGCTGGCGTGCGGCGGGCTCACCGCGTACGGGGCGGTGAAGAAGCTGATGGACTACCGGGTGCGCCCCGGCCAGTGGGTGGCCGTCATCGGCGCCGCCGGTGGCCTCGGGCACTACGCCGTGCAGCTCGCGCAGGCGTTCGGGTACCGCGTCGTGGGCGTCGATGTCGGCGAGGAGCGTCTCGAGTTTGTGCGGTCGCTCGGCGCAGAGATGGCGGTGGGCGCGGACGAGGCGCGCGACGTGGTCACACGCCAGCTTGGTGGCGCGGCCGCCAGTCTCGTGTTCGCCTCCAAGATGGCTGGCTTCGATCTTGGCTTCAAGCTGCTGCGCAAGCGAGGCCTCTTCGTCGCGGTCGGCCTCCCCGCGACGAGCGAGGGCAACCTGCAGTTCAACCCGTTTGAGCTGTTCGTTCGCGACGCGACGATCATCTACTCGGCGGTGGGCACGGTGCAGGACATGCGAGAGCTGGTTGATCTCGCGGCTGCGGGCAAGGTGAAGAGCCATGTGTCGCGCACCGGTTCACTCTCCGACCTCGACGACATCTTCGCGGAGTTGCAGTCGGGCACGTACCCGGGACGCGCCGTCATCACCGACCTTGGTCGGTGAGGCCAGGCGGGCGTCGTCGATCGGAGGCGTCGAGCGAGCCGGTCCGAGCAGGGTCCGCTCGTTGTATCCGGGTCACGCCCGGGGCGGGGCCTCCGGTCCGTCGCCCGAACCGACTGGGGCGGCGGCGGTGGCGAGGAACTCGGTCGCTGCCTTCCGACCGTTCTCGTAGAGCTGTTCCTGGGTGGCGCTGTCGATGTCGAAGTCGGTCGCGCGGACCTTCATCGTGTCGACCGAGATGGTTCGGGCCAGGACCGCGGGATCATCGAGCACGAGCTGGTCGTGCGAACCCATCATGGTCAGGAGCATCGCTCGGGTCAGGCTCGCCGTCCCTGCGACCTCGTTTCGCACACCGTGGAGAGAGCCCGGTCGCGCTGAGAGCTTGATCCCGACCGTGGGCCACCGGGGAGACTGGCCGTCCGAGCGATCGAAGACGTCGATGGGGAAGTTCGACAGCAGGCCACCGTCGACGAGCCACGACTGGGTTCCGGCGATCTTGTCGTCGAGCTTCACCGGCGCATAGAAGAACGGGATCGCCATGCTCGCCCGCACGGCGTCCACGACTCGCACCTGGTCGGGCTCGAGCCCGTAGCGCGGGTAGTCCCACGGCAGGCGACGCAGCTCTCCCTGGGAGACGTCGGAGGTCATCACCACCAACCGGTACCAGTGGTGTGGTGGCAATGAGCTGTCGGCCTCGTTCGTGCGGAGGTCGGCGAAGTGCACGATGCCGTGATCGGCGAGCAGCCCACCGAGCCAGGTGGTGAGGTACTCGCCGGAGTAGATCCCCTGGGACGCGAGCGCGGAGATCGTCTTGCCCGGTACACCCAGGTGATCCAGCCAGCCGCCGTCACGAAACCGTGTCCAGTCGACGGTCCGCAGCATCTCCCGCAAGGCGTCCGCACGGATGCCGGCGGCGACGAGCGCGCCGACGATCGCGCCCGCGGAGGTTCCCGCCACGTGCGCGAACGAGAACCCGTGCTCCTCGAGGACCGCGATCGCGCCGACCAACCCGAGGCCCTTGACACCACCCCCTTCGAGTACCAGGTCAACCTGTGGCATCGCGGGCGCTCAGCAGTCCGTATGCGCTAGGCATTACTTGGAGCCTTCGCCAACGGTATGAGAGGACCACCCAACCATGATCCGCTTCAGCGTCTTCTACCCCTCGACCGAGGGAGCCTCGTTCGACCACGACTACTACCGGGACAAGCACGTCCCGCTCGCCGTGAAAACGTGGAGCTTGGACGGCGCGGAGATCGACAGGGGTGTCGACGGCCCCTACGTGGCCGCAGTCCATTTCGTGTTCGAGTCGCCTGAGGCGCTGGCCGCGGCCATGAGTGCGCCGGGAACGGGCGATGTGCTGGCGGACGTCGCGAACTACACGTCGATCACGCCGGTGTTGCAGACCAGCGAGATCGTGGGCTGAGACCGCTGGCGTCGTCGGAGCGGCGCTCCGTCGTCGCTCCTCGTCGCAGCTGATGCTCGGGCGACGGCCGCTGGACTGTCTGGTTGTTGGGTCAACACGCTCCGGACCGTCCGATGGGCGGTTCAACTGACGATGTACTGGTTCAGGTCGGCTGAACGCGTCCATTCCCAGTAGAGCTCCAGCCGCCACGGCGACAGCGTGTAGATCTTGCCCTGGGGGTTCTTGTAGTGGCTGTGTTCGATCGAAGGGTGTGACCACACGAGCTGATCGATCTCGCGGCGGTACCGCTCGACGTACTCATCGTGCCCGTCCTTGGACATCTCGATCGTCCGTGCACCGGACGCGAGGACCCGGTGGATGCAGTCGATCGCGTAGTGGATCTGGCATTCGGAATGGAAGAACAGGCTCGCCCCGTGCGCAAGGTTGGTGCCGGGTCCGTACATGCAGAACAGGTTCGGGAAGTTCGGGATCGCGATCCCTAAGTACGCCGTCGGCTCGTCGCCCCACTGCTCGCGCAGAGACACGCTGTTTCGCCCCTTCACGTCCATCGAGGCGAGGAAGTCGTTGTGCTGGAACCCGGTCGCGTAGCAGATCACGTCGGCTTCGTGACGCACGCCGTCGACGGTGACCACACCCTCGGGGACGATCCGCTCGATCGGCATGTGCTCAAGCTGGACGTTCGGCTTCTTGAGGGTTCGTAGCCAGGAGCCGTTGTCCTGGAGTATCCGCTTTCCCATCGCCGGATATTCGGGGATCGACTTCTCAATGAGGTCAGGGCGGTCCTTGAGGTGCATCGTGATCCATGCCGTTAGCTGCTGGCGTCGCATCTCGTTCTGCGCGTTGATTGCGATGCCGTCGCTCGCGCGGAAGGCCGGATCGACGCGGTACGACTCGGTCCCCATCGCGATACCGGGATAGAGCATGAGAAACCTGAACCAGCGGGCGTAGAAGGGGAGGTGCTGCATCGCCCACCGGTCGCCCGGCGGCACTGCCGCGTGGTACAGCGGGTTCGGCAGCATCCACTGGGTCGTCCGTTGGAAGATCGTGAGCTCCTCGACCTGGTCCGCGATGGTCGGCGCAATCTGGAAGCCGGACGCGCCGGCGCCGACGAGCGCGAAGCGCTTGCCCGTGAGGTCGAGTCCGTCCGGCCAACGCGCCGAGTGGAACGACGGCCCGGCGAAGGAGTCCATGTCGGGGAGGTCGGGCAGCCTCGGGATGTTCAGCGAGCCGACGGCGCTGATGACGAAACGCGCCTCGAGGACCTCGGTGGTCGAGTCCGGGCTCCGAATGCCGACATGCCAGGAGCTCGTCGGCTCGTCCCATGTGAGGGACGTCACTTCGGTGCTGAACCGGCAGTGCGAGCGGAGCGCGTACTTGTCGAGCACCCGGACGAAGTAGTCGCGCAGCTCTGGTTGCTGGCAGAAGTACTCGGTCCAGTGGTGCGAGGGCTCGAACGCATAGCAGTAGTGGTGACTTCCGACGTCGACCCGCGCCCCTGGGTAGCGGTTCTCCCACCAGGTCCCACCCGGACCGTCGTCCTTCTCGACGATCACGAAGGGAAGGCCCGCCTGCGCCAGGCGGATCCCGGCGAGGATGCCGGACAGGCCACACCCGATCACGACGACCGGTGACGCCGCCTTCGTGTCGTCCGACACCTCGTCCCCCCAGGAGATCGCGCCGCTGTCCGCGCCGTCGAACTGCATGTCCTCGACGAACATCGGGACCATGACGCCCTCGAGCGGCTTGCCGGCGAGGAACGCCATCATCTCGACGAGGACGTCTCGGGACAGCTCGTGCGGGACGCATCCGCCATCCCGGTAGGCGGCGATGGCCGGCACCGCCCGTCGCCGGATGTCGGCAACCTGCTCGTCGTCGAGGCCGCCGTGCAGGTCGGCCGCGTTGGGGATGCTCGGGAGTGCCCGCTCTCGGACCCATGACGGATCGCCCGTCATGTGCACCATCGAGCAGAGCAGCACGGCCACCGACACGTCTTCGAGCGCGGCGGCGAGGGCGGCGTCGTCGTCGGTGAAGGGTTCGCCGACGTGCGGATTTCTCACGTCATGCAGAGTGGTGAGCCTAGATGCGCCCCGACGGGGGGGTCACGGTCACCGACGACCACGTGCGGGCAGCGGCACGTTCGTCGCAGGCGCTTGGATCAGTTCTTGCCGCCACCGTGGGGTTGCGCGGGTGCCGCGACCCAGGCGAAGGCCTCGGCGAGCGCCAGCAACGCCGCCGGTGTCTGCGCCTTGCTGAGAGCCTGCTCGATCTTGTCGAGGAGCGCAGCTTGGACGTTGTCCGAATCCGCCATCGCGGAACCTCTTCTCGTCAGAACATCGGGTCTTGATCTGGATCGGCCTGGCGAAGTCGACTGGCGGGAACGCTTCCTGGACCTCGGGCTCGCCCGAGGTCGCGTTGCTCCACGCACCGCCCTCCAGACCGCCAGCCTTTCTTACTCCGCCTGTTCGCACAAGGCTTGTTGACTTGCGGTTCCGTAGACCGCGAGTCGGCAGCGTCCGCGCCGTTCGCCACGACGTGCTCACGCCGCGGCAGACGGCGATCGGGAGGCGCGGTACAGCCGCACGGGCTCGGGAATGCCGCGCATGACCACCGGACCGAGCTCGTCGAAACGGAAGCCTTCCGACCCGGCGGCGTCGACGGCCGTCCGCACGTTGGCCGACAGCAGGAGTTCGCCAGGGCCGGCGACGTCGACGATCCTCGCCGCGAGATTCACGTCGTGGCCGACGAGGTCATCGCCCCGGGGCGTCGGACAGCCCCAGTGCATGCCGATGCGTACCCACAACGCGGAAGGCTGCGCCGCCTCGCCGAATCGATCCAGCAAGTCGAGTCCTGCGACGAGTGCCGGGCATGCCTCGGGAAGCCAGAGCAGCAGACCGTCCCCCAGCTCCTTCACGATCCGGGCGCCTGACGGGAGGGCAGCACGGACCATCTGCTCTTGGCGATCGAGGAGCGCGATGGCCTCGCTGTCGCCCTGTACCGCCGTGAACTCAGTAAAGCCGACAATGTCGGTGAAGACGATCGCGCCAGGCTCCGTGACGCTCGGCGCCCTCAACGCTCGATCACCGAGATCGATCCGCTGCGCGTCCTGACGCGAATCACACCGTCGGAGCCGGGCTCGCAGTCGCAGCGCACCCGACCACTTGCCGTGTCTAGCTCGAGCGCCGGACGCAGGCCCGTCGGTACGTTCAGGATCACGGACCCCGAGTGAGTCTCGACGTCGACCGGTGCGGCCTCGGTGAGGCCGATCGTCACCTTCCCGCTGCCCATCCGAACCCGCACCGCCCCGATCGCGTAGACGTCAACGCGGCCGGACGCGGCCACGAGCTCTCCGGAACCGGCTCGGCCCACTCGGAGCCGCCCACTCTTCGTCTGGCATCGGCACTCCCCGTCGCAGCTTTCGACGGTGATGTCACCTGATGCCGTTCTGGCGTCGACGCGGTAGGCCTGCTCGATGCTGATGCGCCCGCTCCTCGTCGTCACCCGGACTGCGCCCAGCGGGCCATGGAGCGAGACCACGCCCGACGCGCAGCCGACGAACGCATCGGTGTGGAGTGGACAATGAATCACCAGGGCGGCTGACCGGCCCGTGACTTCGATGCCCTCATCTCCTCTGGTCACCTCGTGGGCACCTGACTCGACGAGTACGTCCTGGCGGTCTTCACCGGTGATCTTCACCGAGCCAGATCGGGTGGCAACGCGCAGAGGCGTTCTGGCGTCGACCTCGAAGCGTGCGGGACCAGGCACTGGTCACATCATGGTCCTTGGCGTCGACGATCAGCAGATGACGGACGTCACATCATCGGCGGCGAGGACTCATGCGCCGATCAGTTCGGTGAATCCGACTGACACCCGCTGAACCGCACGTCGCGAAGCCACCTGAGCGACGGCCTCGAGTCAGGCGACCAAGGCGACGTTCCAGGCCTGTTGGCCGTTCCGTCCGGGTCTGATCTCGAATGCCACACGACTCCCGTTGCGTACGTTGCGGAGAGGTACGCCGGCGATGGATGACGCGTGCACGAAGACGTCGTCGCCACCGTCGCGAGTGATGAAGCCGTAGCCCTTGCGTGGGTTGAACCATCGGATGGTGCCCGTGGTGTCGCTCGCGTCGACGGCGGCGGCCGGCTCGTCTGGGAGCTCCCGGACGGTCGGGGGAGCGGCGACGTTCCGCTGCGGTCTGGTGAGACCGAGTGGCAGCTTCAGGTGCCGCTGGATGTCCCTGGCCTCTTTCGCCTGGTCCGGTTGCACCAACGAGATCACGAGTCCGGATGCTCCGGCCCGAGCGGTTCGACCAGCTCGGTGGGTGTAGTCGGTCACGCTCGGCGCGGGGTCATAGTGGACGACGCACCCAACATCGTCGACGTGGATCCCGCGGGCGGCGACATCCGTCGCAACCAGCGCGTCGATCGCCCCATCGCCGAAGGCGGCAAGGGCCCGATCGCGTTGCGGCTGCGACCGCGATCCGTGAATGGCATCCGAGCGGATCCCAGCGCTGGCCAGCTGCCGAGCGACGCGATCGGCCCGGCGTCGGGTCCGGCAAAACACGATCGTGGATCCCGAATCGCGGATGAGGCCGGCGCACGTCTCGACGCGCTCGCCATCGTCAACCTGCCAGAAGAGGTGCGTCACGCGACCGCGCTCCTCGGGCGCCGCCGCGTGGCGGTGCACAACGGGGTTTCGTTGGTACCGGCGAACCAGCGACTCGGCGGTCTCGTCGAGCGTCGCCGAGAAGAGCAGCGTCTGGCGTTTCGATGACGTCTGGTCGAGGAGTCGTCTCACCTGAGGGAGGAACCCCATGTCGGCCATTCGGTCGGCCTCGTCGACGACGACGATCTCGACGGCACCGAGGTCAGCGTCGCCGCGCCCGATCAGGTCGCTCAGGCGGCCGGGGCATGCGACGAGGATGTCGACGCCGCGTCGCAGCGCCCGACGTTGGCGCTCGAGGCCGACGCCGCCGTAGCAGGCGGCGACGCGTACACCGTCGCCGCTGCCGAGCCACTCGAGCTCGCCGGCAACTTGGTTCGCGAGCTCGCGGGTGGGGACCAGCACGAGCGCTCGGGGTCGTCGCGCCTCGGCGCGTCCGACCCGCCCGACGAGCGGGATGCCGAAGGCGATGGTCTTGCCCGATCCGGTGGGGGCTTGGCCGCACACGTCGCGGCCGGCTCGGGCGTCAGGGATGGTCAGGGCCTGGATCGGTAGGGGGGTATCGAGGCCGCGGGCCGCGAGCGTCGCGACCAGGCGATCGGGAACCCCAAGGTCTGAGAAGGAGGGGGACACAGTGGAAGTACTCCGGTTTTTTGGCTCCACCGTCGGTGGAGGTCGGTCAGGTTCACGAGGCGGAGGCACCCGAGACACTGAACCGTGGACCCTGAGGGACCCGGAGCGCGCGGACAAGCCGGCAACCAAGTGGGAGTCCAGCGGACGAACGAAGGGTTCGCACCCGGCCGGACGAGAACACCGTAGCACACACCGGCCGACACGGAGCGCGTGGGTGCTTCCGCGACGCGGCCGTTGTTGTACCGCGACGTCACATCGTGCCCCACGCGGGTTCCCCAGCGCACCGTTGGACGCACGGTAAGTCGACCGACTCAGGTTGCCTCGGACAGCGGTGTGGCGAGCGGCTCGCCTTCGAATCGACCGGGCCCGATCGTGCGTCCGCAGAGCAGCAGGGCAAGGTCGCCGGCCGACGCACGCAGCGGCGGGCCTGATCCGTGCGACCAGTCGAGATCGGTGGCTTCGAGTGTCCTCCCATCGATGGAGGTGCCGAACTGGCTGTGGAGCTCGCCCTTCGTGAGATCGCCCAGCACGACTCGCATCGGCTCATCCGCCGGGAGGCGCTGCAGCCCCAACGGCACCGTCACGTCGAGCCCATGGATCACCACGTGGTTCAGGGCACCGTGATACCCGCCCCCGGGTGGAGCCCACGAGTGCAACGTGTTGGAGCGGAGGTTGGCGACAAGCTGCTCCGCTGGCAACTGGGCGTCACGTGCGGCGATCTCGTTGGACAGCCGAGGAAAGTCGAAGTTCCGAGCTCGCAGTTCGGCAAGGAACGCCTCCTCGTCGTAGCGAGCGGGCATGGTCAGGTGTGCGATGACCTCGCGCACTCGCCAGCCCTCGCACAGCGAGGGAGTGCTCCAGTCGGCGTCGCTCGCCGACGCCAGGACGTCTGCGAGGGCCAGATACTCGGCGGCCACCATGGGTTGGAGATGCTCGTCGCCCGTCACGTTCGCTCCGATCGCCGGGGTGCTTGATCTCTGTGCAGCGTCCGACGATCGCCAGACGCCAAAATCATCGGTCGCCGCTCCCCGTTCCCTGGGAAGAGAGCGGGTTCCGCGGCTTCATGGATCAGGTTGCCCAGCGAGCCGGCTGCGCCACGTAGATGCGCGCCTATATATAGGGAAGAAAGTGACCTCCGAGGGGCTCGACGTGCCTCGGTCACGGGCCGCACATCGGCCAGCCTCGAGCCGCCGCTCGCGATCCAAGGGTCGCGGCGGGTCGTCACGAACCATCGAGGTTCTTGACGAAGCGGTGCATCTCGTCCTGACGGCCGTAGCCCGCCGCGCCCCAAACCGACGGCGGGCGGTTCCGACGCGGCCACGATCGCTGACACTCGCCGGCACCCTTGCGCCGCAAAGCTGGATCTCGGCCTGCTCGACGAGCGTGCGGGCGACGCCTCGACGTCGGGCCGAGGGATCAACGGCCAACCGATAGAGATTGCCTCGCCAGCCGTCCCAGCCGACGATGAGGGTACCGACGAGGTGGCCTGCCCCGAGGTGGCCTGCCTCCTCGGCCACGAGCATCGACGTCGGATCGCGCGTCAGCAGTGTGGTGACGGCACGCTCGTCGTCGGTGACGCTCGGCAACACGTCGTCCACGGTGCGCCACAAGGCGACGATCGCACCCGCGTCGCTCGATCGCGCGGAACGGACGACGGTCATGCGCTGCACCGTACTGACGCAGGCCTCGGTGGGGTGCCCGTCCGACACCCTCCGGGAGAGAGGTCGGCCCGACCCGGCCTCGGACCCGGGACCACCGGCCGTGGCCGTCGCATGTCCCGACGCGCAGCGGCATAAGTAGGCGTTACTCAAGCCGGCGGCATGACGACCTTGGGAGGATGGCCGTGACGGCACGAGACCACCGATCACGGCGGTACGACGCCGAGCCAGCCGGAACACCGACACAAAGGGAAGGGCCGTGTTTGGGAGCGCCGAACGACTCGAGCAGAAGCTCCGGGAGGGTGGAGGCAAGACGGCTCCGGCTCAGGTGACCGCGGCGAAGAAGGGCAAGTTCGCCATCTCGACCGGGAATGACGCGGCGCAGCAGGTGGCGAGCGCCCACGTCAACTGGAAGCTGACGCTCCGGGTGACACCGGACAACGAGGCGTCGTTCGCGGCGGAGGTCACGGAGCCCTATCCCGAGCTGGGCAGCCGTCCCGCGGTTGGCGACACCGTCGGGGTGCTGTACGACCCGGATGATCATTCGAAGGTCGTGGTCGACCACAGCTCGGAAGGTCAGGCGACCGAGGTGTTGTCCCACATCTCGGACGGCACGCAGGCGGCGATGGAACAGCTCGGTGGCGAATCGGCCCACGACATGATGAAGGAGGCCATCGACCATCCCGCCGAATTCCGTCAGGAGATGACGGCGCGCGCCAATCAGATGAGCGCCAACGCGATGGCGTCCGCCGGGATTACCGGGCCGACGCGCTTTGGTCCTCCCGTGGCGAGGCCCGATCCGGCGGACGAGATCGCCAAGCTCGCCGACCTCCGAGACCGCGGTGCGCTGACCCAAGAGGAGTTCGAGGCCCAGAAGAAGAAGGTGCTGTCCGAGTCGTGACGGCGGGGATGGGTCCGAGCGCACCCCGACTCCGGAGCTGTCACACGCATCGGCGATGTCCGCTCCTACGGCGAGCACGTGACCCGAGGTCTCGCCGTAGCGTCCTTGAAGCTCGGGCTCACCTGCGCGACCCTGCGTGAGAGGTGTTCAGGCCTGGCACAGCCACGGTGCCGGGGTACGCGTGGACCCAGCGGCCCCGTCGGCGCATTGCGGTGATAGCCGTGTCGTTGATGCTCGCCGCCTGTGCGGGGTCATCGAAGCCGTCGACGACCAAGCCAACCCGGCATCGATCCGTCGCCTCCTCGTCCACGACAACCACGACGCGCCCGTTCTTCACCTACCAGGTCAAGCAAGGGGACTCGCTGACGAACCTGGCCCATTTCTTCGGAATCACGGTCGACGCGCTGGCGTCGGTCAACCACCTGTCGGACGTGGCCACGCTGACCGTCGGCCAGACGCTCGAGGTCCCGCCGCGCCCGCCGGTCCAGGTCACGATCAGCCCGGGTGACGGTCCGGCCGGGACGGCGTTCATGCTGACCTTGACCGGCGCCAAGCCGAACGAGACCGTCACGTTTCAGATCAACGGGCCAGGCGTGAAGTTCACCGGACCGGCACACACCGCGGGGCCGGACGGATCGGTGACGACGATGTATCAGACCGGCACGAGCGACGTCGCCGGCACCTACACGGTGGTCGCGAGCGGTAACCAGGGGAGCTCGACCCAGGCGACCTTCCGGATCGACGCGAGCTCGGCGGCGACGTGACCGCGCGTATCGGGACGGCGCCGGGTTGGTGGCGTGGGGAGGACCCGACGCGCTTCCCGGCGAGCCAGGTCCGCTCCCCGTAGGGGGTCGAGCGTGATCGCGACCACGCCAGCATGACGACCCGCTTCCATGCCATCTGGCACGACCTGCTCGACACCGACGAGGCCGCGGCCCTGGATCCTGGAGTTCCCGAGGGGCTGGCCCGCCGACCGGACGTCGCCGTCGTCGGCGGCGGGATCCTCGGTGTCGCGACGGCCGAGGCCTGCACGCGTGCCGGCCTCGGCGACGTGGTCCTCCTCGAGCGGACCCGCCTGGGCGCGGAGGCCAGCGGCGGCGCGCTCGGCCTCCTCACGCCGGCGGCGCACAGCGGGACCGACCCAGACTGGTTCGTTCGTCTGGCCACCCGAAGCCTGCAGGCCTGGCGCGAGCTCGACGCGAGGGAAGGCGGCGTCGGACTCGTCGACGTCGACTGGCTCGGTCTGGAGCCGCTCGCACCCGCCTTCCGCCCGCCGCCCGGCGCGGAGTCACTCGGCCCGTCGGAGATCGCCGAGCTGCTCCCCGGGCTCGCGCGCCCGACCGCTGGGGTGCGCGTCCCGGGCCAGGCCCGGGTCAACCCGCTCCAGGCGTTGGCCCGACTGGCTGGGCGTCTGCCGGGCGTCGCCACCCGCGTGAGCGTGACCGACGCCGTCGTGCGCGATGGCCGGGTCACCCAGCTGGCGACGACCGCAGGACCGCTGAGCCCGGGTGTGGTGGCGTTCGCGACAGGCGGGCCGCCACAGCTCCCCGGTCTCCCACTCGAGCTGCCCGCGCACCGTGTGAAGGGACACATCGTCGCGACCGCGCCCGCACCCGTGCGCCTGCCCGGTCCCGTCGAGCCGATCGGAACCCAGCTCGCGGATGGGCGGCTCCTGGTGGGCGGGACCCTCGACGTCGATGACCACTCTCCCGACGTCGACATCGGGCTCGCCGCCTCGCTCCCAGAATGGGCGGCCGCCTTTCTCCCGGCGGTCACCGGCATCGGCGTGACGCACGCCTGGTGCTGCTTCCGCCCCGCGCACCCCGACCTGCGCCCGGTGCTCGACCGCATCCCAAATGTCGAGAACGCCTGGCTGACGTCGGGCCACTACCGCACCGGCATCCTCATGTCCGCCGTCACCGCGACGCTCATCGCCGCCTGGATCCGGGACGGCGAGGCGCCACCGGACGTGTCCCCGCTCTCGATCGGTCGCTTCGCCGGGGACGGGACGCCCGACGCGCGCTGACGTGCGCCGCGCACTCGGGAAGTCCCCGCGGATGCACGCCGCGGAGGCCTCGTCGCACGTCCTCATCCTTTGAGACGACCACGACAACACACGGCACCCGTCGCCAGCTGATCGGTAGCCTCCGGTCACGATGAGTGACACGACGGCGACCGAGGACGCCGTGCGCCGAAGTCTCGATCGCTGCCTGGGCCAGCCGTTGGGCGCCGGCGGTCCCGCAGTCGCGCCCGACCCGGTGAACCTGCCGATGATCCGGCATTGGGTCGATGCGCTCGATGACCGCAACCCGGTGTATCTCGACGACGAGATCGCCGTGAAGTCGCGCTTCGGCGGCATCGTCGCGCCGCCGGCGATGCTGCAGACCTGGACGATGGCGCGTCCACGCATCGAAGGGATCGCGGCACGCGGTGGCGCGGCCATGGAGGTCTCGCCGGAGAGCCCGCTCGGTCTGCTCGCCGCTGCCGGGTACACCGCGACCCTCGCGACGAACTCGGAGCTCGAGTTCCTCCGCTACCTCCGGGTCGGCGACCAGATCTCGTCGTCCGCTGTCCTCGAGTCGGTCTCGGACCGAAAGGCCACCGCGCTCGGCACCGGCTACTTCGTCACCTGGGTCACCGACTACCGAACCGACGGTGACGAGCTCGTCGGCCGGCAGCGCTTCCGGGTCTTTCGGTTCGCTCCTGGCAGCCCGACCACGGCCAGCACGTCGCGGGAGCGCGCCGAGCACCGGTCCCCTGCCGAGGCTCCCGATCCCCAGGAACCGACGACGCAGCTCCCACCGTCGACGCTCGACGTCACGGCGACGGTCATCGTCGCGGGCGCAATCGCGTCACGTGACTTCATGCCGGCCCACCACGACCGCGACTATGCCCAAGCCCAAGGCGCGCCAGACCTCTTCATGAACATCCTCACCACCAACGGCTACTTGTCGCGCTACGTCACCGACTGGACCGGACCCGAGGCGATGGTGGAGCGCATCTCGGTCCGGCTCGGGGCGCCGTCCGTGCCCGGCCACCCGCTGCGCTTCAGCGGCGAGGTCACCGGTGACCGGTCAGACGGCGACGTCCAGCGCCGGGAGCTCGCGGTGCGGGCCGTCACCGACCTCGGGGCCCACGCGACCGGCACGGTCGCGCTCACGCTGCCCCGCGGCTAACCCGACCCCCGCCGCTCCCAGGCTCCGACCGCCTGGCCGCTCCGAGCGCAATCCGACGCCGGCCTCCCCGTTGCACCTCAGCAACAGGAGCGAGATCTGGTGCTGGCAGCGGGAGCCCTCCTCGTGGTCGCCGCCGCGCTCGGGTGGCGGCACCGACCGCGGCGAGCGAAGTCCACCGGTGTGGTCTCCGAGCCCTCGTTCTGGGCGCACCTGGCCGCCACCAGCGGCGGACCGGCCACCGACGGTGACCGCACTGGCCCAGGGCGACGACGCCGGACCTGGGCGGCCGTCGCGTCCGAGATTCGGCGGCGCCCCAGACGTGCGGCGCTCATCGCTGCCGGAGCGGCCGTGCTGGTGGCAGCTCCTGCGGTCTTCCCCTTGAGCCCCCTCCTCTGGCTTCTCCTCCTCATTGGTCTGTGCCTCGCCGCCCCGTTCGTCTGGCACGCCCCGGCTCGAGGGCCCAGGCGTGAGGAAAGGCGGGACCCGGTGGCGGGTCAAGGAAGAGAGGATGGACTGTTGCGCTCGTCGGTCCACATCGGGTGGCGCGACTCGCGGTGTGTGAGACCGCGAGTCACCAACGGTGCCTCTCTACCGCGCGGGCGTCCCGGCACCGAGCACGGCGGCTGCGCCGAGGCTGACCTCCACGGCCAGGTAGGCCCAGAACGCGGCGTCGGTCCTCGGGTGGTCGAGCCGCAGCGACGCAAGCCGGGCGGTGGCTGCACCGAGCCACACGACGCCCACGGCGGCCCGCGCGGTGGGATTCCGACTCACGAGTGCCCACCCACCGAGCGCCGCGTAGGTGCCGCCCAGCCCCGCGCGCGTCTCGGCCGTGCCGCGAGCGGTCTGCGCAGGCAGCTCGAGTGCGGCCGACACACTGCCGGGCATGAAGACACCGGCCAGGCCCGACGCCATCAGCGCCGCGCTGCTCACCCGTCCGAGATTCACGCTCCACCATCCTGACTCGTTTGGCGCCCCAGCTTCTTGGTGGACGAATGGCTCTCGTACATCCCGCCGACGCCCGAGTCGGTGGTGTGCACCAACCCGTACTTGACGTCGCGGATCTCGGCGGGGACCGCGGTCCACTCTCCCGTGGGCGTCGATCGCTTCCCGAACTTCACCACGGCTGCCCGCTCCGTTCGCCCGTCGTACGAGCCCAGTCTGCGTGGGCCCCGGTCCGGCGCCATGAGTAGCGCCTACTCAGATCGATCCCGACTCCTAGAGTCCGTGAGGTGACGACGGTGCTGCCGCCGGGGGCCACCCGCCATCCCTGGAACCGGGCGTTCGAGTGGGCGCTGCCGACGGTCGCGCCGACCGTCCTCAGCCCGGCCGAGCGGGCCGCGTTCGACACCGACGGGTTCGTCGTGCTGCCGACGCTCCTCGATCGGCCCACCGTCTCGACGCTCGTCGGCGAGCTCGACGAGCTCGAGGCCGAGATGGATCAACTCCTCGCGACACAGTCCGAAGGGCGGATCTACATCGCCGAGGCCGGCGCGATCACGTTCACCGTGCACGCCGTGCTGCGCTCGCCCGCGGCACACGAGCTCGCGAGCCATCCCGCGCTCGTTGGCCTGTGTCACGACCTGGTCGGGCCGGACGTGAACCTGTACTGGGACCAGGCGGTCTACAAGAAGCCCGAGAAGCCGCGACGCTTCCCGTGGCACCAGGACAACGGCTACGTGTTCGTCGAGCCCCAGCAGTACCTGACGTGCTGGATCGCGCTCACGGACACCACGCTCGAGAACGGCTGCCCCTGGGTCCTGGCCCACGTCCACCGCGCCGGCACGCTGCTGCACCATTGGGTCGACCCCATCGGCTGGGAGTGCTTCGCCGAAGAACCCGACGGCGCCGTGCCGACGGAGCTCCCCGCGGGCGGCGCGGTCGTATTCTCATCCCTGACGCCACACCTCACCGGCCCCAACCTCACCGACGCGGCGCGCAAGGCCTACATCGTCCAGTACGCGCCCGTGGGGGTCCGCCGCCTCGAGGGCGACTGGCAGCACGGCGACCCGCCGGCGGGCTCCGCGGCCTGCGACGATCCCGCTCGCCAGTTCGCGGTGCTCCGGGCGGGCGTCCCCGTGTAGGCCGGCGACGCCTCGGGCGCGGCGCGCTCGTCAGCCTCAGCGTGGCGGTCCCGATCACGGTGACGGAGCCGTTGCGTCCGGTTCGACGGCCGGCCTGGTGATCGCGATCTGCAACATCGCGATGAGCAGCACGACGATCGTCAGCGCGCGCTCGATCGTCGGGATCGAGTGGAAGATCCCGTAGATCTGCAGCGCGATCGCGAACGCCTGCGCCAAGAGCGGCAGCGCGACTGCGGGCCAGCCGGTGACCTTCGCCAGCCGGACCTGACCCGGATGCGGCATCCAGGCGGCGTACGCGATCAGGACCGCGCCGCCGGCCCACGCCGCGTCGAAGAGCCCGCCGCGGTAGGTGTGCTGCAGGGCCTCGACGGAGTAGACGGCGTCGGCGACCCCGACCGCGACGAGTCCGAGGGCGAGGGTGCACCACATGCGACCGGGCCGCCATCCCATGAGGGCGAACGCGCCGAGCGTCGCACCGACGATGATCGCGTCGCCCAGCGGGTAGGCGAAATCCACCGCGTCCGCGAGCGCCGAGGTGCCGGCGTGCGCCGCGACCGGCTCGAGAAACAGCGCCACCCAGGGCGTCGCGACGACGAGCATGACGACGACGCCGTCGATCCATCGGTGCAGTTCGAAGGCCGGGACGCGGTCGCGTACGAGAAGCACGAGCGCGGCGAGCATGAGCGGGTACCAGGCGAGCCAGAACACGTCGGACACGCTCGTGAGTGGGCCTTGTGCGGCACCGCCGAAGCGGATGCTCCAGATCGTGTCGCCGACCGCCCAGCTGGCGAGACCGGCCGACACCAGCAGCCACGCCGTCCGGCTCCGCGTCGACCGCCGGGCGCCGGCGAAGCACGCGGCGGCGGCGGACCAGAGCAGGACGTCGTTGAGACCCTGCCGGAAGAACTCGTCGTCGACCGAGCGGGCGAACCCGAACGCCTCGTGGCTGGCGTAGACGACGACCAGGAGGCCGAGGGTCAGCCAAACCAGCCAGATGCCCGGCAGCGCGACGGAGCCACCCTTCCGGCGCCGGAGCGTCGGCGCTCCCACTCGTCGTGCCACGCCGCCCGAGTCTGTCCTGGTCGCACACGACAGGCGAGTCATCGCCACGCGCCACACCGTGAAGGGTCTTCTCGTCGTCGCCCGCGGGCGCGTCGACGATGACGACGACCCTGGCGGGCGATAGCGGGTTCATCACGCCAGCCGGAATCCTACGCGGCGTCGCCGACCGGGGACGCCACCTCGCGGTCAGGCGCTACGGCGTCGTGACCCCGCTCGTCTCGGGTGCGACCCCGTAGCGCTCGGTGTAGCCGGCGAACCGCTCCCGCAGCTCGCCGGCTCGGAGCCCGAACTCGGCCAGGTCGTACTCGTGCGTCCCTCGGACGCCCTTCGGGTGGGCAGCTGCGTACTGGCTGATGGCGGCGCGGGCCGGATCGTCGAGTGTGTCGCCGACCGCGGCGTAGAGGCGCTCGACGGTCGTCACCGGGTCGCGCACCAGCTCGGTGTATTGGACGTCGACGATGGGCGGCGCCGACGGTTGGGCGCGGAACGTGTCGATGCGCCGGACGGACTCCTCGAGCATCGCCGGCCAGTGTTCGGCGATGTACGCCGTGTGGTCAGCGTCGGTGAAGGTGCCCGACAGGGTCGAGATCAGGCTGCAGACGGACGCGCAGAGCGCGACGGGGTCGCGGTGGAGGAGCACGAGCCGGGCGTCGGGGTATGTCCGGGTCAGGGCGTCGAGCGCGATCGCGTGGTGCGGGCTCTTCAGGGTCCAGCGGCCGCGGACGCCGCCGCTCTGGAGCACTTGCAGCACGGACCGGTGGTACTCGTACGCCGAGCGCTGGTCGACGTCGAGAAGCCAGCGGCTGTACGACGGGACGTTGGTGATCGCCTCCCACGAGAGGCTCTTGAAGTCCTGGCTCATGACGGCGATGCACTCGGTCGGTCCGGCGGCGTCCTCGTGGTGGATGGCGCCCATGCGCGGGTTGATCTGCTCGAGCAGCTCGCCGCTCATCCGGGCGGCCTCGACACGCGGCCCGGCGCGGAACGTCTCGGGTGCCGGCGGCGGCGCGCTGTCACTCGCCTCCCATCGCAGCAGCGCGCGATTGCGCGGGTCCTGGTCGAGCAGCTCGCTGAGGAACGTCGTGCCGGCGCGGAACATGCCGATCACGACCAGCGGCGCGTCGACGGCCTCGTCGCCGACGCTGGAGTGCTGTCGGATCCAGTCGACGACGCGCAGGCGGTTGGCGAGGCTGCTCCCGATCGTCCCGCTCACGGCCGCGACGCCGAGCTCGCTCAGCTCGGCCTCGTCGGCGATCGACGCGCACAGGACGCCGAGCCCCTCCCGGAATTCCGGCGGTCCGAAGTCGTCGAGGCCCGTCTGGGCGCTCGCCTCGGCGAGGAGGTCGTCGGGCGCGAGGTCGGGCACGGGCAGCTCAGCCGCGGGTCACGTCGACGACCGTGCGGCCGGAGGTGCGGCGCTCCTCGTGGTCGGTAAGGACGCCGGCGACCTCGGCCATCGAGATCCGCCGGCCGATGACCGGCCGGATCGAGCCGGCCGCGACGAGCGCGAGCAGCGCCTGGTGGACCTCCTGGCCGACCTCGGGTGCGAAGGTGTTGATGCCGAACTTGCGGAGCGGGAGCGGCATCTCCGTGTAGCCGAGCATCACACCGAGGACGGAGAAGTTGCCCATCGCGACCTTCCGGAGCGGCCGCCCGGTGAGCCCGGATTCGGGGTCGTCGTTGAAGCCGACGGGCACGTAGCGGCCCTCGCGCCGGACGCACGTCCACGTCGTCTCGGTCCGCTCGCCGCCGACGAGGTCGACGACGACGTCGGCGCCTCGGCCATCGGTGAGCTCCATCACCCGGTCGAAGACGTCGTCGCTCGTGTAGTCGAGCGGCGTTGCGCCGAGCCGCGCGCAGAGCGCGCCCTTCTCGGGGCCGCCGGCGACGGCGATGACGTCCGCGCCGGCGACCACGCCGAGCTGGATCATGGCCGTGCCGACGGCGCTGGCACCGCCGACCACGAGGAGCGTCTCGCCCCGCTCCAGCCGGGCACGCCGATGGAGGGCGAGGTAGCTCGTGTGGAACGGCAGCGTGAACGCCGCGGCTTCGACGTCGTCGAGCTCGGGCGGCGCGTCGAACACGCTCGTGAGCGTGGAGAGGGCGGCCTCGGCGATGCCACCGAACGACTGGTTCGTCATCGCCACCACGCGGCGACCGAGCCACTGCTCGGCCCCCTCGCCGGCCGCGTCCACGACGCCGCACACGTCCATGCCGAGAGTGAACGGCACCTGGCCCATCACGCTGGCGACCGTCCCTCGGCACCGTGCGATGTCCCCGAAGTTCAGCGACGCGGCGCGCACCGCGATGCGCACTTCGCCCGGCCCGACGTCCGGCACCGGGATGTCCTCGATCTCGAGCGCCTCACTCGGTGCGCCGTGGCGCACGACTCGCACGGCTTTCACGCAACCTCCCCCGAGCGCGAGCCGCCGATCCTACTGACGGCTTCCGATGCCCCTTGCCCGGCGGTCGATGGCGTCGACCGTTCGCCTGCCCTCCGGGTCGCCAGCCGGACGCACGGCGCCGCATGGGTGAGGAACGGCGGTGACGCACCCCGTGCTCCTACACACCAGGTGCTTGGGGTTCGGGACGGTGTTCGGCTCGGGGGGCCCGAAGGAAGGCTCCCGACGGGTCACGGAGCGACCGACCGGCCTGTGCTCGCGCGCGGCTTGGGCGCTCGGCACGCCCAAGGTTACGCGGCGGGTGCGCGCCGGAAGGCCAGGACGTCGGACCGCTCCGGCGCGACCTTCACCTCGCCCTCGCCGGAGGACCGCGGCCCGCTCGGCGAACCTGATCGACGGGCCGGTCACACAATGCGACCGGGCGGGCTCCGAACCGACGGATGCTTTTGATCATGAGGGAAGAATTACCGCCGTCGCATTGCGGGCCCGTCTCGCGGACGTGAAGGGCACGACGCCAGCGCCTGAACGCAACGTGGCGACAACCTGTCCGCGCCGGACGCCCGCGGTCGCGAGGATCCGCGCATTCCGGTCGCACCACGACGTGTCCGACGCACTGAGCCCGCGCCGGCGCGGCCTCGCGGGGCAGTGGGTCAGCCGGTGAAGAGCCCGGTGACCGAGCGGGCAGGCTATCCCTGGCTACGGTGCGGCAACTCGAGAGGGAGTGCGCCCATGCCGTACGCGTTCGATCGCGACCTCGCCCCGTTCGTCGAGCTGATCCCGAAGACCGACATCAGCGACCTGGCCACGGCACGCGCCGGGCTGGCCACGATGCTGGAGCCGCTCAACGCCGACGTCGACACCGACGGGGTCACCATCGTCGACCACCACGTCCCAGGTCACGACGGTGCCCCGCCCGTGCTCGTGCGCGTCTACCGCGCCAACGGGCCGGGCCCGGCCGAGGGCCGGCCGGCGCTGCTCGACATCCACGGCGGCGGCTTCGTTCTGGGTGACATCACCATGGAGCACGCCATCGCCACCCGGGTCGCTCGTGAGCTCGATGCGGTCGTGGCCGCGGTCGAGTACCGCCTGGCGCCCGAGCACGCCTTCCCCGCGGGTGTCGAGGACTGCTACGCGGCGCTCCGCTGGCTGCACGACGAGGCGTCGAATCTGGGGATCGACACCGACCGCATCGCCGTCGGCGGCCAGAGCGCGGGCGGCGGGCTGTCGGCCGCGGTCGCGCTGCTGGCCCGCGACCGGGGCGGTCCGCCGCTGTGCTTCCAGTTCCTCGGCATCCCGGAGCTCGACCATCGCCTCGAGACGACGAGCATGCGGACGTTCGTCGAGACACCGATGTGGAACCGGCCGAACGCCGAGCGGAGCTGGCGCTTCTACCTCGGCCCCGATCCGGGTGAGGTCTCGCCGTACGCCTCGCCGGCGATCGCCGAGGACCTGGGAAGACTCCCGCCGGCCTACGTGACCGCTATGGAGTTCGACCCGCTGCGCGACGAGGGGATCATCTATGCGCTGCGCATGATGGAGGCGGGCGTGCCCGTCGAGCTCCACACGTTCCCCGGCACCTTTCACGGGTCGGGTGCGATGATCGCCGCCGGGGTGTCGCGCCGGGCCCATGGGGAACTCATGGGCGTCCTGGGACGCGCGCTGGGGGTGACCTGACGACGTGCTGCGGTTCGTCCCAGAGGCCGGGTCGTGGGCCCCGGTGCTCGCCGGGCGGTCCTCAACCTAGGGTTGGGGCTGATGGAGCTGTGGGGGATGCGGATCCCCGAGATCGGGACCGCCGTGGTGCAGGCCCAGCGGGCCGAGGACGACGGCTGGGACGGCATCACCTTCGTCGACTCACAGAACCTCGTCGGCGACCCGTTCGTCGCCACGGCGCTCGCCGCCGAGGCCACGACGCGGCTCCGGTTCGCGACGGGCGTCACGAACGCGCACACCCGTCATCCGGCCGCGCTCGCCAACGTGGCCGCGACCGTCCAGGAGACGTCGGGTGGGCGCTTCGTGCTCGGGATCGGCCGGGGCGACACGGCGCTCTTCCACCTTGGTCTGCCGCCCATGCCCGTGGGGCGATTCGAGGTGCTCGTCCAGCAGCTCCAGGGCTACCTCGCCCGGGAGACGCTCGACTGCGAGGGTCGTCCGAGCCGGCTCCAGTTCCTGGATCGCTGCCACGAGGCCAAGGTCCCTTTGGACGTCGCCGTGTCGGGGCCCCGGATGATCGACCTGGGTGTGCGCGTCGCGGAGCGGGTCACGCTCGCCGTCGGCGCCGACCCCGACCGGGTCGCGTGGGCGCTCGAGCACGCCCGCAAGACCGCCGCCGACATCGGACGTGATCCGAGCACCATCTCGTTCGGGGCGTACGTCACCGTCGGATGCCACCCCGATCCGGCCGTCGCGCGCACCCTCGTCGGTGGCGCGGTCGCGGCGTTCGCGCACTTCTCGGCGATGCCCGGCTCGACGGGTGCGGGACTCGACGAGCACGACCGGTCCGTCGTCGCCGAGGTCGGCCGCCGCTACGACAGCAACCAGCACCTGAGCAACGACGCCGCGCACACCCAGGCGCTCGACGACGCCTTCGTCGACCGCTTCGCGATCCTCGGACCGCCCGAGACCTGCGTCGAGCGGTTCCGGGAGCTCGCCGCGCTCGGGGTGACCCGCTTCGTCATCACGGGACCCGGCTTTCGCGCCGACCCCACCCAAGCCCACGCCGCGGCGCGCCTGCTCACCGCCGAGCTCCTGCCAGCGCTACGGGAGGAGACACCATGACGGACTTCGACCTGGTCGTCCGGGGCGGCGACGTCATCGACGGGACGGGCGCGCCCGCCCGGCGCGCCGACGTCGCGATCGCCGGGGCGACGATCGCCGCGGTCGGCACCGTCGACGGCACAGCGCGCCGCACCATCGACGCCGACGGGCTGCTCGTCACCCCGGGGTTCGTCGACATCCACACCCACTACGACGGGCAGGCGTCGTGGGACGAGCGGATGCTGCCGTCGTCGTGGCACGGCGTGACGACGGTCGTCGCCGGCAACTGCGGCGTCGGGTTCGCGCCGGTGCGTGACGCCGACCACGAACGGCTCATCGAGCTCATGGAGGGCGTGGAGGACATCCCCGGGACCGCGCTCCACGAGGGGCTCTCCTGGGGCTGGCGGTCGTTCCCCCAGTTCATGGACTCGGTGGCGCCGCGGCCGTTCGACGTGGACGTCGCCCTCCAGGTGCCGCACGCCGCGCTGCGCCTCCACGTGATGGGTGAGCGCGGCGCGCGACGGGAGCCCGCGACGGAGGATGACATCGCCGAGATGGCGTGGCGGGCCCGCGAGGCCGTCGAGGCCGGCGCGCTCGGGTTCACGACGTCGCGGACGATGAACCACCGGAGCAGCCGGGGCGAGTTCACGCCGACGCTCACCGCCGAGGCCGACGAGCTCGTGGGCATCGCCGCGGCGATCGGCAAGAGCGGTCTCGGCGTGCTGCAGGGGGTGTCGGACTTCGCCGACGTCGACGCCGAGTTCGCGCTGTTCCGCCGGATGGCGGAGGTGTCGGGGCGCCCGTTGTCGTTCACGCTGCTCCAGGTTCGGGGCGAGGTGTGGCGCCGCCAGCTCGAGCTGCTCGCCGAGGCGAACGCGGCGGGTGTCACGATGCGGGCGCAGGTCGCGCCGCGCGCCGTCGGGCTGCTGCTGGGCCTCGAGTGCACGCTGTCGCCGCTGCTCACCAACCCCGTGTACCGCGAGATCGCCGCCCGCCCGCTCGACGAGCGCGTCACCGTGATGACCGACCCGGCGTTCAAGACGAAGGTGCTCGAGGCGCAGCGGTCGCCGCGCCGCGGCGCCGGGCAGGTCCTGCAGGAGTTCGACCAGATGTTCCTGGTCGCGGACACGCCAAACTACGAGCCCCAGGCGTCGGACAGCGTCGCGGCGCACGCGGCGCGGGAGGGCCGCGAGCCGCTCGACCTCGCCTACGACCTCCTCGTCGCGGACGGCGGCCGCGCCATGCTCTACCGGCCGATCCTCAACTACGCCGACGGCAACCTCGACGCCGCCGGCGAGATGCTGGCGGACGACCACACCGTCGTCGGGCTCGGCGACGGCGGCGCCCACGTCGGGACCATCTGTGACGCCAGCTTCCCGACGACGCTGCTCACGCTCTGGGGGCGCGACCGCACTCACGGCCGCCTGCCGCTGCCGTTCCTGGTGCACCGCCAGACGGCGGCGACGGCCCGCGCCGTCGGCCTCGCCGACCGCGGCGTGCTCGCCCCCGGCTACCGGGCCGACCTCAACGTCATCGACTGGGAGCATCTCGCCGCCCGGCGGCCCGAGGTGCGCCACGACCTCCCCGCCGGCGGGCGACGGTTCGTGCAGCCCGCCGAGGGCTACGTCGCCACCGTCGCGGGCGGCCAGGTCACGTACGCGCACGGCGAGGCGACCGGGGCGCTCCCGGGCCGACTCGTCCGCGGCGCACGCCCTGCCCCGACCACGGAGGTGTCCGCATGACCGCCACCGACGCGTCCATCGACCCGACGTCCTTCGTCCCGCTCGAGCCGGCCTGCGTCTGGCACCGCGACGACCTCGGCGACCGCTACGTGTACGAGCTGACCGACGCCCAGATCGACGAGCTCGACGCGGCCCTGCGCTTTGCCGAGGCGCGTGGTGACGACGTGCTCGACATCACCCGCGACGACTTCCCGCTGCCGACGCTCGGCGCGGAGCTCACCGGGATCCAGCGGAACCTGATCGACGGGCTGGGCGTCACGCTGATCCGCGGCCTGCCGGTGCACCGCTACGACAAGCG
>DATDGU010000174.1:0-13933 GCA_036521915.1 Acidimicrobiia bacterium | reverse complement strand
ACCCTGCTCGGCGGCGTTCGTCCAGTGCTCGAGGCGCATCGACTCGCCGCCGAACAGCGGGTTCGGCCACCGGGCGACGTCGCCCGCCGCGACGACGCCGGGCGCGGCGAGGCACGTCGCGTCGCAGACGACACCGTCCTCGATCGTGAGCCCGGACTCCTCGAGCCAGTCGGTGGCCGGGCGGACGCCGATCCCGACGAGGACCACGTCGGCGGCGACGACCGTCCCGTCACCGAGCACGACCCCTTCGACGCGGTCGTGGCCCTCGAAGCCGGCGACGCCGACGCCGAGGCGCAGGTCGACGCCGTGGTCGACGTGGAGCCGGCCGAGGGCGTCGCCGAGCGTCGGTCCGAGCCCGCGGACCATGGGCGACGGGAGCGCCTCGAGGACGCTCACGTCGAGACCGCGGCCGCGGCAGGTCGCAGCGACCTCGGCGCCGATGAACCCGGCGCCGACCACGACGACCCGCGGCGCGTGGTCCAACTCGGCGCGCAGGGCCAGGCAGTCGTCGAGGGTGCGCAAGACGTGAATGCCGGGCAGCGGCGGCGTCTCGGGCAGCGTGCGGGGCACGGCCCCGGTGGCGAGGACGCACGCGTCGTAGGCGAGCCGCTCCCCGTCGGCGAGCAGGACGACCCGGTCGGTGACGTTGAGCGCAGCGGCCCGCCGGCCGAGGTGCCACTCGACGGCGAGGTCGTCGTAGGGCAGGGTGCGCAGCGCGGTCCGGTCGGCGTCCCACTCCCCCGCCAGGACCTGCTTCGAGAGCGGCGGACGGTCGTAGGGCAGGTGGGATTCGGCGCCGACGACGACGAGGCGGCCCCCGAACCCGAGGGCGCGCGCCTCCTCGACGGCGCGCAGCCCCGCCAGCGAGGCCCCGACGACGACCACCGTGGAGCGGTCATCGAGGGTCACCACGCTCGGCGACATTATCCGGGTGGGTTTCGCGTCGAGCGCGTCCGGCGCGTCGGCAACTCGCCCGATTGCTGAGTCCCGTGTCATTCTTTGCCGACCAGGCGGCACGTGCGCGCCCGGAGAGAGCCGATGCCCGACATCCGAGACGACGTCAGCGGCCGCCCGTTGCGCCTGCGCGACGTCGACCTCGACACCTTCTTGCACCCGAAGACCGTGGCGGTGATCGGCGCGTCCGAGACCCGCGGCAAGCCGAACTCGGCCATGTCGCTGCGCATCAAGGAGTGGGCGGACGCGCACGACGCCGCCTTCTATCCCGTCCACCCGGTGCACGAGACCGTGCTCGGGGTGCGCTCCTATCCCTCGATCGCCGACGTGCCCGGCGACATCGACCTTGCCGTCATCCTCACCGGCCGGGCGGTGGAGTCCTTCGAGGAGGTCGTCGCCCGGCGGGCTCGCTTCGCGGTCATCTTCGCCGCCGGCTTCTCCGAGGCGGGCGCCGACGGGGAGGCGCTCGAAGCCCGGCTGGCCGAGCTCGTCCGGGACGGCCCCACGCACCTGCTCGGGCCGAACACGAACCTCAACGCCTTCTCGGAGTTCCGCGAGGACCTCCCCGGCCCGTCGATCGCCCTCATCACCCAGAGCGGCCACCAGGGCCGCCCGATCTTCCAGGGCCAGGAGCTCGGCATCGCCGTGTCGCACTGGGCGCCGACCGGCAACGAGGTCGACCTCGAGTTCGCGGACTTCGCCCGCTACTTCGCGGAGCAGCCCGAGGTCGGGGTCGTCGCCGCCTACATCGAGGGCTTCAAGGACGGGCGGTCGCTCATGCTGGCCGCCGACCACGCGGCCCGGCTCCGCAAGCCGCTCGTCGTCGTCAAGGTGGGACGCACGGAGGCCGGCGCGTCCATGGCGAAGGCCCACACCGGTCACCTCACGGGCGCCGACGCGGTCGTGTCGGCGGTGCTGCGCCAGTTCGGCGTCACTCGTGTGGACGGGCTCGACGAGCTGCTCGACACGTCGGCGGCGTTCGCGCGCACGAAGCCCCCTCGCGGGGACGGGGTGTGCATCTACGCGATCTCGGGCGGGACCGGCGCCCACCTCGCCGACATGGCGTCGGGCGTCGGGCTGCGCCTACCCGAGCTGACCGCCGCGACGCAGCGGGCCCTCCACGACGGGCTCATTCCTTCTTATCTGCGCGTCTCCAACCCGGTGGACTGCGGCGGGCCGCCGGTGACGATGCCGGCCGGTCGCACGATCCTCGACCTGCTGCTCGCCGACCCGCACGTCGACGTCCTGATCTGTCCGATCACCGGGGCGCTCGACATGATGAGCGGCCCGCTCGCCCGGGACCTCGTCGCCGTGGCCGAGACGACGGACAAGCCGATCTTCGTGGTGTGGGGCTCACCGGTCGGCACCGAGCGGGCCTACACCGAGACGCTGCTGTCGTCGCAGATCCCGGTGTTCCGCACCTTCGGCAACTGCGTCCGGGCGGTGCGCGCCTACCTCGACTACTGGGGCTTCGCCCCGGCCTACCGCTCGCCCTTCGACGACGCGCCGACCGAGCCCCGCCCGGCCGCGGCCCGCCTCCGGCGCCAGCTCGCCGCCGCGGCGCCGGGGGCCAGCCTCTCCGAGGCGGCGTCGAAGAAGCTCCTCGGCGCCTACGGGATCCGCTCGACCCGGCACCGGCTCTGCACCACGGCGGCCGAGGCGGTCGCGGCGGGCGGGCGGCTCGGCTACCCGGTCGTTATGAAGGCGTCGGGCCCGTCGCTCACCCACAAGAGCGACCTCGGGCTCGTCGCCGTCGGCGTGTCGAGCACCGCGGAGGTGCGCCGCACGTTCGCCGACCTGCGCCGCCGGGCCGACCGGGCCGCCGGGCGCGGGCAGCCCATCGACGGGGTCCTCGTGAGCGAGCTCGTCCCCGACGGCGTCGAGATGGTCCTCGGCGTCGCCCAGGACCCCCTCTTCGGCCCCGTCGTCATGTGCGGGCTCGGCGGCGTCTTCGTCGAGGTGCTCGGCGACGTGAGCTTCCGGGTGCCGCCGTTCTCGCGTGACGAGGCCGCCCGGATGGTGGGCGAGCTCCGCGGCCGGGCCCTGCTCGACGGGGTGCGGGGCGCGAAGCCGGCGGACGTCGACGCCCTCCTGGAGGCCATCATGAACCTCCAACGCCTTGCCATGGATCTCGCCGGGCCGAACCAGCCCGACGGGATCGCCGAGGTCGACATCAACCCCCTCGTAGTCCGGCCCCGCGGCGCGGTGGCCCTCGATGCCCTGGTGGTGCGCAAGTGACCGACAACGTGGACGAGGAGCTGCTGGCCCGGGTCGAGGACCACGTGCTGTGGCTCACCCTGAACCGGCCCGACGCGGGCAACGCGATCACCCCGGCAGTGCGCAATCGGATGATCGAGCACCTGAGCGAGGCGAACGACTCGTTCGACGTGCGCGCCATCGTGCTGACCGCCGTCGGCGAGAAGCACTTCTGCACCGGCGCCGACCTGCGCGCTGGCCGGGCGGCGCCGCCACCGAAGCCCGAGGGCATGCCCGACCGGGTCACGGGCGACGCGGCGCGCATGATCCGCACGGGCATCCAGCGCCTCATCGGCGCCTTCCTCGACTGCGAGAAGCCGATCATCGCCGCAGTGAACGGCACGGCCGCCGGGGGTGGCGCGGCGATGGTCCTGGCGTCGGACCTCGTGCTCGCCGCGGAGCACGCCCGCCTGATCCAGGTGTTCGTGCGCCGCGGCCTGATCCCCGACGGCGGCGGCACCTACCTGCTGCCCCGCCTCGTCGGCCTGCAGCGCGCGAAGGAGCTCATCTTCCTCGGGGACGACCTGTCGGCCACCGACGCCGAGCGCATCGGGCTGGTGAACCGGGTCGTCCCGGGGGCCGAGCTCGAGGCGACGGCGAAGGAGTGGGCCGGACGGCTGGCGCAGGGGCCGACGAAGACGATCGGGTTCGCCAAGCGGCTGTTGAACCGGTCGTTCGAGTCGGACCGGGCGACGATGTTCGAGGAGGAGTCCTTCCTCGTCGAGCTCGTCACCGGCACCGCCGACTGCGCCGAGGGGATGAACGCCTTCCGGGAGCGGCGGACGATCGAGTTCAAGGGGTTCTAGGCGCGATGGCGTCACTGCAGGACCAGGTCGCGATCGTCGGGATCGGCCAGACCGCGTTCGGGAAGGGCCTCGAGTCGAGCGAGCTGTCGCTCGCCTGCCAGGCGGTCAGCGCGGCGCTCGACGACGGCGCGATCCCACCGGCCGAGGTCGACGGGCTCGTGTCGTTCACGATGGAGCTCAACCGGGAGGTCGACGTCGCGCGCAACGTTGGGCTCGGGGACCTCCATTTCTTCACCCAGGTCGGCTACGGCGGCGGCGCGGGGTGCGCGACCGTGCTGCAGGCGGCGACAGCCATCGCGACCGGGCGTTGCAACGTCGCGGTGGCGTGGCGGGCCCGCAAGCGCGCCGCGAAGACGAGCCGCCCGTGGGCGCAGGTGTCGCGGCGCCTCGACGACCACTGGCAGTGGAGCCGGCCGTTCGGGCTGCTGCGCCCCGTCGACGAGGTCGCGATGCTCACCCGGCGCTACATGCACGAGTACGGGGCGACGCGCGACCACCTGGCGAACGTCGCGCTGGCGTTCCGCAAGCACGCGAACCGCAACCCGGCGGCGACGATGTACGAGAAGCCGCTCACCCGGGAGCAGTACATGGCGGCGCGCTGGATCTCCGAGCCGCTGTGCCTCTACGACAACTGCCTGGAGACGGACGGAGCGCTCGCCGTGGTGCTCGTCTCCGCCGAGCGGGCCCGGGACCTGCCGCAGCGACCGGTGTACCTGCACAGCGGCGCGCAGAGCCTGCCGCGCCAGCACCAGACGATGATCAACTACTTCAACGACGACCCGCTCGAGGGGCCGTCGTGGGTCGCGGCGCGCCAGCTCTGGCGTGACGCCGAGTTCGGGCCCGAGGACGTGAAGGTGGCCCAGATCTACGACGCGTTCAGCCCGCTCGTGCCGCTCTCCCTCGAGGGCTACGGCTTCTGCGCACGCGGTGAGGGCGGGTCCTTCACCGACGACGGCGCGCTCGAGTGGCCCGACGGCCGGCTCCCGACGAACACCGCGGGTGGCGGCATGTCCGAGGCGTACGTGCACGGCTTCAACCTCGTGCTCGAGGGGGTGCGCCAGCTCCGCGGCACGTCGACGAGCCAAGTGGCGGGCGCCGACACGTGCCTCGTCACGAGCGGCGAGGGCGTGCCGACGAGCGCGCTGCTGCTGCGGAACTGAGGGGCTGTGGAGACCGAGTTCATCCTGCCGGACCTCGAGGGCGAGGACAGCGCTGAGTTCTGGGCCGGGTGCGCGCGAGGCGAGCTGCTGGTGCAGGCGTGCGCGCGCTGCGGCCGGTGGCGCTTCCCGCCGCGGCCCATGTGCCCGCACTGCCGCTCGATCGAGTACACGTGGGAGCAGGTCTCCGGGAAAGGGACGATCTGGTCGTTCGTCGTCCCGCACCCGCCGCTGCTGCCCGCCTACACGCCGCTCGCGCCGTACAACGTGATCGTCGTCGTGCTCGACGAGGACCCCGCCATCCGCCTCGTCGGCAACCTCGTCGAGGACGCGGCGGGCCCCATCAACGCGATCGACCCGGCGACCATCCGCATCGGCGAGCCCGTCCGGGTCGTCTTCGCGCTGATCGAGGACGTGGCGCTGCCCCGCTGGGTCCGGGCCTGAGAACGACACCAGGCCCGACCCTGGGGGGAAGGGCCGGGCCCAGTGACAGGCTGGCGGTCGGGGGGAACCCGCCGCCGTGATCTCTACGTCAGGCGGCCTGACGCACCTCCGCGCCGGCCCGTACGGGCTCGCGGCGCAGGCTGGCCAGGGTCCGCTCCCAGTGGAGCTGGTTGGCGATCCACGCCAGGGCCCGCTCCCGGTCTCGGTTGCTCTTCACCATGTCGCACTCCTTGCTTTCTCTCCCCGGGCTGCGAGTCCCAGGTCGAGCGTCTTGACTTAGAGAGTATCTACTCTTAGGGTAGTCGCTGTCAAGGTAAGTGACGCGAGTCACAGCCCGCCGGAGCCGCCGGACGGGGCATCCTGAGGGCCCTTCATGACCACCGACCCCGTGAGCCGCACGAGCTGCTGGCGCATCGACGACCTCGCCCAGCGGGGCGGGGTCACGGTCGACACGGTCCGCTACTACCAGCGGGAGGGGCTCGTCCCGGAGGGCGAGCGGGCCGGCCGGGTCAAGCTCTACGGCCCGGCGCATCTGGAGCGCCTCGAGCGGATCCGCGACCTCCAGGGGCGCGGGTTCTCGCTCGCGGCCATCCGGTCACTGCTCGAGGGCGACCGCCAGCACCTGGTCGAGGGGATCTTCGCCGACCGCGGCGAGCGCCGCGCGTACACGCTCGAGGATCTCGTCGCGCGCTCCGGGATCGACCGGGAGCTGTGCTCGGCGCTGCGCGCCGCCGGCCTGCTCCGCGACCCCGCCGAGTACGGCCGCGATGCGTACGACGCGGAGGACCTCGAGCTGCTGCGCACCATGGCCGAGCTCGCGGCGATGGGCCTCCCGACGAAGGCGCTCGTCGCGATGGGTCGCATCTACGCGAACGGAATCGAGGACATCCAGGCGCAGGTCCTGGCGCTGTTCAGCACGGGCGGCGCCGTGGCGTGGTCGCCCGGCGAGCTCGACGCGCTCCGCGTCGACGCGGCACGCGCCTCGTCGGAGCTGCTGCCGCCGATGCGGCGCCTCGTCGACTATCTGCACCACCGCACCATCCAGCGCCTGACGCTGTACGCGATGGTGCACGGGACACTCCCCGACACCACTTAGACCCGCCGCCGGGCGCCGCGTCAGTCGAGGTGCCAGATGCGGGCCGCGTTGCCCCCGGTGATCTGCGCCTTCTCGTCGTTGGGGATGTGGCCCATCGTGTCCTCGATGGCCTTCCGCGAGTACGGCCAGTCGTTGCCGTGGTGCGGATAGTCGCTCGACCACATGATGTTGTCGATGCCGGCGGCGTGGCGCAGGGCGATGCCGGAGCGGTCGGTGATGAACGTCGCCGCGTTATTGCGGTACCAGTACGACGAGGGCGGCTGCGTGATCGGCAGGTCGCCCCAGACTCGGTTCCGCCAGTAGCGGTCGTCGATCGACTCGATGAGGTGCGGGATCCAGCCCACACCCGTCTCGATCCAGCACATCTGCAGCTCGGGGAACCGCTCGAACACGCCGGTGAAGATCATCTGGGTGATGCTGCTGGCGCACATCGAGAACACGTGGCTCATACCACCGATGGCCTTCGCCCGAGTCGCCTCGCTCGACATGTCGTAGAGCGCGTTCCCGGCCTGCGCCACGGCCTTGCGTTGCGCGGCCCGCTGCTTGCGGCTGACGATGTTGATGTGCACGGCGACGGGCATGCCCTCGTCGACCGCCACCGCCCAGAACGGGTCGTCCTCGTAGGAGAGGCTCTCGCCGCCGGCGGGCCAGTTCGAGATGATCACGCCGTGGGCGCCCCGCGCCTTCGCCTTGCGCAGCGCGTCGATCGACTGGTCCACGCCGAGCGACGGCATCTGGGCAAGGCCGATGAGCCGGTTCGGGTCAGGGGCGCAGAACTCGTCGAAGAGGAAGTTGTTGTACGCGTCGATGCCGGCGAGCACGAAGTCGTCGTCGTCGTCGCCGAGGAAGTGGCTGATCGTGCGCTGGGGCGGGTACAGCACCTCGGCCCACACCCCGTCGCGGTCCATGTCCTTGAGCCGCTCGGTGCCGTTGTAGCAACCGGGCCGCGCCTCGTCGTAGGTGACGCCGAACCAGCGGAACTTGTCCCACGCCATCCCCGGCGTCGACACGAGCCCGATCGGGTCGGCCTGCCCGCCGACCGCGGTGAGCCACGCGTCGCCGCCCATCGGGTCCTTCACAAGCTTGGGCGCCTTCTCCTGGTAACGCTCCGGCAGCCAGTTCTGCCAGATGTCGGGCGGCTCGAGGATGTGGCAGTCGGCGTCGACGACGCGGACCTCAGACATTGGCTCCTCCAGGCGTGGGTGTCGCGGCCTCAGAGTAGGCTGACGCCGGCGTCAGGGACAGCGTGGCGGCCCCGCAGCCGGGGGACGCCGACGTCGAACGCGGCAGGAGGGTGCACGTGGCCACGGCCTTGCTCGACGGCGTGCGAGTCGTCGACTTGGCCGGGGAGCCGGCCGCGATGACCGGGCGCATCCTCGCCGACCTGGGCGCCGACGTCGTCCTCGTCGAGCCCCCCGAAGGCCACGCACTGCGCGCGCTGCCCGACCGCTTCACCGTGTGGGCCGCCGGCAAGCGCAGCGTGACCGTGACCGGCGCCGACGACGCGGCGCTGACCGACCTGCTCGCCGGTGCGGACCTCGTGATCGACACGCCGGGCTTCCCCGGTGCGCTGGCGCTCGACCCGGCACGCGCGGCACAGGCGGTCTGGGTGCGCGTCACCCCCTTCGGGTCGTCGGGCCCGCACGCCGGCTGGCGCGCCTCCGACCTCGGCGTGATGGCCGCGAGCGCCAACATGTTCTGCACCGGCGATCCCGACCGGGCGCCGGTGCGCTGCACGGAGCCCTCGGGGTACGGCCACACCGGTCCCGAGGCCGCGCTCGCCGCGATCACCGCGCTGTGGACCGGCCGGCCCCAGGTCGTCGACGTCTCGATGCAAGAGACGGTCTTCAGCGCCAACATGGGCAGCCCGGCACGCTTCGAGCACACCGGGTTCCGGGGCGCGCGCCTGGGCGCCAGCATCGGGCGCACCCAGGAGATCTGGCCGACGAAGGACGGCTTCGTCTCCTTCGGTCTGCGGGGCGGGAAGGCCCGGGTCCCGAGCCTCGAGCTCATCACCCGCCTCGTCGGCGAGTCCGGCGTCGACGCCTCCGCCCTCGAGGCCCAGGACTGGACGACCTGGTCGCCGAACACCGCGGACGAGGCCGTCCTGCGCGCCATCGAGGCCCCAATCGCCGAGTACTTCGCCGGCCGCACGATGCGCGACCTCTACGAGATCGCGTGCGAGACGAACCTCATGCTGGCGCCGGCGAACTCGCCACCCGAGATCCTGGCGAGCGAGCAGCTGCGCGCCCGCGGGTTCTTCCGGCGCCTCGGGGACGTGGACCAGCTCGTCGCGTCGTTCGTCCAGACGCGCGACCCCGATGGCGAGGTCGCCGCTGTCGCGCCGCGCACGCCCGCGCCGGCGCGCCCCGGCGGCCCGGCGGCGGCCTGGTCGCGCCGGCCCGCGCCTGCCCCGTCGACCTCGGACGCGTCGACCGGCGCGTGGCACGGCGTGCGCATCCTCGAGTTCGGCTCGGGTGCGGCCGGGCCAATCGCGACCCGCTACTTCGTCGAGCAAGGCGCGACGGTGCTGCGCGTCGAGTCCCGCAGCCGCCCCGACTTCCTGCGGGTGTACGCGCTCGGTCCCAACAACCCGCACGGCCTCGAGGGCTCGACGATGTACGACGAGCTCAACGTCGGGAAGCGCAACGTCGCGCTGAACCTGAAGGATCCCGCGGCCGTCGCGCTCGTCCTGCGGCTCGTCACCGAGTGGGCAGACGCCGTCGCCGAGAACTACGCGCCGCGAGCCATGAAGGGGTTCGGGCTCGACTACGACACGCTGGTGACGCATCGCCCCGACCTCGTGATGGTGAGCGCCTGCCTGAACGGCCAGACGGGCCCGCACAAGGACTACCCGGGCTTCGGCGGCCAGGGCGCCGCCCTCTCGGGGTTCAACTGGCTCACGGGCTGGCCCGACCGCGCGCCGGTCGGTCCCCACGCCACGATCACGGACTCGCTCGCGCCCCGCTTCGTCGCGACGGCGCTCGCCGCCGGGCTCGCGTACCGCCGCCGCACCGGCCGGGGCGTGTACCTCGACCTGTCGCAGGTCGAGTGCGGGGTGTACGCGCTGTCGCCGTGGCTCGTCGCCTACCAGCGCACCGGCGAGGTCGGCACCCGGGACGGCAACCGCTCGCCGCGCGCCGTCCCGCACGGCGCGTTCCCGTGCGCGCCCGAGGGTGACGTCGACGACCGGTGGGTCGCGATCGCCGCCTGGGACGACGACGCGTGGGCCGCGCTCGCGCCGCGCCTCGGCCTCGACGACCCGACCCTCGCCACGCTCGCGGCGCGGGCGGAGCGCATCGACGAGATCGAGGCGGCCGTCGCGGCGTGGACCGCGACCCGGTCCCGGGCCGAGGTGTGTGCCGAGCTGCAGCCGCTCGGGCTCGAAGCCGTCCCGGTCGAGGACTTCGGCGACGTGCACGACGACCCCCAGGTCGCGGCGCGGGAGCACTTCGTGCGCCTCGTCCACCCGATCATGGGCCCCGCCCTGTACGAGCACACCGGGTTCCGGCTCTCCGACAGCCCGTCGGGCTACTGGCGCGCCGGCCCGACGATCGGACAAGACAACGACTGGGTGCTCGGCGAGGTGCTCGAGCTGTCCGCCGCCGAGCGGGCCGACCTACAGGCGCAGGGCGCGGTCGAGTGAGGCGCCGGCCTCAGGCCGGCATCACCGATCCGCCATCGACGCAGAGCAGCTGACCGGTCACCAGCTCGGCGTCGTCGCTCGCGAAGAACACCGCGGTGCCGGTGAGGTCCCAAGCGTCGAGCTTGCGCTTCATCGCGCTCATCATCGGCAACATGTCGATCACACCGTCGGGGACGATCTTCTTCGTCGCCTCGGTCATCGTGACGCCGGGCGCGATGCAGTTGACCGTGATGTTGTACTGCCCGAGCTGGCCGGCGAGGAACTTCGTCAGGCCGACGACGCCCCACTTCGTCTGGCTGTAGGTGAACGCCCCCACCTCCTGGAAGTCGCCGGGCGGCGCCATCGTGTACATGTAGGCCGCGCCCGACGACTGGTTGATGATCCGGCCCCAGTGGCCCTCGACCATGTGCGGCGCGCAGGCACGCGCCATGAGCCAGGCGCCGTGCAGGTTCACCGAGAAGACGCGCTGTAGGTACTCGTAGTCGTTGCGGGCGTTGTCGATGTCGTAGTAGAGCGCCGCGTTGTTGATGAGGATGTCGAGCTTGCCGAACACGGCCTTCGTGGCCTTGGCGCAGTCGAGGGCCGACTGCTCGCTCGAGATGTCGGTCGGGACAAACTCGACCTCGCCCTTGCCGTCGAGGTGCTGCATCGCCGAGCGGGCGCGGTCTTCGTTGATCTCGGCCACCACGACCTTGGCGCCCTCCTGGAGGAAGCGCTCGGCGTAGGCGAGGCCGATCCCCTGCCCGGCACCGGTGATGACCGCGACGCGGTCCTCGAGACGTCCCATCTCTCCCCCTCGACGGTGAGGCTCAGGCCTTGCGGGTCCGGCCGATCAGGTTGAAGCGCTCGGTCACGACCGGCTCGCCGGTCTTGTCGTCCTTCCACGCCGTCTCGACGACCACGAAGGTCATGACGGCGCTGTCGGTCTCCTTCTCGTAGATATCGAGCACCTTGCCCTCACCGGAGAGGACGTCGCCGACGACGATCGGCCGGTGGTAGGTGAACTCCTGCTCGCCGTGCAGGATCAGCGCGCCCTTCCCGTAGAGCTCGCCCATGACCCCGTGCATCGGGTTCTGGCCCTTCGTCGGGTCCCGTGGCTGCTCCTCCTCCCAGCGGCCCATGTGCTGCATCGCGAACGAGAACGTGGGCGGGGCCGGCATCGAGTCGAAGCCCGCGGCGCGCGCCGCCGTCGGGTCGCGGAACACCGGGTTGTCGTCGAGGACGGCCGCGGCGAAGAAGGTGACCGGGCCGCGCTCGACGCGCACCTTGGTCGCCGCGGTCGGCTTGCCGACGATGCTGGTGTCCACGGCCATGTCGTGCTCCCCTGGTTCACGCGCGCGGTTGACCGGCGCGTCGGACGGCGCGATACGGTGACGCCGGCGTCAGTTTCCAACGAAGCGGGAAGGGCTGGCAAATGGGGTTGCTCGACGGCAAGGTGGCGGTGGTGACCGGCGCCGGCAACGGCGTGGGTCGCGGCGAGGCGATCCTGCTCGCCGACCACGGCGCCAAAGTCGTCGTCAACGACCTGGGCGGCTCCGTGACCGGCGACGGCGCGGACCAGAAGGTCGCCGACCAGGTCGTCGACGTGATCAAGGGCCGCGGCGGCGAAGCCGTCGCGAACTACGACAGCGTCGCCGACTTCGAGGGCGCGAAGCGCATCATCGACGCCGCCGTCAGCTCGTTCGGCACGCTGGACGTGCTCGTCAACAACGCCGGCGTCCTGCGCGACCGGATGATGTTCACGATGTCGCCCGAGGACTTCGACACCGTCGTGAAGGTCCACCTCTACGGCGCGTGGAACACGATGCACCACGCGTCCGTCTACTGGCGCGGCGAGTCGAAGGAGGGCCGCCAGCCGAGCGCCTCCATCGTCAACACGGTGTCGAGCGCCGGCCTCCAGGGCCAGGCGAGCCAGATCAACTACGGCGCGGCCAAGGCGGGCATCGCGGCGATGACCATCATCGCCAGCCTCGAGCTCACGCGCTACGGCGTGCGGGCGAACTGCATCGGCCCGGGCGGGTTCACCCGCATGGTCGGGCAGGCCCGCGCGGACGTCGTGGTGAAGAACCCCGAGGAGTACGACAGCTTCGACGGCATGAACCCCGGGAACTCGGCGCCGGCCGTCGTGTGGCTCGCCTCCGACCACTCGAAGCCGGTCACGGGCCAGGTCCTGCGGATGGTCGGCAACTCGCTGTGCATCTACGAGCCGTGGCGGATGGGCGAGGAGTTCTTCTCCACCGACCAGGAAGGCAAGCCGACCCAGTGGGACCCCGCCCAGGTCGGCCACATCCTCGGCCGCTACGCCTTCCACACGGCCAACCCCGGCATCGACGCCCAGCGGCGTCGCTAGCCCAGCGGCCATGGGCTCCTTTCCCGACTACGCCACCCTGGCGTACGAGGAGCGCGACGGCGTCGCCTGGGTGACGCTGAACCGCCCCGAGCGCCACAACGCGTTCAACTCGCTCATGCAGCGCGAGCTGCACGACTGCTGGCGGACCCTGCGCTGGCGAGAGTCGGTGCGCTGCGTCGTGCTGACCGGCGCGGGCGAGAAGGCGTTCTGCACCGGCATCGACCGCATGGAGCAGATGGGCGGCGACACCGACGACAGCACCGACGAGAACATCGTGGGCTCACGCGGTGGCACGCCGTTCCACTTCAACGACCCGGGCGACAACATCGGCCCGAAGAGCTCCGATCTCTGGAAGCCCGTGATCGCCGCGGTGAACGGCATGGCGTGTGGCGGGGCCTTCTACATGCTCGGCGAGGTCGAGTTCATCATCGCGGCCGAGCACGCGACGTTCTTCGACCCGCACGTCACCTACGGGATGACGGCGGCGTTCGAGCCGATCCACATGCACGACCGCATGCCCTTCGGCGAGATTATGCGCCTGTCACTGCTCGGCAACTACGAGCGGCTCTCCGCGCCGCGCGCGCACGAGATCGGGCTCGTCTCCGAAGTGGTCCCGGCGGGCGACCTGCACGACGCCGCGGCCTGGGCCGCGGGCGCGATCGCCGCGCAGCCCCAGCTCGCCGTGCAAGGGACCGTGCGGGCGATCTGGGCCGCCCGCGAGCTCTCGAACCGCCAGGCCGTCGCGCTGGGCTACGCGTTCGTCGGGCTCGGGACGAACCAGGACTCGATCGCCGAGGGACAGAAGCTCTTCGAGAGCGGCACGAGGGTCGAGTGGCGGCTGCGCTGAGCGCGGCGCCGCAGGACGCGGCGCGGAGTCGACGCTGAGCGGTCGGTCCCCGCGTATCGCGATCGTCGGCGCGGCCCTGTCGGACTGCGGCCGGGTGGACGACCGCACCGCGCACGAGCTGCACTACCAGGCCGCGAGCCGCGCCCTGGCCGACGCCGGGCTCTCGAAGGACGACGTCGACGGCTTCGGCTCCTCGGGCACGGGGCTCCTCGCCCCCATCGAGGTCGCCGAATACTGCGGGCTGCGGCCCCAGTGGGTCGACGGCACCGGGGTCGGCGGCAGCACGTGGGAGTTCATGGTCGAGCACGCCGTCGAGGCGATCACCGCCGGGCACGCCTCGGTCGTCCTCCTCGCGTACGGCTCCACCGCCCGCGCCG
>DATDGU010000173.1:0-3771 GCA_036521915.1 Acidimicrobiia bacterium | reverse complement strand
GGGCCATCCGTCGGCCACGATCCGGCGCGCCGCGTCCTCGAGCGGGTGACGGGTCACCCGCTGACGCCGCGGGAGGCCGACGCGGCGATGCGGCGCGTCGGCGCCCCGCTCGCCGGCCGGGACCGGCTCCTCGCCCTGATGGACGTGGGCGCGCTGCTCTGCCACCCGACGTCCCCCCGGTGTCCGGCGTGCCCGCTCCGGCGGCGATGCGCCACGCGCGGCCCGCTGCCGTCGGAGCACCGGGCCCGGGCGTCGCCCTACGACGGATCGTTCCGGCAGCGGCGCGGCGCGGTCCTCGCGCGCCTACGCGCCGGCCCCACCCCGGCCCCGCTGCTCGACGCGGACGCGCTCGCGTCGCTGCGTCGCGACGGGCTCGCGGTCGTCGAGGAGGGCACCGCCCGGCTCCCCTGAGCTACGCGCGGACGAGCCCGGCGCGGTCGAGGAAGTTGGCCAGGAGCGCGTGGCCCGACTCGGTGAGGATCGATTCGGGATGGAACTGCACGCCTTCGACCGGCTCGTCCCGGTGGCGCAGTCCCATGACCAGCCCGTCCTCGCTCTCGGCGCTGACGACGAGCTCGGCGGGCACCGAGTCGCGCGCCACGACGAGCGAGTGGTAGCGGGTCGCCTGCAGCGGGTTCGGCAGTCCGGCGAACACGCCCTCGCCGTCGTGGGTGATCACCGACGTCTTGCCGTGCATCACGCGCGGCGCGCGGACCACCTCCCCGCCGTAGATCTGGCCGATGCACTGCAGGCCCAGGCACACGCCGAGCACCGGGACGCCCCGCGCGCCGCAGTCGCGGATGACGGCGTTCGAGACGCCCGCGTCCTCGGGTCGGCGGGGTCCCGGCGAGACGAGCACCGCGTCGGGTCGCAGGTCACGCACACCGTCCACATCGATCGCGTCGTGGCGGTGCACGATGGGGGTCGCGCCGAGCTCCCCGAGGTACTGCACGAGGTTGTAGACGAACGAGTCGTAGTTGTCGATGACCACGACGCGCGCCATCGCGGCACTCTACGTGGCGACTCGGAGGTCGACGGCTAGGGTTCCGCCGTGCCCAGGACGAAGCGGCGCAAGCCACCGCCGCGCAGGCCGTCGCGCTACACGCCGCCGAAGCCCAAGACCGCGAAGCGCAGCCCGCTCTGGGTGCCGGCGACGATGTTCACCGCGCTCGGGCTCGGCATGGTCGTGATCCTCGGCAACTACCTGCAGCTCCTGCCCGGCGGCACCGCCCGCAACGGCTACCTGTTCATCGGGCTCGGACTCCTCGTCGGCGGCTTCGTGCTCTCGACCCAGCTGCGCTGAGGAACCACACAACTGTCATTTGTCCCCAAGGTTCTCCACAGCTGTGGAAAACCCGAACGGCCCGTGCGGCCGGCGCCCGAGGGGCGACGGGGACGATCGGGGTGGCGGGACCCGTGCGGCGGATCCGGAGGGCCCTCAGGGCGTGGGTCCGACGCGAACCATGTCCTCTCGGCAGTGGCGGGGCGCCGCGATCTCGTCGTCGGACTGCGCCGCCGTCATCGTCACCTCCGCGCCACAGACCGTGCAGCGGAACCGGGCGTTGACCGCCACGACCTGCTCCGGGTCCGGGTCCTGCGGGGCGAGCTGGAACTTGCGGAGGATGCCGGCCCCGACGGTGTAGATCACGAGCATCGCCACGAGCGCGATCGCGCCGCGCACGATCCACCCGACGACGGAGACCGCGAGCAACGACATGAGCGGGACCGGCGACTCCTCAGCCGAGTCGCTCGAGGATGGTGGCGTTCGCCAGGCCGCCGCCCTCGCACATGGTCTGGAGACCCCACCGTGCCCCGGTGCGCTCGAGCTCGTTCACGAGCGTCGCCATCAGCCGGGCGCCCGAGCAGCCCAGCGGGTGACCCAACGCGATCGCGCCGCCGTTCACGTTGACCTTCGCCATGTCGGGGTGGTGCTCACGGGCCCACGCCAGCACGACCGGCGCGAACGCCTCGTTGATCTCGACGAGGTCGATGTCGTCGAGCGTCATCCGCGCCCGCTCGAGCACCTTGCTCGTCGCGGGGATCGGTCCGGTCAGCATGAGGACGGGATCGACGCCCGCGAGCGCGAACGCGTGGAACCGTGCCCGGGGGGTGAGGCCCATCGCCGCGGCGCGCTCCTCGCTCATGACGAGCATCGCGGCCGCACCGTCACTGATCTGGGACGAGTTCGCGGCGGTGATCACACCGTCGGCCTTGAACGCCGGCTTGAGCTTGGCGAGTGTCTCGAGCGTCGAGTCGGGGCGAATGCCCTCGTCCCGCGCCATCGTCTCGGCGCCGTCGTCGGTCTCGACCCTGACCGGCACGATCTCGCGTTCGAAGCGGCCCTCATCGGTCGCACGAGCGGCCTTGTGGTGCGACTCGACCGAGAAGGCGTCGTTCTCCTCACGGGGGATGCTCCACTTCTCGGCGATGAGCTCGGCGGAGATCCCCTGCGGGACGAGGTCGTAGCGGGTCGGCAGCACTCGGCCGAACGGGTTCGTCCCCGGGAGGAGGGAGGAGCCCATCGGGACCCGGGTCATGCTCTCGACACCAGCCGCGATGACGACGTCGTAGGCGCCGGCCATGACGCCCTGCGCGGCGAAGTGCGCGGCCTGCTGCGAGGAGCCGCACTGGCGGTCGACCGTCGTGCCGGGCACCGACTCCGGGAAGCCGGCGGCCAGCAGCGCATCGCGGCCGATGTTGATGGCCTGCTCCCCGACCTGCGAGACGCAGCCCATGATCACGTCGTCGACGACCGCGGGGTCGAGGTCGTTGCGCTCGACGAGCGTCTGCAGCGCGAAGGCCGCGAGGTCGACCGGGTGCCAGTCCTTGAGCTTGCCGTTGCGGCGACCCAACGGGGTCCGCACCGCATCGACGATCACCGCGTTCGTCATTGGAACCTCCCACCACATCCGCGCGTCGGGCCAACGATACGCTCCGCCGAATGGCCCGGAACCTCGACCAGGCGCTCGGTGACGGCGGGATGCCGCTGCTGGCCCAGCTCGGGCTGTCGTTCGAGCGGTACGGGGAGGGCTGGGCCGAGGCGAGGTGGAACCCGACGGCGTTGGCGTGCAACCCCCTCGGCACCGTCCACGGCGGTGTCTACGGCGTCGTGCACGACGCGGCGATGAACTTCGCCGCGAGCAGCGCGCTCGACCGCGGCGACCGCGTCGCGACCCTCGACCTCTCCTACCAGACGATCCGCTCCAGCCAGGCCGGCCAGGCGCTCGTCGTACGCGGCGAGGTCGTGCGGCTCACGGGCAGCGTCGCCTACCTCGAAGCGACCGTCCACGACGGCGACCGAGCCCTGGTGTCCCGGGGCGCCGGCACCTTCTTTGTCCGCCGCAGGAGCGCCTGAGCACGACCGGCCGGCGGTGCGCGCCTAGTCCAGGATCGAGGTGCGCACCCGGCGGCGCCGGACGAGGATCCACGCGAACCCGAAGATCCCGAACGTGGCGAGCCCGGCGAGCCACGGCGTCGCGCTCGGCCCCGCCGTGCCCTTCGCGTCGATGCTGACGCTCGCCCGCTTCACCCCGCTCGGCCGGCCGGCGGTGCGCGCCGCCTCGGCCGTCTGGAACCAGTCGGGTCGCCACAGCCAGATGACGGTCACCGGGCGGATCGCGGCGGGCGTCGGCGTGTCGAAGTTCGAGAGCGGCACGTACGACACGGTCGAGAGATGCGTGAGCGCCGGCGGGCTGACCGCCGGTGCGGGCGCCGCGGGGGTCGGCGACGGCCCGGGCCCCGGCGCGGGCGACGGCGACGAGCCCGGCGTCG
>DATDGU010000172.1:0-3326 GCA_036521915.1 Acidimicrobiia bacterium | reverse complement strand
GCCGAGGTGTTCGGGTCCCTCGAGGGCGTGTTCCGGGTGCTCAGCGAGACGGCCGACGGGCTTCGGGAGTACGACTTCCGGCGGGGCGAGGCCCCGGACGACTACCAGCCGCTCGCGTAGCGGGACGAAGCGGCTCAGCCGCGCAGCGTCGCGTCGTGCGCGCGGGTGACGGCGTCGATGCAGCGCTGTCGCAACTCGGCGACCTCCGCCTGGGTGAAGGTGTGGTCGGCGCGGAACCGCACCGTGAACGCGAGGCTCTTCTTTCCCGGACCGACCTGCGCGCCGCGGAACTCGTCGAAGGCTCGGATGTCCTCGATGGTGTCGGTCGTGCCGCGCAGCGTCGCCGCGATGCTCCCTGCGGGCACGCGCTCGTCGACGACGAAGTCGAGGTCGATGGTCGAGGCGGGGAACGGGGAGAGCTCGCGGAAGGCGCCGGCGCGGCGTGGCGCGTCGGTGAGCGCCGACAGGTCGAGCTCCATCGCGACGACGGGCCCCGGGAGGTCCACCCGTGCCAGCACCGCGGCGAGCAGCTCGCCCACGTGTCCGACGGCGTCGCCGCCGACGAGGAGCTGTGCCGCGCGGCGAGGGTGGTAGCCGACCACCTCCGCCGGCGCGACATCGCACGCGTCGAGGGTGAGCGCGTCGGCAACCGCCCGGACGAGGTCGACGGCGTCGACCACGTCGACCGGTCGATCGGCCTCGAGCGGCCGGCGTCGGAGTGACCCGACGAGCAGGGCGGCGACGTGCAGCCGCTCGGTCGGGAGCACGGCGCCGCGCCCGGGCGGGAGGAACACGGTGCCGAGCTCGAACAGGGCGAGGTCGGGGCGGCCGCGAGCGCCGTTGGTGCCGGCGACGGTGAGCAGGCCGGGGACCAGCGCGGTGCGCAGGACGGACTCCTCGGCCCGCAACGGGTTGGCGAGCGCAACCGCCGGCACGGCACCGAGGTCGGCGAGGCTGGCGGGGGCGACGAGCGGCACGGTGGTCGCTTCGGAGCAGCCGGCACCCACGAGCGCGTCGGCGACGGTCCGGCGGTCCCGCTGGACGGGCGTCAGCCCCCCGACCTGGTCGGCCGGTCGGGCGACGTGCCGGCCGATGGCCGCAAAGCCGATCCGGCGGGCGACCTCCTCGATGAGGTCGATCTCGCGGGTGAGGTCCGGCCGGAACGTCGGGGGCGTGGCGACGATGTCGTCGCCCCGGCCCTGGACGGTGATCTCGAGGGGGCGCAGCGCGTCGAGCACCTCGGTGTCCGGGAGCTCGGTGCCGAGGATCGCGTTGACGCGGCTGGTGCGCAGGGCGATGCGCGGCGGGGACGCCGGGCGCGGGTACTGGTCGACGCCAGTGGAGGCGACCTGCGCCGCCGCGACGTCGGCGAGGAGCTCCATCGCCCGTTCGGCGCTCGTGGCGATGCCGTCGGGGTCGGTGCCGCGCTCGAAGCGGGCGCTCGACTCGGAGCGCAGCTTCAGGCGCTTCGAGGTGCGGGCGATGCCCATCGGCTCGAAGTAGGCGGACTCGAGGAGGATGGCGCGGGTGTCAGCGGTGACCTCCGCGTCCTGGCCGCCCATGATGCCGGCGAGGGCGTGGGGGGTCCGCTCGGCGTCGCAGATGAGGAGGTCGTCGTCCTCGAGGACGCGGTCGACGCCGTCGAGGGTCGTGATGGTCTCCCCCGCCGCGGCCCGGCGGACGACGATCCCGGGGCCGGCGAGCCGGTCGAGGTCGAACGCGTGGAGCGGCTGGTTGCGCTCGAGCAGCACGTAGTTGGTGACGTCGACGACGTTGCTGATGGGGCGCATCCCGGCCTTCACGAGGCGCTGCGCCAGCCAGCCCGGGGAGTCGCCGAGGGTGACGTCGGCGACCCGCCCGAGGTAGCGGGGGCAGCGGTCGGGCGCGTCGAGGACGACCCCGATGGGCCGGTCGATCGGCGCGGTGGGCGCGTGCGGCGCGGGGACGTCGAGCGGCAGGCCGAAGTGCGCGGCGAGCTCGCGGGCGACGCCGATGACGCACATGGCGTCGGGCCGGTTCGGGGTGATGGAGAGGTCGAGGATGACGTCGTCGAGGCCGAGCACCTCGCGCACGTCGGTGCCGGGCTCGGTGGTCGCGTCGAGCCCGAGGATGCCGTGGTGGTCCTCGCCGAGGCCGAGCTCGCTCGGCGAGCACAGCATGCCGTCGGACACCTGGCCGCGGATCGTGCGACGCTGGATGGTGATCCCGCCGGGCAGGGTGGCGCCGGCCGCGGCGAAGGGGGCGACCATGCCGGCGTGCACGTTGGGCGCGCCGCACACGACGCGGGTCGTGCCCGCCCCGGTGTCGATGTCGACGAGGCGCACGGCGTCGGCGTCGGGGTGCGCGACGACGTCGAGCACGCGGGCGGCGGCCACGCCGGTGATGTCGATGCCGGGCTGCTCGACGGCTTCGACCTCGAGCCCGACCTGGTTCAGGCCGGCGACGATGTCGTCGACGGGCTGCTCGAGCGGGGTGAAGTCCCGGATCCAGGAGAGAGGGACGCGCATCAGTACTGCTCGAGGAAGCGGACGTCGTTGTCGACGAAGGTGCGGATCTCGTCGATGCCGTGGCGGATCATGGCGAGGCGCTCGAGGCCGAAGCCGAACGCGAAGCCCTGCCACTCCTCGGGGTCGATGCCGACGGCGTCGAGGACGTTGGGGTCGACCATCCCGCAGCCGCCGAGCTCGATCCAGCCGGTGTGGGAGCACACCCGACATCCCTCGCCGTGGCAGAACACGCAGCTGACGGCGAGCTCGGCCGAGGGCTCGGTGTAGGGGAAGTAGTCGGAGCGGAACCGGGTGCGGATCGTGTCGTCGTGAAAGAGGCGGCGGGCGAACACCTCGATGGTGCCGAACAGGTGCGCCATCGTGATCCCGCGGTCGACGGCCAGGCACTCCATCTGGTGGAAGACGGGCGAGTGCCGCGCGTCGAGGGTCTCGTTGCGGTAGGTGCGCCCGGGCGAGACGACGTAGATCGGCGGAGCCTGCTGCTCCATGGTGCGGATCTGCACCGGGGAGGTGTGCGTGCGGAGCATCACCTGCTCGGGCGCGCCGAGCTGCACGTAGATCGTGTCCTGCATCGAGCGCGCCGGGTGCGCCGGCGGGATGTTGAGCGCCTCGAAGTTGTGCCAGTCGTCCTCGACCTCGGGGCCCTCGGCGACGTGGTAGCCGAGGCCGATGAAGATGTCCTCGAGCTCGCGGCGGATCTGGGTGACGAGGTGCAGGTGGCCGCGGGGACGGGCGTGGGTGCCGAGGGTCGGGTCGACGCCGTCCCCGACGGCGGCCGGCCCCGCGGCGCGGAGCGCGTCGCGGCGGGCCTCGAGGAGC
>DATDGU010000171.1:0-10689 GCA_036521915.1 Acidimicrobiia bacterium | reverse complement strand
ATGGAGTCGACGCCGCTGCACCGGCTCGACTGCTGTCTGGTGACCGACGGGGCCGGCGCGTTCGTGCTGACGAGCGCCGAGCGTGCTACCAACGCTGCGAAACGGCCGGTGTACGTGCTCGGCGCGGCGACGTGCCACGACCACATGATGATCTCTCAGATGCCCGACCTCACCACAACGCCGGGCGCGGTGAGCGGGCCCGCCGCATTCGCCATGGCCGGTGTGAAACCCGGCGACGTCGACGTGCTCATGGCGTACGACAGCTTCACCATCACCGCGCTCTTGCATCTCGAGGATCTCGGGTTCTGTGCCAAGGGCGAGGGCGGACCGTTCGTCGCCGACGGGAAGCTCGGACCCGGTGGCGCCGTGCCGACGAACACCAACGGCGGTGGCCTGTCGTACACGCATCCCGGCATGTACGGCATGTTCCTGATCGTTGAGGCGGTGCGGCAGCTACGCGGCGAGGGCGGCGACCGGCAGGTCGCCGGGGCGGACGTGGCGGTGGCGCATGGCGCGGGGATGGTCCTGTCGTGCATGTCCACGCTCGTCCTCGGGGCGGAGGCGACGCTGTGACCGAGCCCCGCGTCGAGGTGACGCGACCCGAGCCGCCCGAGTCGGATGTCTCGCAGCCCTTCTGGGACGCGACGCGCTCGAGCCGGCTCGTCCTCCAGTGGTGCGCGACCTGTGACCGCCCGGTCTTCTACCCCCGCGCTGTTTGTTCCCGCTGCCTCGGCGACCGTCTGGAGTGGCGGCCGTCGCGTGGTGTCGGCCTCGTCTACGCCGTCACCGTGGAGCACCGCCCCCAGGACCCGCGCCTCGCCAGTCGCGCTCCCTACGCGGTGGCGCTCGTCGACCTCGATGAGGGCGTTCGGCTGCTCACGAACATCGTCGGCTGCGACCCCGCATCCGTGACCGTGGGGATGCCGGTGGTCGTCACGTGGGATCCGCTGTCGGACGGTCGCCATCTCCCCGTGTTCGCGCCGGCAGTAGGAGGGTCGCGTGGCTGACCTCGCGCAGTGGGCGTCGCGTACTCCGGACCGGCCCGCGATCATCTCGTCCGCTGGGTGGCGCACCTTCGCCGAGCTGGACGCGCGCGCCAATCACCTCGGCCGGGCCCTGCGGCGAAGGGGGCTGGCGCCGGGCGACGCGGTCGCGCTCCTCGCAGGGAACCGCCCCGTGTTCGTCGAGACGTTCTTTGCCTGCCAGCGCGCCGGGTTCCGATTGACCCCGGTCAACTGGCACCTCACCGTCGACGAGGCCGCCTACATCGTCGATGACTGCGAGGCGAAGGCGCTCGTCACCACCGCCGACCTCGTGAGTGTCGCCAAGCCCTGCCTCGCGCGTGCCGGCAGCTGCACGGTCGCGCTCGCGGCGGGCGGCGCACCCGAAGGCTTCGAGTCCCTCGACGCGGCGATGGCCGCCGAGCCGGGCACACCGTTACCGGACCCGGCAGTCGGGACGACCATGCTCTACACGTCCGGGACGACCGGCCGTCCGAAAGGCGTGCACCGGAACGCAAGCTCCGCCGGCGCGCCAGCGACGTTCAACCTGGCCGGCTACGACGAGGACGGCGGCGACGTGCACCTCTGCACCGGCCCCCTGTACCACGCGGCACCGCTTGCCTTCTCGCTCGCGATGCCGCTGGCGTACGGCGCCACGGTGGTGCTGATGGACGCGTGGGACGCCCGGGAGTCGCTCCGCCTCATCGAGGACCACGGCGTGACGCACACGCACATGGTTCCGACCATGTTCCACCGGTTGCTCTCGCTCCCCGACGAGGTGCGTTGTGCCTCCGACATCTCGACCCTGCGCCACGTCCTGCACGGCGCAGCGCCGTGTCCCGTGCCGGTCAAGCGCCGGATGATCGAGTGGTTCGGGCCCATCATCTGGGAGTACTACGCCGCCACCGAGGGCGTAGGCAGCTTCGTCGGCTCGCCGAGGTGGCTCGAACGCCCAGGCACGGTGGGGCGGCCCTTCCTGCCCGACCAGGTGATCGTCGGCGACGAGGACGGCAACCGGCTGGCCGCGGGCGAGATCGGGCTTGTGTACATCAAGCCGCTGGAGGCGGCCCGCTTCGCGTATTTCAAGGACGACGCGAAAACGGCGTCCGCGTTCCGGGGTGACTACTTCACCCTCGGAGACGTCGGGTACATGGACGATGACGGCTACCTCTTCCTCACCGACCGCAGCGCGAACCTGATCATCTCCGGCGGCGTCAACATCTATCCGGCCGAGGTCGACGCGGCGCTGCTCGAGCACCCCGCCGTCGCCGATGCCGCCGTCATCGGTGTGCCCGACGACGAGTGGGGCGAGACCGTGCTCGCCGTGGTCGAGCTCCGGGACGACGCCGACGGCTCCGACGGCCTCGCCGAGCGGCTGATCGCCCACTGCCGCGGCCGGCTCGCCCACTTCAAGTGCCCGCGAGGGGTGGTGTTCGTCGACACCCTGCCCCGCTCCGACACCGGCAAGATCTACAAGCGCCACCTCCGCGAGACCTACGGCACGCTGCGCACGTCACCGGATCGGAACCGATCGTGAGCGGCCTCTGCGACGGTCGCGTCGCTGTGATCACGGGTGGCGGCCGCGGGATCGGGCGCGAGCACGCCCTCGAGTTCGCGCGACACGGCGCGAACGTCGTCGTGAACGACCTCGGCGCCGAGGTTGACGGGACGGGTGCGTCGATCGGTCCGGCGCAGGAGGTCGTCGATGAGATCCGCATGATGGGTCGTCACGTCGTCATGAACGGCGACGACGTCGCCGACGAGGCCGGCGCGGAGCGGCTGATCTCGACGGCGCTCGACGAGTTCGGCCGTCTCGACGTCCTGGTCAACAACGCCGGCATCCTGCGTGACCGCATGCTCGTCAACATGACGTTCGCCGAGTGGGACGAGGTCATCCGTGTGCACCTGCGGGGTACGTTCGGCCCGTCGCACGTTGCCGCCCGACACTGGCGAGAGCGGGCGAAGGCCGGTGAAGAGGTCGACGCCCGCATCGTCAACACGACGTCGCCGTCGGGCATCTACGGCAACGTCGGCCAGGCGAACTACGGCGCGGCCAAGGCCGGCATCGCCTCGTTCACGATCATCGCCGCGATGGAGCTCGCGCGGTACGGGGTCACCGTCAACGCAATCGCCCCGGCCGCGGCCACGCGCATGACGATCCCGCTGCGAGGGAATGATCGGTCATCGGCACCGCCACCTGACGCGTTCGACCCGTCGGCTGCGGAGAACATCGCGCCGATCGTCGTCTGGCTCGGAAGCAGGGAGTCGGCCGGCATCACCGGCCGCGTCTTCAACGTCCGCGGCGGAAGAATCAGCGTCGCCGAGGGTTGGCGAGGCGGACCGTCCGCGACGCGAGATCGACGATGGGACGCGGCCGAGCTCGGTGAGGTGATCCCGGCCCTCGTCGCGGAGGCCCGCCCGAACGCCGACATGCGCGGCGTCGCCGACCGGACCGGCTGACGGCGCCCGTGATGTTCGTTCGCCACCAACGCGACGTCGAGGCCATCGTCGTCAGGCCGGAAGGAGCGGTGGGGTGACCAGCACCATGCCTGCACCGACCACGACCGACCCGCTCGACGAGTTGCGAGGCTGGCTCGAGGAGAACTGGGACTCCGACCTCACGGTCGCGGAGTGGTGGGAACGGCTCGGCCTGGCGGGCTGGGCGGCGCCGATCCTGCCGATCGAGTGCTACGGCCGCGCCCTGAGCCGCGGCGATGCCATCCGTGTCGGCCGCGCCATCGCCGAGTTCGGGGCGCTCGGCGCCCCGGTCGGTCTCGGCCTCGCGCTCGCCGCACCGACGATCGCGACGCATGGGACACCCGAACAGCGAGAGCGCTACGTCCGCGACATCGTCACCGGGCAGCGGGCCTGGTGCCAGCTGTTCAGCGAACCGGGCGCAGGTTCCGACCTCGCCGGCTTGGCGACGCGCGCCGTCCGCGACGGCGACGTCTGGATCGTCAACGGCCAGAAGGTCTGGACGTCAGCTGGGCAGTTCGCCGACTTGGGGATGCTGCTCGCCCGTACGGACCCCACCGTGCCCAAACACCAGGGCATCGCGTGGTTCGCGCTCGACATGCATCAACCGGGCGTCGAGGTCCGTCCGCTCCGCGAGATGACGGGCAACACGATGTTCAGCGAAGTGTTCTTCACCGACGCCGTCGTCGCCGACGACGCCCGCATCGGCGAGGCCAACAACGGCTGGACCGTCGCCAACACCACGTTGCTCTACGAACGCTCTGGTATGGGAGCGGGAGGCGGCGGCGCCGCGCGCACCCTGGGTTCGATGACTCTGCCCGGGACCGTGGCCGGTCGTCTCAGACGGCGCGCCGGTGACGTCGTCACGAAGCCGCCTGCGACACCCGGCAGCGCGACCGCGAAGCAGCGGCCGTCGCCGGCGGCCAACTACGTCCGCCTCGCCCGCGTGCTGAGCAAGGACACCGATCCGGTCGTCAGGCAGGGGCTCGCCCAGGCCCACATCCTCGGTGAGCTCACCCGGCTGAACACCGAGCGCCACAAGGCAATCCGCGCCGCCGGTGGCGACATCCCGGGTATGCCGAACTTCTCGAAGCTGCTGATGGGACACATCCTGCGCCACAACCGCGACCTCGGCATGCACATCCTCGGCGCGCGCGGGACGCTGCACGGGTACGACGCCGAGGGCCGCGACACCCTCGCGGACGCGCCCGGCGGCGAAGCAGCCCACGGGGTTACCGAGCAGGCGCTCGCCGCGCAGGCGCTGCCGATCTACGGCGGCACGGACCAGATCCAGCGAAACATCATCGGCGAGCGGGCGCTCGGCCTGCCGAAGGAGCCAGGTGACGTGTCCCGAGTGCCGTTCAACGAGCTCCCGAGGTAGCGAACACGGCCTGTACTCTCGATCGTCGAGGTAGAGCGCCCCTCAAGCGCGATCGCCACGAGTGGACATGAGGTCGAAGTCCCGTCGCGCACGCGGAGCTCACCGACAACCCCGCCGTTGCCACGCCAACAGCAGTCGTCACACGGGCGTGATGATGTAGTCGAAGATGACGTCTTCGGTCAGCAGATCGAAGACGTGCCCTCCGTCGGCGATGCCGTCGAGGCCCTTCTCGATGATCCGAAAGAACGGGTCGAGCGCCTTGAAGTCGTCGAGATCGGTGATCGTCGTCATGATGGTCCCCAATCAGCCCGTCGCTCTTGCTCGTAGCAACCTTTCACCTATCGATGATGCGGCGGGTCGCGAGTTCGTTCGGAGGTTCTCGTCGTCGTGTCGGGTTCAGAACAGATCAGCAGTCGCCGAACGCAGATCACCTGCCGTGCCCAACCGAAACCGGAGGTCAACGGCACCGACGGCGACGTGGTCGAAGCCCCAGTTCGCCTCACCGCGGAACGGTGAACTTCGTGCGTAGTGATTGGACGATTTCTCGGAAGTGGCAGCCGACGAGGTGGTCGTTGACGACCCCGAGCGATTGCATGGCGGCGTAGACGGTGGTCGGCCCGACGAAGCGAAAGCCATGGTTGCGCAGCTCGGCGGAGAGGGCCTTGGACTCTGGGGTGGAGCCTGGGAGCGCGCGCATGCTGGTGGGTGGCCGGGAGGCGCCCGATTCGTGCTTCCATAAGAGAACAGCGAGCGAGATGCCCCGCTCGCGGAGCCCGATGGTGGCCTGAGCGTTGGTGATGGTGGCGCGGATCTTGGCTCGGTTCCGGACGATCCCGGTGTCAGCGAGGAGGCGATCGACATCACCGTCGCCGAAGCCGGCGATGACGGTCGGGTCGAACGATGCGAAGGCCCTGCGGAAGCCATCCCGCTTGCGCAGGATCGTCAGCCAGGACAACCCGCTTTGGAACCCCTCCAGGCAGAGCTTCTCGAAAACCCGATCGTCGTCGCCGACCGGCCGGCCCCATTCCTGGTCGTGGTAGCGCTGGAGCTCGGGCGTCGACGTACCCCACGAACATCGGGGAAGTTTGTCCTCTCCGACCACGAGGTCCCTCATAGGGAAGAAGTCTGGCCTGAGGGGACAAAGCCGCTCGCTACCGGGAGTCCCTGCCGGCGAGCATCGAGCCCATCTATCTCAACGACGAGACGGGGAGGCCAGGCTGCGCACCCCCGCGGGGGCCCGAACCGGCATCGATCATCCTGAGCGGCTCGCCTTCGTTGCCTGTCTGGTCCCCGGCGTGAGAAATTGTCCCCCAGCGAGCGGGACGCTGCGACTACCCCAAGGGAGTGATGACGGTCGCAGCGCCGCTCCGTAGGTCGGCTAGCCGCACAACCCACTTCGCAATCCGACAGCGACAGCGCTCGCACACAGAGCCCGGCAGGTGATCCCAGATGCCCCCGACAGAAGAGATCCCGAACCAGGGACCCGTCGCCCGCTACGAACAAGAAGTCGTTGACCGCATCGTCAACTTCAACGATCCCAGGCAGGAGTGGCGGCGCCTCTTCGCCGAGGTGCTCGGGACATTCTTCCTGGTGTTGGTCGCCGCCGGCGCGGGCATGATGGGCCACGCCTTCCCGGGCGTCATCAGCCACTCCGCCGCCGTGGTCGCCCCCGCCCTCATGGTCATGGCCATCATCTTGTTCATGGGCAAGGTGTCCGGCGCCCACCTCAACCCGGCGGTCTCCGTCGCGTTCGCCTTGCGCCGTGACTTCCCGTGGTGGCGGGTGCCCGGCTACGTCATCGCCCAGCTGGGCGGCGCCACGCTTGCTGCCCTGTTCCTGCACGCCGTGATCAACGTCTCCGCCGTCTACGGGTCGAACTTCCCCGCTCACGGCTACTCCGCCGGGGCCGCGTTCTGGATGGAACTCATCTTGACCGTGGGCCTGGTCAGCGTGATCCTCGGCACCGCGTCGGGTGCGCAGAACATCGGGCTCTTCGGGGCGTTCGGCGTCGGCGGCTATATCGCCCTAGCTGGTCTGTGGGGCAGCCCCATCTCGGGCGCCTCCATGAACCCCGCCCGCACGTTCGGTCCTGACCTCGTCAGCACGACCTTCACCAGCTACTGGGTCTACATCGCCGGACCCCTCGCCGGCGCCGCGGTCGCCGTCGTCATCGCCTTCGTCCTACGCGGCCGCGGAGGCGGCGCGTCCGGCTCCGGCGCGGCGCAAGGCGGTCTCTTCACCGAGACCTACGGGTCCGGCAAGTCCTGAGCAGCTCGAAGACGCCGGACCGTGAGCGCCGCGACCGGGCTCACGGATCGCTGATTCAGCGGAAGTCGCGAACGCGAAGGGTGGCGACGAGCCCAACCGAACCGAGAAACGGTTGAAGGCCTGGCCGTCGGCGCAGCTCTGGGCACCGGTGCCGCCATGACTGACGCTCCGGGCTCGGCGTCGGCCGACGACGTGGACGTCTCCGGCGCCGAGCGGGCGACCCGCACGACGGCGCTGCCGGCGTGTGCTGCTCCGGAGCCGAGGGGCGCTACCGTGGGGCCTGCCTCGAACCCGAGGCACCAGCCGCGCTGCTCGAGACCCCGGTAGTGCATCGAACGCACACCGAGGTGCTGATGCAAGTTCTCGAGCGCGAGGCATCGCCGGCAGCAACGGTTGACTCGGACTCCGCACCGCCACCGAGAGTCTGGCCCCAGCGCACCTTCACCGCGGTGTTGCTCATCGCTCCGGTGGCCGCGCTCGGGGTGATCTTCAGTCGGGTGCTGAGCGACGGCTTGGCCTGGCAAGACATCCTCATTGCCGGGGTCTTCTACCTCGTGATTGGTCACGGCGTCAGCGTCGGCTTCCATCGCCTCTTCACCCATCGGAGCTTCGAGGCACGCCGGCCGCTGAAGATCACCTTGGCGCTGCTCGGGTCGCTGTCGCTGCAGGGATCGCTGATCGGGTGGGTCGCCGAGCACCGACGCCACCACATGTTCACGGAGCGTCCTGGCGACCCACATTCGCCCGTCCGACCCTCAACGCAACGCTTCGGGCGGTTGCGGGGCCTGGCGCACGCGCATGTGGGCTGGCTGTTCGAGACCGGGAACGCCCCGCCGCAGCGGTTCGCGCCAGATCTGCTCGCGGATCGTGACATCGTCATCATCGATCGCCTGTTCATTCCCTTCGCCGTCCTCACGCTGCTGCTGCCGTTCGGCCTGGGGTACGCGATCACCGGACGACTCAGTGGAGCTGTCGCCCTGTTCCTCTGGGCGGGGGTCCTGCGCGTCGGACTCCTGCACCATGTGACGTGGGCCACGAACTCCCTGTGCCACACGTTCGGCCGCCGGCCTTTCGAGACGCGGGACGCCAGCAGGAACCTCGCACCCCTCGCGTTTCTCTCGATGGGCGAGGCATGGCACAACGCGCACCACGCCTTCCCGTCACTGGCGCGCCACGGCGTCGATGCCCATCAGCTCGATACGTCCGCCATGCTCATCCGGATCTTCGAACGAATGGGCTGGGCAACCCAGGTTCGGTGGCCGGACCCAATTCGTCTCGCGACCCGTCGTGTCGTCCCGTTGCCGACACCGCAAGCCACCCGATGACGCCCTCAGCTCACGACGCGCCAGGTGCGGCGCGACGTTGATCGGCCGATGAACCGTGGAACGAATCCAGCTGCGCGACCTCATGTCGGGGCTGCAGTCGGACCATGAACGGGGCGAGAGTCCCGGAAGGCGGCTGTGCCGGGCCTGCGTCGAGTTGATCGGGGTCAGCGGCGCGGGGATCATGATCATGGACGACGAAGGAAACGGGACGTCGCTCGGCGTGTCGGACGACGTGTCCGGCGCCATCGAGGATCTGCAGTTCACGTTCGGGGAGGGACCGGGGATCGACGCCCACACGCTCGGCCGTCCTGTCCTCGGGCCGCGTCTCGACGACCTCGATCAGGCCCAATGGCCGACCTTCGCCCCCGCAGCCGTCCGCGCCGGGGTCCTCGCGGCGTTCAGCTTCCCGCTCAGAGTCGGCGCGATCCGCCTCGGTGCACTCGACCTGTATCACGGCCGGCCCGGCGACCTCGGGGCAACGCAGGTCGCCGATGGGATTGCGATGGCCGACCTTGTGACCCAGGCCGTCATCACGGTCCAGGAGGGCGCAGGTGCGGGCGACCTCGCCGACGAGATGGACAATCCTGGCGACCTCCGAACGGAGGTCCATCAGGCATCCGGGATGGTGTCGGGGCAGCTCGACGTCAGCATCGACGCTGCGCTCGTGCGCCTCCGCGCCTACGCCTACTCTGAGGGCCGGTCGATCAATGAGGTGGCCCGAGACGTCGTGACGCGGCAACTCCGATTCGAATGACCCCAGCGCAGACCGACACGCAGGCGGCGCACGGCCCGCCCACGCGGGCGGCCGGTCGCGCGGGTGCGCGGTGACCCAGCGTGAGGCCCTCCTGGCCCGAGCGTTCGTGGACGTCGCCGACACCCTGGTGGCGGACTTCGACGTAGTCGACTTCCTCACCGTCTTGACCACGCGATGCGTCGAGCTGTTCGAGCTCTCCGAGTCGGCGCTGCTGCTCGTCGACCCGCCGCGCGGGCTCCAGGTCGCGGCGTCATCGAGCCACGAGATGCACGTCCTGGAACTCTTCGAGATCCAGCATGACGACGGCCCCAGCGTCGACTGCTACCGAAACGGTGAGCCCGTCCAGTGCGACGACCTCCGCGCCGCCGTCACTCGATGGCCGCGCTTCGCTCGCAAGGCTCTCGCCTCGGGATGGAGGTCGGCGCACGCGCTTCCGATGCACCTTCGGAGTGAGCTCATTGGTGCGCTCACCCTGTTGCGCGCCGATCCTGTGCCACTTCCCACCACTGATCTCGTCGCCGCGCAGGCTCTTGCCGACGTCGCCACGATCGGTCTGCTCCAACATCGTGCGGCCGAGGAACACCGGCTCCTGGCCGAGCAGCTGCAATACGCGCTGCATAGCCGCGTGGCGGTGGAACAGGCGAAGGGGGCGCTCGCCGAGCACACCGGGCTCGACATGGACAGCGCGTTCTCCGCGCTTCGGCGGTACGCGCGCAACCACAACCTCGGACTTGTCGACGTCGCGCACGCCGTCGCCGAACGTCAGACCTCCCTCAGCGAAATCGTGCGCTAGGAACGCTGTAACTCGTACAGCGCGTCACGTCCTACTTCGGGAGCGACGGGATGCGCGACAGGCCTGCGGCGGATGTCACCGTCGTCGCCGGGTCACCTGAGAAACTCGACGAGTACCGGCACGATCGCCTCGGGAGCGGGCTTGTGGCCTTGCCCCAACACGGTTCTGCGGCTCGCGTTCGGTAGCGCGGCCGCGACCGCGTCGGCAGCCTCAGGCATACCGGGAAAGGTACGGTCACCTGAGCACACTAGTGTCGGCACCGTGACGTCGGCCCAGCGCTTGCGCCAGTTGGGATCGACATTGATCTCGTGCGTTGCGGCGTGGTCGTACACGAGGGTCGGGGCGACCGCGACTCGTGCCGACCACGAAGGCGCGTGCGTCATTTCGTCGACGACGCCTGCCGGTAGTCACCCTGAGTGGCGATGAGTCAATCGAACCCGTAGATGCGTGCGGCGTTGGCGGAGCAGATGAGGTCGCGTTCTGCGGAGGGAATGTCGGCGAACTGGCGGGCGACGATCTGCTGGGAGTTCGGCCAGGTGGTCGCCGGGTGGGTGGTCGGCGTCGAGCGCGCCTCGATCCACGGGCGACTCAGGGCTGCAGCTCTCACGATCGCCGCGGCGTGCGCGGGACTAGGGGTCCCGACCACGGACGTTGTTGACACGGCCGGGGTCCGCCAATGAGAAGAGCCTCCG
>DATDGU010000170.1:0-1561 GCA_036521915.1 Acidimicrobiia bacterium | reverse complement strand
GACATCCGCTACACGCTCACCGAGCCGGAGTTCGAGGTCGAGAGCTACCTGCGCCACCAGGCCGACTCGTTCGTCCGGCGCTTCGACGCCAACACCTACCTGCGCATGTCGCGCGCCCTGACGTACTTCGATCTCGCGCGGCAGTACGGCGGCGGATCGCTCATGCGGGCCCTGGACGGCGTTCGCGCGCGGACCCTGCTGATCGCGTTCAGTTCCGACTGGCTGTACCCGCCGTCCGCGTCGAGGGAGGTCGCCGACGCGCTTCGCGCGCTCGGCAAGCCGGTCGAGTCCCATGTGATCCAGGCGCCGTACGGCCACGACTGCTTCCTGCTCGAGGAAGCGCGGCAGACGCCTATCATCCGCCAGTTTCTGGGCAGCACCGCCCGGCCGAGGCCGGCGGGCCTGACGGGGTGACGTCGAGGAAGGGGTCTTCGTGACCGACAAGCTCTCCCGCGAGGAGCAGGCGCGGGCGTTCGGATTCGAGACACGGCAGCTGCACGCCGGGCAACGGCCCGACCCGAACACGGGCGCGCGTGCGGTGCCGATCTTCCAGACGACCAGCTACGTGTTCGAGGACCCGGAGTCAGCGGCGGCGTACTTCAACCTGCAGGAGTACGGGAACACGTACTCACGCATCATGAACCCGACCGTCGCGGTGTTCGAGGAGCGGGTCGCGAACCTCGAGGGCGGCGCCGGCGCGGTGGCGTTCGCCAGCGGGATCGCCGCGCAGGCGGGCGCGCTCTTCACCCTGCTGCAGCCGGGCGACCACGTCGTGTCGTCCTCGGCGCTGTACGGCGGGACGGTGAACCAGTTCAAGCACTGGCTGCGCAAGATGAACGTCGAGCTGACGTGGGTCGACCCCGACGATCCTGCCGCATGGGAGAAGGCGGTCCGCGCCAACACCAAGGCGTTCTTCGGCGAGACGATCGGCAACCCGGCCGGGAACGTGCTGGACATCGAGACCCTGGCGGCCATCGCGCACTCCCGCGAGCTGCCGCTCATCGTGGACAACACGTTCGCGACGCCGTACCTGTGCCGCCCGATCGAATGGGGCGCCGACATCGTGATCCACTCGGCGACCAAGTTCATCGGCGGGCACGGCACGTCGATCGGCGGCGTGGTGGTGGAGGCGGGCACGTTCAACTGGTCCAACGGGCGGTTTGGTGTGGTCGCGGAGCCGTCACCGGCCTACCACGGCCTGCAGTTCCACGAGACGTTCGGGACGTACGGCTACCTGATGAAGCTCCGCGCGGAGACCCTGCGCGACCTGGGCGCGGCGCTCTCGCCGTTCAACGCTTTCCTGTTCCTGCAGGGGCTCGAGACGCTGTCGCTGCGGATGGAACGCCACGTTGAGAACGCGAGGGCCGTCGCGGCGTTTTTGCAGGGGCACGAGCTGGCGTCGAACGTGACCTACCCCGGCCTGCCGTCGAGCAGGTACCGGCCGCTGGTGGAGAAGTACCTGCCCCTCGGGGCCGGCGCGGTGTTCTCCTTCGACTGCGCCGGCGGCCGGGACGGCGGGCAGGACCTCATCCGGGGCGTGACCCTCTGGTCTCACCTGGCG
>DATDGU010000169.1:0-19750 GCA_036521915.1 Acidimicrobiia bacterium | reverse complement strand
CCCACCGTCGACTGCGCCTTCGGCCGGTTCGCGAACGGGTCGTAGCGGAAGATCCGCATCGCGTTCTCGTGGGTGATCTTCGCCGCGTCGGCGGCCGGCACCCCCTCGAGCTGCTTGGCCATCGCCTCCGGTGAGTGCGGCCACGTCGAGTCGGAGTGCGGGTAGTCGCACTCCCACGTGATGTTGTCGACGCCGATGCGGTCGCGGTCCTCGACGCCGGAACGGTCGCTGATGAAGCAGAACGTGAAGTGCTCCAGCGCCACCTCGCTCGGCAGCCGGTCACCGAAGTCCTGGTGGGTCCAGTACCGGTGCTGCTGGTACACGTAGTCGATGCGCTCGAGCCAGTAGGGGATCCAGCCGGTCCCGCCCTCGGACAGCGCGAACTTCAGGTTCGGGAAGCGCCGCAGCACCGACGACCAGATCAGGTCGGTCGCCGCGTTCATCGTGTTGAGCGGCGTCAGCGTGATCATGATGTCGATCGGGGCGCCCGGGGCGATCTCGAGGCCGGTCGACGACGACCCGATGTGCAGGCAGATGATCGTGCCCTCGTCCTCGCACGCCTTGAAGAACGGGTCCCAGTGGTCGCCGAAGATGTGCGGCCAGCCGAGCTTGTAGGGGTTCTCGGAGAAGGTGACGGCGTGGCAGCCCTTCTTGGCGACGCGGCGCACCTCGTCGGCCATGAGCTGGGGGTCCCAGATCGGGGGGATCGACAGGGGGATGAACCGGCCCGGGTAGGTGCCGCACCACTCGTCGATGTGCCAGTCGTTGTAGGCCCGCAGCAGGTTCAAGCCGACGTCGAGGTCCTTCGAGCGGGAGAAGAGCTGCCCGCAGAACTGCACGAAGCTCGGGAAGCACATCGAGCCGAGCACGCCGTTGCGGTTCATGTCCTTGATCCGCTCGTGGATGTCGTAGCAGCCGTCGCGGATCATGTCGTAGGACGTCGGCTCGATGTTGTACTCCTCGGGCGGCCGGCCCGCGACGGCGTTCAGCCCGATGTTGGGGATCTCGGCGTCCTGGTACACCCACACGTCGGTGCCGTTGTCCTTGCGGACGCTCCTCGGCGCGTACTCCTTCCACTTGTCGGGAAGGTGCGCGTCGAAGAGGGTCGGGGGCTCGACGACGTGATCGTCGACGCTGACCAGGGTGAGGTCCTCGGCGTTGGGCATGACAGTGCTCCCCGATCGGAACTGACTCTCGTGTCAGCCTAGGTCCCCTCCGGGTACCCTCGCGGGCCCGACAGATGGGGGAGCCCGTGACGAGCCCGAACGTGACCGACTTCGCGCTGCTCCTGGCCCGCGTGTGGCTCGGCGTGATGATCTTCGCCCACGGGTGGCGTCACGTCGCCGCGGTCCGCTCGGGACCGGGGATGGCCAACTGGTTCGAGAGCCTCGGCCTGCGGCCCGGTTGGCTCCACGCGTGGACCGTCACGCTCACCGAGCTCGCGGCCGGCGTGGCGCTCGTCGCCGGCTTCCTGACGCCCTTCGCGTACGGCGGGCTGTGCTCGATCGTGCTCGTCGCCGCGGTCACGAACCACCGCAAGAACGGCTTCTTCCTCAGCTCCAAAAAGGAGGGATGGGAGTACGTCGTCGGCATCGGCGTCCTGTCGATCGCGCTCGGCGCCCTCGGGCCGGGCACCTGGTCGCTCGACCACGCGATCGGGTTCTCGTTCCCCTTCCAGAACGGCACCGCGCTCCTCATCACCGCGGCGCTCGGGATCGGCGGCACCGCCGCGTTCCTCGCGACGTTCTGGCGCCCGCCCACGGCCCCGATCTAGCCGTCCGGCGCGCCGAGCGCGGCGGCCAGCGGGCCGACGACGTCGCGCCACTCGGCGACGATCCCGACGTCGGCGGCCTCGAGCACCGGCGCGGCCCGGTCCGGGTGGATCGCGAGGATCGTGGCGGCCCCCGCGACGCCGACGAGGTGCTCGAACGCGCCCCAGATCCCGAGCGCGACGTAGAGCCGCGGGGTCAGGCGACGGCCGGTCAGCCCGACCTGGCGACCGGGCGGGAGCCAGCCCCGGTCCGCCACCGGCCGGGTGCAGGCCAGCTCGGCATGGAGCGCTCGGAGGAGCGGCACGAGGCGCGGGTAGTCCGACGGGTGCACGCCGAGCCCGACGCCGACCACGACCGAGGCCCGGTCCAGCTCCACGAGTCCCGCGTCGCGGGTGCGCGAGCGGACGTTGACGCGCGAGCACGCGGCGACGGTGGCGGCCTGCGACGTGACGCCCGCGGGGCTTCGCGGCTGCGACCGCGGCACCGCGCCCGGTTGCACGGTCACGACCGCCGGGCGCTCGCCGACGGTCGTGGTCGCGAGCAACTGGCCCGCGAGCACCGTCGACTCGAGGCGCAGCGCGCCCCCGTCGGCTCCGAGGCCCGTCACGCCGGCGACGAGCTCGGCGTCGAGCGCGACCGCCGTGCGCGCCGCCACCTCGCGGCCCCAGTCGGTGCTCGTCACCAGCACGGCGACCGGCGCGGCCGTGGTGGCCCACCCGACGACGGCGCTCGCGACATCCTCAGGCGCCGCCGACCCTCCCAGCCGCAGCACCTGGTCCGCGCCCCACGCCCCGAGCACACGCGGGTCCGCGGCCGGGCCGACCGCCACGACGTGGCCCCCGACGCCTCGGAGCCGGGCCGCCGCGCCCAGGAGGTCGCACGCATCCTCGGCTCGGCCGGGCTCGACGAGGACGCCGATCGCGTCGCCGCGGGCGTCCCCGGTCGCGGGCAGCTCGGTGGTCCACCGGTGGTCGCGCAGCGCGCCGCGCGTCGCGAGCCGCTCGACGGCCTGGGCCACGGACGGCGGGCCGTCGAAGACCTGTCGATCCCGCGGCGGTCGCCGGTGGACCGCGACCTGACGCGGGCGGTGCCGGGTCCGGTCGCCGGACGTCGCCGGGCCGAGGCGCGTCACCGGGTCGGGCGCGCGAGGCGAGACGGGGGCGCTCGACGGCTCGATGAGCCGCTCCGCACACGACACGACGGCGGGCAGCTCGACGCTGGCTTGGGCCCAGCCGTCGTCGAGCTGGCAGCGCACGTGGAGCGTCGAGCGCTGAAGGCTCAGGTAGCGGGCCGCGCCGACGAACGGCAGCGCGAGCCGCGCCGCGACCTGGGCGCCGATGTGGCCGCCGTCCGCGTCGACACCGCGGCGCCCGGTGAGGACGAGGTCGTAGCCGCCCGCGTCGAGCAGCGCGTCGGCGAGGGCCCGTGCCACCTCGACGGGATCGGTGCTCGGGTCGTCGAGGAGGAGGCCGTCGCAGGCGACGTCGGTCTCGGCGGCGGCCGCCATCGCCTCGCGCACGACGCGCTCGGCGCTCGGCGGGCCGAGTGCGAGGACCGTCACGGTCCCGTCGCCGACCGCGGCCGCGAGCTCGCAGGCCTGCGCGACCGCGCGGCGACAGAACGGGTTGAGCACGAGGTGGTCCGGATCGGCGCGCCACGTCCGCTCTGGGTCGGTCGACGCGGCGCGCACATCCCGGATCGGTTTCACGAGGGCGGCGATCCGCACGCCGCCGCAGCGTAGGCTGTGTCGCTTCGCGACCCGAACGAGAGGCCATGGCCACCCGAGAAGCCGTCATCGTCGACACGATCCGTACGCCCGTCGGGAAGCGCAGGGGCGCGCTCGCCGGTTGGCACCCGGCCGACCTGCTCGGGTTCACGCTGCGGGGGCTGCTCGAGCGTCACGAGGTCGACCCGGCGCAGGTCGACGACGTCGTCGGCGGCTGCGTGACCCAGGCCGGCGAGCAGGGCTGCAACGTCACCCGCAACGCGTGGGTGGCCGCCGGGCTGCCGTCCCACGTGCCGGCGACCAGCGTCGATCGCCAGTGCGGGTCGTCGCAGCAGGCCGTCCACTTCGTCGCGCAGGGTGTCCTGGCGGGCGCCTACGACCTGGCGATCGCGTGCGGGGTCGAGTCGATGACGCGGGCGCCGATGTCCAGCAACGCCCGAGGGGGCATCGGCCCGTTCAGCCCGGCGTTCCTCGAGGCCTCTCACGGGGTGCTCGGCGTCCAGTTCTGGGTCGCGCAGGTCCTCGCCGACAAGTTCGGGGTCACGCGCGAGCAGATGGACGCCTTCGCGCTCGAGAGTCACCGCCGTGCCGCCGAGCACACCGACTCGGGATGGTTCGCCGACGAGCAGCTCCCCGTCCCGATCCGCGACGCGGACGGCGTCGAGACCGGCGAGATGCTCACGGCCGACGAGGGGATCCGCCGCACCACGACCACCGAGATCCTCGCGGGACTCCCGCCGGCCTGGGTCTCCGACGACCAGCCGGCGCCGGACATCACCGCGGGGAACTCGTCGCAGATGAGCGACGGGGCCGCCTCGATGCTCATCGCCGAGCGCTCGGTCGCCGAGCGGCTCGGTCTGCCGATCCGTGCTCGCTTCGCGCACTTCACCGTCTTGGCCGACGATCCCGTGCTCGTCCTCTCCGCGCCGAACCCGGCAACCCGCCGGCTGCTCGAACGCTCCGGGATGCGGATCGAGGACTTCGACGCCATGGAGTGCAACGAGGCGTTCGCCGCGATCGCACTGATGTGGGCCGCCGAGTTCCGACCCGACCCGGCGCGGTACAACCCACGCGGCGGCGCGATCGCGCTCGGCCACCCGCTCGGTGCGAGCGGCGTACGGATCATGACGACGCTGCTGCACCACCTCGAGTCGACCGACGGCCGCTACGGCTTCCAGACGATGTGCGAGGGTGGCGGGCAGGCCAACGCCACCGTCATCGAACGACTGGGCTGAGTTGGTCGAGCTGCGTGCCGGCGCGGCGCGCGCCGTGCTCGACGAGCAGCACGGGGGACGGCTCGAGCGGCTCCAGATCGACGGGCTCGACCTGCTCGTCCCGCCCGAGGTCGACGATCACAACTACGGGGCGTTCCCGATGGCCCCGTGGGCCGGTCGGATCCGCCACGGCCACCTTCACTTCGACGGGGTCGACTACCAGGTGCCGTGCAATCAGCCGCCGCACGCCATCCACGGCATCGTCCGCGACCGCCGCTGGCTCGTCGAGTCGGCGGCGCGCGCGCAGGCCACCCTCGGCGTGGCGCTCGACGCGCCGTGGCCGTTCGGTGGACGCGTCGTCCAGCACGCCGCGCTCAGCGCGGGCGCGCTCGCGCTGACGATGGAGGTGCACGCCGCCGACGTGCCGATGCCCGTCACGTGCGGGTGGCACCCGTCGTGGTACCGCACCCCGAAGGTCGGTGCCGCCCCGCTGGAGGTCGAGCTGCACGCCGACGGGATGTACGCCCGCGACGACGAGGACATTCCGACCGGCGAACTCACGGCGGTGCACGCACCACCCTGGGATGACTGCTTCACGGACCTCGGCGACCCGGTCGCCGTGCTCACGTGGCCCGATACGCACACCGTGCGGCTCGAGTCGGACTGCGGCTGCGTCGTCGTGTTCACGGAGCCGGAGCACGCCATCTGCGTGGAGCCGCAGTCCGGTCCGCCCGACGCGGTGAACCTCGGCGTCGCGACGGTCGTGACCCCCGGCGCCCCGCTGGTGGTGCACGCCAGCCTCGCCTGGACCTAAACGAGGGCCTGCAGCGCCTCGAGTTGCTCGAGGTAGTGGTCGGGCGACCGGTGGCGGAATCGGAGCGCGAGCGCGGTCGCGCCCGCGTGGCGGTGCGTGTCGAGGGTCTCCTGGGTCGGGCCGGGCGCGCCGATCGGGTCGAGGGGCGGCGCGGGCTGCAGCACCACCTCGAGCGGGGCGCTGCGCCGCGCCCAGGCCTCGGTGTCGCGCGCCGTGTCGAGCAGTCCGGCGACCTCGTCGGGCCGGAGCGCGAACGGCGCCCACCCGTCGGCGAGGCCGACGGCGCGACGCAGTGACCGGCCGCTGCGGCCCCCGACCCAGAGCGGGACGTCGCGCTGCACGCCGCAGGGGTCGACGACGAACCCCTCGAAGCGGTAGTGGCTGCCCTCGTAGCGGGGCGTCGGGTCGCCGAACGCCGCCCGCAGCGCCCGCATCGCGTCGTCGCCCTGCTCACCGCGCCCGGCGAACGGCGCGCCGAGCAGCGCGAACTCCTCCTCGAGCGAGCCGACGCCGACCCCGAGGACGAGCCGCCCGCCACAGATGCGGTCGAGCGTGCCGTAGCGCTTGGCGATCGCCAGCGGGTGGTGGTAGCCGAGCACGAGCACGAAGGTGGCGAGGCGGATCGTCGTGGTCCGCGCCGCGAGGTACCCGAACGTGGGGAGCGGGTCCCAGTACGTCGCACCCCGCGTCGCCGCCACGTCCTGGGGAATGGCGACGTGCTCGCTGCACGTGGCGAAGTCGTACCCGAGCCGCTCGGCGCCGACCACCAACCGCTCGACCTCGACGATGCCCGCCTCGGCCTCCCAGTGGGCGTGCGCCCGCGGCAGGCGGGTCAGGACCGGGGTGACGATTCCGAGTCGCATGCCCGCGGCGCGGGGGTCGCCCTCCCGCGGCGTCACCGGCGGGGCAGCAGCGCCCGGTCGGCGATGATGTTCTTCTGCACCTCGGTCGCGCCCGCGCCGATCGACGTGTACCGCTGAAAGCTGTAGAGGCGGGTCCACGACCCCCCGTCGACGGCGTCCGGGCCGCCGCGCGCCAGCAGGCCGTTCGGGCCGAGCAAGTCGACGGCGAGCTCGGCGAGCGTCTGGGCCAGATGGCTCCACTGCAGCTTGGCGAGCGGCACCTCGGGCCAGTTCTTCTGGCCCTTGATGATCTTGGTGAGCGCCCGGTAGTTGAGGAGCTTCGTGAACTCGATGTCGGTGTACGCGCGGGCGATCCGCTCACGGAGCTCGGGGTCCTCGAGCGCCTCCGGGTTCACCGCCCGGGCGGCCGAGATCATCGCCCGCAGGTCGGCGGCCATCGTGATCGCCAGCCCGGCGGTCCCGACGCGCTCACGCCCGAGCGTCCCCATCGCCACCTGCCACCCCGCGCCCTCCTCGCCGAGGCGGGAGTCCGCGGGGATACGCACGTCGGTGAACCACACCTCGTTGAACATCTCGTCGCCGACGATGTCGCGGATCGGCCGGCACTCGATGCCCGGCGTCGCCATGTCGACGATGAACGCGGTGATGCCCTCGTGCTTGGCGCCGCGCTCGATCGCCTGCGGGTCGGTCCGGAAGAGGAACAGCCCCCACTGGGCGAGATGCGCCGTCGAGATCCAGATCTTCTGACCGTTCACGACGTACTCGTCGCCGTCGCGCACGGCGGTCGTGCGCAGGTTCGCCAGGTCCGAGCCGGCCTGGGGCTCGCTGAAGCCCTGGCACCAGTGCTCGTCGGCGCTCAGGATCCCGGGCAGCCAGCGCTGCTGCTGCGCGTCGGTGCCCCAATGGATGATCATCGGGCCGATCTGCCAGATGCCGTTGGCGTTGTAGATGCCCGGGGCCCGGACCCGCCCCATCTCCTCGGAGTAGATGACGCTCTGCACCGGCGTGGCCTCGCGACCAGCCCAGGACGTCGGCCAGTTGATCGCCGCCCAGCGGCCCTCGTTCAGCCGGCGCTGCCAGTCCTTGCGGCGCTCCTGGGTGCGCGCGACGCCGCCGGCGAGGCGGCCGCCGCCCGGGTCCTCGTCCCCGCCCCAGTCGGCCAGGAACTTCGGCAGGTTGACGTCGAGCCAGCCGCGCAGCTCGTCTCGGAACGCCTCGTCCTCAGGCGTATGGGAGAAGTCCATCAGCGTTACGCGCTCGCCGGGAGGGGCAGCGGGATCATGCTTGGTTCCACGCCTTGATGTTGTGCTCGATTCCCGCGAGCGCCAGGTTGAGGGTCTGCTCGGCGGCGTTCGCGCCGCTCAGCTTGTACGTGAACGCGACCGCCTGGCGGAACTGGGTCGCCGCGGTGATCGCCTGCTTCGCCGCGGTGACCTGGGCGTCCGCGATCTGGCGCTGGCTGCCCGACGACTGCTTGGCGATGCGCTCGAGCTGGTCGAGATACACCTGCATCTCGCCGATGTACTTCAGCGCGTCGTTGTCGAAGGTGTGGAGCTCGAGGAAGCGCTGCACCTTCTCGGCGGCCATCGGCAGGTTGTCTGCCGCGGTGACGAGGTTCTGTGACGTCGCGACGAAGCCCTGCGAGCTGCCCGATCCCGAGCCGCTGTGGCGCCCGAGGAGGAAGTAGGCGCCGACGGCCAGGCTCGCGAGGAGGAGCAGCACGATCGGCAGGCGGCTGCGATGCCGACGCGGCGCGCCGTACGTCGGCATCGGGCGGCGCGGCCCGGGCGGCCGCGCGCCGGGCGGCATCGGACGCGGGCGCATGCCGGGGGGCGGTGGTCGACGGACCCCGGGCGGCGGCGCGACCACGCCCTTCACCCTAGAGTCGGGCCCGCGCCGGGGCCGGCCACCCGGCGGTGCCGTGCGTTCGGGCGACGCGAACTGCAGCTCTCGTGGGTCGGGAATGCAGAGACGATAGGCGGTCGCGGCCGCCCGAGACTAACGTCGGCCAGATTCGGCCAGCGTCCTTGGGGCGGCGGGGCCGCGGCCACCGGGAGACGCGTGGACTTCACGTTCAACGACGAGCAAGAGGCGCTGCGTGACGCCGTGCGCGCCTTCCTGCGCGACCGCGCGCCGACCGCGTACGTACGCGCCATGGCCGAAGACACGCGAGGCTTCACCGACGAGGTCTGGAGCGAACTCGCTGGGCTCGGGTGGCCGGGCCTGCTCGTCCCCGAGGCGGAGGGCGGGCTGGGGCTCGGCCTCGTCGACCTGACCGTCGTGATGGAGGAGATGGGCCGCGTGCCGTTCCCCGGCCCGTTCTTCTCCTCGGCGGTGCTCGCCACGCTCGCGGCGCGCCGTATCGGCGCGAACGACCTCCTCGGTGGGCTGGCGTCCGGTGCGCTGCGGGGCAGCGTCGCGCTCGACGAGGCGGGCCACGACGACCCCGTCAACCGGGTCCGCACCCGCGCCCGACGCAAGGGCGCGACCTGGGTGCTGACCGGCCAGAAGCCGATCGTGCTCGACGGCCACACCGCCGACTGGGTGATCGTGGTGGCCCGCACCGAGGAGGGCCTCGGCTCGTTCCTGCTCCAGTCACCCGACGCGGAGCCCGTGCCGACCCTCGACCCGACCCGCAAGGCGGCCCGGCTGGTCCTCGCCGAGACGCCCGCCGAGCGCATCGGAGCGCCGGGGGACCACACGCCGCACTGGCGACGGGTCGTCGACGACGCCGGCGTGATGCTCGCCGCGGAGCTGGTCGGCGCCTCCGAGGCCGCGCTCGACCTCGGCGTCGAGTACGCGAAGGCGCGCGTGCAATTCGACCGGCCGATCGCCACGTTCCAGGCGATCCGCCACAAGGCGGTCGACATGCTGCAGCGCCTCGAGCTCGCGCGCGTCGGTACCCACTACGCCGCGTGGACCTCCGACGCCGAGCAGGAGGACCGGGAGCACGCCGCCGCGATGGCGAAGGGCTACGCGGCGGAGGCCGCGATCTTCGTGACGAGCGAGGACATCCAGATCCACGGCGGGGTGGGCTTCACCTGGGAGTGCGACGCGCACTGGTACTACAAGCGCGCCAAGCAGAACGACATGCTCCTCGGCTACCAGGGCTGGCAGCGCCACCGGCTCGCCGACCTCGTCCTCGAGCCGGCCTAGGAACGGGTGGGCGACCGCCGCACGCCACTGGCCGACGCCGTCGCCACCCATGTCCACGCCGGCGACGCGCTCCACCTGCTCGTCGGCCACACGCGGTGGAGCGCCGCGGCGCGTGAGGTCGTCCGCCAGTGGTGGGGCCGTGACCCCGGCTTCACGCTGCACATGCTCAGCCTGTCGAGCCTCGGCGCGCTCTTCTTCCGTGGCGGGCTCGTGCGCCGCGTCGTCACCGGCTACTCGGGTGACACGTTCCCGAACTTCACGCCGAACCCGAATTTCGCCCGCGCCTACGAGGCGGGCGACGTCGAGGTCGAGCACTGGTCGTTCCTGACGTACGCGCAGCGCCTCGAGGCGGCCGCCCGCGGCCTCCCGGCCGTCACGACTCGCTCGCTCGCCGCGTCGTCGATGGAGGGCAACGACGCGTACGCGCGCGTCGCGACGCCCTTCGGCGAGGTCGGGCTCGTCGCGGCGCTGCAGCCCGACGTCGCCCTGCTCCACGCCCCCGTGGCCGACCGCGAGGGCAACGTCGCGCTGCACCCGCCCGGGCTCGAGGGGGTCTGGGGCGCGCTGGCGGCGCGCCGGGGCGCCATCGTCACGGTCGAGCGGGTCGTCGACGACCTTCGACCGTGGGCCGACCTCGTGCAGCTGCCGGCCCACCGCGTGCTCGCGGTGTGCGAGGCCGAGCTCGGCGCGCATCCCGGCGGATGCTTCACCGCGGGACTGCCCGCCGACGGCTACGGCGAGGACTACGAGTTCTGGGTCGAGGCGCGGACCGCGACGCGCGGCGACGACTACGACGCGTGGATCCGCCACTGGGTCCTCGAGGTCGAGGACCAGCCGGCCTACCTCGAGCGCCTCGGCCCCGCCCGGGTCGAGGCGCTGCGCGCGAAGGCCGCGCCCGACTCCTGGCAGGCCGACGTCGCCGCGCACCCCCCGGACCTCGACCCGCCCCCGAACCGCTGGGAGCTCGCCGCGACGTGGGGTGCCCGCCGCCTCGCGGCGCGGGTGCGCGCCCTCGACGCCCACGCGGTACTCGCCGGTGCCGGGGTGGCCAACCTCGCCGCGTGGCTCGGCGTCGCCCAGGCGCGGGCCGTGGGGAGCGACGTCCAGCTCACCGCCGAGATCGGTCTGTGGGGCTACGACCCGGTGCCGGGCGACCCGTTTGTGCTGAACCACCGCAACTTCTGGCGTTCGAGGATGCTCGGCGACGCGTCGCTCGTGCTGGGCACGCTCGTCGGCGGGACCGGCACGACGACGCTCGCGTGCCTCGGCGGCGCGCAGGTCGACCGCCGCGGCAACATCAACTCGACGCGCCTCGCCGACGGGACGTTCCTCGTCGGCTCGGGTGGCGGCAACGACGTCGCGTCGGTGTGCGCCGAATCGGTGGTCGTCGCGCTGCTGAGCCCCGAGCGGACGCCGGCCGCGTGCGCGTACATCACCTCGCCGGGCCGCGCCGTCCGGGCCCTCGTCACTGACCTCGGCACGCTCGCCCGTGAGGGCGAGGACGACGACCTCGTGCTGACCGCAGTGCCAGCCGGACCCGAGCCGGTCGCCGAGCGCGTCGCACGCGCCCGGGCCGCGTGCGGGTGGGACCTCGCCGTCGCACCGACCGTCGACGAGCTCGACCCACCCACCGGCGACGAGCTGGCCGCGCTGCGGTCCTGGGACGCCCGCGGCTGGTTCCTGCGCCCGCGGTGATGCTCAGGCGCTGAGGATCGTCACGGAGGCGTTCGCCCCGCGCCCCACGGTGTGGGCGAGCGCCACGCGTGCGCCGTCGACCTGGCGCGGCCCGGCCTCGCCGCGCAGCTGACGGGTCAGCTCCACGACCTGGCCGAGCGCCGACGCGCCGAGCGGCTCACCCTTCGAGAGCAGGCCGCCGGACGGGTTGACCGGGAGTCGGCCGCCGAGCGACGTCGCGCCCTCGTCGATGAGGCGACCTTGCTCGCCGGCCGCGCAGAGCTCGAGCTCCTCGTAGCCGAGCAGCTCGCGGGCCGCGTCGGTGTCCTGGCACTCCACGACGTCGAGGTCGCCCGGGCCGATGCCGGCGGCGGCGTAGGCGTCGCGGGCGGCGAGGGTCGTCGGTGGCGGGATGTCGGTGTCGTCGACGCCGCTCATCGGCGTCGCCTCGCCGAGCACCGAGCCGGGGAGGTGCGACCGCAGCACCGCCGCGTCGAGCCGCACCGACCCGGCTCCCCCCGCCCCGTCGCCGGTCAGGACGACCGCCGCCGCGCCCTCGTTCGGGGAGCAGAGCATGAAGAGATGCAGCGGCTCGCACACGACCCGGGAGCCGAGCACCTCCTCGACGGACGTCTCCTTGCGGAACATCGCGTCGGGGTTCTCGACGCCGTGGCGCCGGTTCTTCACCACCACCGTCGCGAGCTGCTCCTTCGTCACACCCGATTCCCGCATCAGGCGCTGGGCCCGGAGCGCGAAGTAGGCGGGGGTGGCGGCGAGGCCGGCCTCCTCGCGCCACGGTTCGAAGAACGACGAGCGGATGATGCCCTTCGGCATCTTCTCGAGCCCGAAGACCAGCACCGTCTCGTACTGGCCGGCGCGGATCGCGCCGGCCGCGAGCATGAGTGCTGCCGCACCCGACGCGCAGCCCGCCTCGATGTCGACGATCGGCATGCCCGTCCGGCCGAGGGCGCCGAGCACCTTGTGACCGGCGGCCACGCCGGCGTACGCCGTGCCGCAGAACGCGGCGTCGAAGACCGGGTCGTCGGCCTCGTCGAGCGCCGCGGCGACCGCGGCGACCCCGAGGTCGGTGACGCTGCGATCCGGGAACCGCCCGAACGGGTGGATCCCCACGCCGGCGATCCGCACCCCGTCGCTCATCGGCCCGGCACGAACGTGTACGTGACGACGGTGTCGCCGTCCTCGTCGGTGTGGAGCGCCGCCGTCGCGGCCCGGACCGGCATCCCGAAGCGCAGCGCGTCGACGTCCGTCGCCTCGAGGCGGGTGATCACCCGCAGGCCCTCGGGGAGCTCGACGACCCCGAACCCGAACGGGACCGGGCCCTCGTAGCCCGGGGGCGCGGTGTGCACCGCGGTCCAGCCCCAGAGCGTCCCGGTCGGCGACAGCCGCACCGTCTCGACGTCGTCCCCGCGACACGACGGGCACATCGACGCCGCGGGGAACTGGAGGCCGCCGCAGGCGCGGCACCGCGAGGCGAGGAGCGCCACCTCGTCGTCGTGCTCCTCGAAGAGCCCGGGGTGGACCGGGACGCGCCGCCCGGTCACACGACCCCGTCCGCCGCCAGCCGGTCGAGCTCGTCGTCGGGCACGCCGAGCTCGCCGCCGAGCACGGCACGCGTGTGCTCGCCGAGGCGCGGCGCCCCCGTCGGGGGTGGGGTCGTCTCGCCGACCCGGCGGGGGAACGGCGCCTGCTGGCGGAGCGGGCCGACGACGGGATCGTCGACGGTCACGAGGTCGCCGCGTGCGTCGAAGTGCGGATCGGCGAAGATCTCCGCGGCCGTGTACGCGGTCGCGACCGGCACATCACACGCCACGCAGCGCGCCTCGATCTCGGCGGCAGGGAGACCCGCGGCCCACGCCGCGACGACGCCGTTGATCTCGTCGCCGCGCGCCGCCCGATCGGCGAGCCGCGCGAAGCGGACGTCGTCGACGAGCTCGAGACGGTCCATCGCCTTGCAGAGGCGGGCGAAGTTGGCGTCCGACCCGGCGACGATGCACACGTACTTGCCGTCGGCCGAGGCGTAGTTGTCGAGGGGCGCCGAGTTGGCGAGCCGGTTCCCCTCGCGGCGCCGGACGATGCCGAGCCGGTCGTAGGCGGGCAGCGTCCACTCGAGCACCCGGAGTACCGCCCCGTAGAGCGCGGCGTCGATCACCGCGCCGTTGCCGTCGCGCGTGTCGCGCGCGTACAGCGCACAGACCGCGGCGTGGGCCGCGAACACCCCGGTGAGGTAGTCGGAGATCGTCACGCCGACGCGCACCGGCGGGCGGTCGGGGTAGCCCGTCAGGTGCAGCAGCCCGCCGTAGCCAATCCCGACCCGGTCGAGGCCCGGCCGCCGTGCGTAAGGCCCGTCCTGCCCGAAGCTGCTGATCCGCACGGTGACGAGCCGCGGGTCGAGCGTGCCGGGCGCGATCTCCCAGCCCTCGAGCGTCCCCGGCCGGAAGTTCTCGACGACCACGTCGGCGGTCGCGGCGAGCCGGCGGAACAGGTCCTGGCCGCGGGCGTCGCGCAGGTCGAGGGTGATGCTGCGCCGCCCCCGGCCCTCGACCGCCCAGAAGAGCGAGTAGCCGGGGCTGTCGTCCTCGGTGTCGATGAACGGCCCGATCTCTCGCATGAAGTCGCCGCGGCGGGGCTGCTCGATCTTGATCACCTCGGCGCCCTGCTCGCCGAGCAGCCCCGCGCAGAAGGGCGCGGCGATCCGGGTGCCGAGATCGAGGACGCGCACACCGTCCAGCGGTCCCGTCATCGACCTGCCTGCTCGCGCTTCACCGCGTCCATGCCGCCCTTGGTGCGGGCGTCGCTGGCGGCGAGCGCGGTCGCGGTGTTGCTCACGAACTGGTGGATCATGAAGTGGTAGCGCCAGGAGTCGCGCTGGCCCGCCAGGTCGAGCATGCGGTTGATCGACTCCTTGATCGCCTGAGCGGTCACCGGTGGGACGAGCGCGACCTGGTCGGCCATCGCCCGGGCCGCGTCGGCGAGCTCGGCGGTCGGGACGACCCGGTTCACGAGGCCGAGCCGCGCCGCCTCGGCGGCGTCGATCGTCTCGGCGCAGAGCAGGAACTCCTTCGCCTTGCGGGGTCCGAGCTCCCACGGCTCGACGAGCAGCTCCACGCCCACGCCCGTCATCCGGGCGACCGGGTTCGAGAATCGGGCGTTGTCGGCCGCGACGATGAGGTCGCACATGCAGGCGAGCATGAGCCCGGCGGCGGCGCAGGCGCCCTGCACGGCCGCGATGGTCGGCTTGCGGAAGTCGCGCAGCTTCACGCAGCGGTCGAAGTACATGACCTGCTCGTGGCGCCACTTCCCCTCGGGCGTCGCCCGCATCCGGGCCCACTCGTCGGCGCCGCTCAGGATCTCCTTCAGGTCGTGCCCAGCGGAGAAGTGCTTGCCGTCGCCGGCGAGGACGACGACCCGGACGTCGTCGTCGGCGTCCGCCCGGTCCAGGGCCGCGTCGAGCTCGTCGAGCAGCTGGCTGTTCTGGGCGTTCGCCACCTCGGGCCGGTGCAACGTGATCGTCGCAACCGGGCCGTCGACGGCGTACCGGATCACCTCGAAGTCCACGAGAACATCATGCCAGCGGCGGCCCGGCGGCTCGGGCGGTGTGCGGCGCGTTAGGCGTGCCGGGACGGCTCCCGGGGCAGGCCGAGCACGCGCTCACCGACGATGTTGCGCTGGATCTCGTTCGTGCCGGCCCAGATGGACGACGCCTGGTAGTAGAGCCACGAGCGTTGCCACGCACCGTCGCCCGGGTTGTCCGCCGCGCCGTGCCACAGGGGAGCGGCGGCGCCCAGCACGGCCATCACCGTGTCGTGGAGCCGCTTGCTCATCTCGCTCCACGCGAGCTTCATCGCGCTGCCCTCGGGCCCGAGCTCGCGTCCGTGCGCGAGGCGCGACAGGCTCCGCCAGTTGGCGAGCTGGAACAGCCGCACCTCGACGGCGGCCTGGGCGAGCCGCGGGCGCAGTCGGTCGTCGCCCCAGGCGCCCTGCTCGAGTCCGATGCGGAGCAGCTCGTCGACGAGCTGGAGGTGGATGACGAGCTGGCGCGGGTTGATCCCGCGCTCGTGGGTCAGCGTCGAGTTCGCGACGCGCCAGCCTTCGTTCAACGGGCCGACGAGCCGGTCGGACGAGACGAACGCGTCGCTGAAGAACACCTCGTTGAACTCGGTCTCGTCGGTGATCTGGCGCAGCGGCCGCACCTCGACGCCCTCGGCGCGCATGTCGACCGCGAACGCGGAGATGCCCCGCTGCTTCGGGACGTCCGGGTCCGTGCGCGCCAGGCAGAGCCCCCAGTCGGCGAACTGCGCGTAGCTCGTCCACACCTTCTGGCCGTTCAGCACCCATCCGCTCTCCACGGGCGTCGCGCGGGTCGTGAGCGACGCGAGGTCGCTGCCCGCGCCCGGCTCGCTGAAGAGCTGGCACCACAGCTCCTCCGCGGGGAGGATCCGGCTCAGCCAGCGCTCCCGCTGCTCGGGCGTCCCGTGGGCGAGCAGCGTCGGCCCGACGAGGTTGATCCCGATGCGGCCGACCAGCTCGGGCGCGCGGGCGCGGGCCAGCTCCTCGGTGACGATGAAGTGCTCGACGGGGCCGGCGCCCCGGCCGCCGTAGTCCTCAGGCCACGCGACGCCGACCCAGCGCCCGGCGGCGAGCTGGGCCTGCCAGGTGCGCAGGAACGCGACCTCCTCACCGAGGTCGTCGAAGCGGGGCGGCAGCCCCTTGCCGTACTCCCACGGCAGGTGCTCGCGGAGCCAGGCGCGAACGTCGTCGCGGAGGCGCTGCTCGTCGCCGGTCGGCGCGAGGTTCACCCGCGCTGGTCGATCGGCACGTACTCCCGTTCGACCGGACCTACGTAGATCTGGCGGGGACGCCCGATCTTCGTGAGGGGGCTCTCCATCATCTCTTTCCAGTGCGCGATCCAGCCGGGCAGGCGCCCGAGCGCGAACAGGACGGGGAACATCTGGGTCGGGAAGCCCATCGCCCGGTAGATGAGGCCCGAGTAGAAGTCGACGTTCGGGTAGAGCTTGCGCTCGACGAAGTAGCTGTCGGAGATCGCCACGTCCTCGAGGCGCAGCGCCAGGTCGAGGAGGTCGTCCATGCGCCCGAGCTCCTCGATCACCCGGTGCGCCTGCTCCTTGATGATCCGGGCCCGGGGGTCGTAGTTGCGGTAGACGCGGTGGCCGAAACCGGAGAGCTTGAACGGGTCGTCCGGGTCCTTCGCCCGCGCGACGAACGCATCGACGTCGTTGCCGTTCGCGCGGATGGCCTCGAGCATCTCGATGACCGCCTGGTTGGCGCCGCCGTGCAACGGGCCCCAGAGCGCGTTGATGCCGGCGGCCACCGACGCGAAGAGGTTCGCCTCGCTGGAGCCGACGAGGCGAACCGTCGACGTCGAGCAGTTCTGCTCGTGGTCGGCGTGGAGGATCAGGAGGATCTTCAGGGCGTGCACGACCGTCGGGCTCACCTGGTAGGGCTCCGACGGGACGGCGAACATCATCGTGAGGAAGTTCTCGATGAGGTCCAGCTCGTTGTTCGGGTACAGGAACGGCTGGCCGATCGACTTCTTGTATGAGTACGCCGCGATCGTGGGCAGCTTGGCGATGAGCCGCACGATCGCCAGCTGCACCTGGTCGGGGTCGTGGGGGTTCGAACTGTCCGGGTAGAAGGTCGAGAGCGCGCTCACCACCGACGACAGCGCCCCCATCGGGTGGGCGTTGCGCGGGAAGCCGTCGAAGAACCGCTTCGCGTCCTCGTGCAGCAGCGTGTGCTTCCGGATCGAGCGGCTGAACTCGTCCCGCTCGGCGCGTGTCGGCAGCTCGCCGTAGATGAGGAGGTACGCGGTCTCGAGGAACGACGGGGAGTGCCCCGACACCATGGCCTCGATCGGGATGCCGCGGTAGCGCAGGATCCCCTGCTCGCCGTCGATGAACGTGATCGCCGACTCGCACGACCCCGTGTTCACGAAGCCGTAGTCCAGCGTGACGAGCCCGGTCTCGGCGCGCAGTTTCGAGATGTCGATGCCCAGCTCGTCCTCGGTGCCCCGCACGACGGGAAGCTCGACCTCGGTGTCGCCGTGGTGCAGGTACGCGGGCTTCTCGTCGGTCACGGCGCGCTCCTCGATCGGGACTCGCGCTCAGCGTAGCGGCGGCCCTCCGCCATCCTGACGGCGGTGTCGCGGGCGATGTCGCGCGCGTCAGGTCGTCAGCAGGGACAGCACCTCGTCGAGTGCGGCGTCGGCCCACGCGCGGATCGTCAGATCATCGGTCCCGCCGAGCGGGTGCGGGAACACGGCGATCCGGGCCTGGGGCACCCCGAAGCCGGTCGCGACGCGGCGGGTCAGGTCGACGAAGTCGGTCGTCGTCGCCACGACGGTCGGGCGACCGAGCTGCTCGAGTTGGATCGTGTCGTGGACGCTCCACGACGTGCAGCTGCCGCAGTCGGCGGACCCGGTGAGCACGACGTCGCAGTCGGCGACGAGGCGGTCCATGACCGTCGGGGTGCACGGGGTGGCCGCGTTGGCCCCGGGGCCCTTCTCGGTGACCAGCGCCAGCGCCGCGCCGGTGCGGGCCGCGAGCTGCTCGCCGACCCGTGTGAGCAGCAGGCCGGCGTTCGGCTTCCCGTTGTCGAGCACGCCGATCCGCGCGCCGCTCAGCACCGCGGGAGAGGGTGCGAGCGTCGCGGGCGCCGGGCCCGGCTCGCCATCGGGCGCGTAGATCTGCATCAGCCCTCCACGGGGAGCGTGACGGACGCGGTCATCCCCCAGCTGGGGACGACGCAGCTGTGCTTGCCGGGACCGCCCACCACCAGGACGCGGATGTTGTCGGGATGGCCGGTCATCGGGAGGAGCGACGCATCGTCGACGGCGTCCATCCACGGGTACCAGGCCCGGCTTTCGAACTGCTGGCGGAACCAACCGGCCGGCATCCGCGCCCGCTCGTACAGATAGGTGGAGACGTCTCGCCGCGTCCATCCCGCGGCGGCGATCGTCGCGGCGTGCTCGGGCCCGAGCAGGATGAAGTACTCGCCGTAGGCGATGCACGCGTCGTTTTGGCCGAGCGACGTCATCGCCGACGCGACCTTGTCCAAGATCGGCCCGGGCCGCCCGCTCTCCATGTCATGGGCGTTGTGCGGGTTCTCGCCGCAGTGGATCGTGATCGCCGACGCTGTGTGGACGCCGCGCGAACGCGGGTACGCCTCCCACGGGCTCGCCGGCAGGTTCTCGGCGACGCAGTACGAGTACTTCGACGGCTGGCCGTGCTGCGCCGCGTCGCCGTTGCCCGGGCGGGCGCCCGCGACGTGCAGGAGCAAGAGCCGCACGGCGCGCCCGACCGTCGCGTTCGCGCGGTTCCCCGGACCGAACGCGCCGATGCCCGCGTTGAAACCGCACCGCTCGACCATCTCGCCGTGCACGATCAGCAGCGGCGCGACCGGATGGGTGGTGGCGTTCACGCCCCGCAGGTTGAGCTCGGGCTGGGCCAGCGCGCGGGCGGCGGTGACGAGCACGGGCATGACGTCGGGGGTGCAGCCGGCCAGCACCGCGTTGATGGCGACCATGTGGCGCGTCGCCTTCCCGAACCGGGGCGGCAGGACCCCGAGCACCTCGTCCGGATCACCGTTGGTCTCGGCGAGCATCGCGTCGACCCGGTCGGGGGTCGGGGGCACGAGCGGGAGCCCGTCGCCCCACCCGTGGGACGCGTAGAGCTCGAGGAGCGCCTCGGGCGAGGCGTCCGACAGGTCGAGCCGGCCCGGCGGCTCGGCTCGCTGGGAGCTTGTCATCGACATATCGACCGAGAAGACTCTAACGATCGGGTCAGCGCCGCCGGGCCGGTGGCGTCCCGTCGCTCACATGATGGACACACAGGCCGTCGACGAGGCGGTGCAGGAGCTCGACACGTTGGTTCGCGCCGACGGCGCCCGGCTCGAGGTCGTCGCGGCCGACCCCGCAACAGCCCGCGTCGAGGTCGCGCTGGACCTCAGCGACGTCGACTGCCTCGAGTGCGTGCTGCCCCCGGAGTTCCTCGAGCAGATGCTCACGCACGCGCTGGCGCAGCGTCTCCGCGGCGAGTTCCAGCTCGTCCTGCGCGATCCCCGAGCCTCCTGACGCGACCGCCTCGGGGTCGCCCCTCGGGATATCGTCCGCCGCTTGGACTTCGCCCTCAGCGACGACCAGGAGGCGCTGCGCGACGGCGCTCGCGAGGTGCTCGACGACCTGGCGTCGAGCACCCACGTGCGCGCGGTCGTCGACACCGGCGGTGGGTCGGACCCCGCGCTGTGGCGAGCCATGCTCGAGCAGGGCTGGACCGGCGTGGCCGTACCGGAACCGCTCGGCGGCCTCGGTCTCGGCACCGTGGAGCTCGTTGTGCTGCTCGAGCAGATCGGGCGTCACGTCGCGCCCGCCCCCTTCGCGTCCACGGGGCTGGCCGCGGGCGCCCTGCTCGACGCCGGCCGCGACGACGACGTGGCCGCGCTCCTCGAGGGCGAGGTGGCGTGCGTCGCGTGGAGTCGGCGCGGTGACGCGGTGC
>DATDGU010000168.1:0-2639 GCA_036521915.1 Acidimicrobiia bacterium | reverse complement strand
GCTGCCCGACGACGCGCTCACCGCCGTGCTCGACCTCCTGACCGGTCGCTACCCGAGCGACGAGTTCGCGGGCCTGCGCCCGCGCCTCGTCTGGGACCGCGTGACCGGGCGCGTGCGAGCCCGCGAGGGCGCGGCGCACGTCGCGATCGTGAACGGCGGGACGAACCCCGACCGCGGGCTCTTCGGGGTCTTCCTCCCCGAGGGCACCCGGGTCGGCGAGCTCGACGAGGAGATGGTCTACGAGAGCCGCCCGGGCGACTGCTTCGTCCTCGGCGCTTCCACGTGGCGCATCGACCAGATCACCTACGACCGGGTCATCGTCACGCCGGCGCCCGGCGAGGCCGCGAGCATGCCGTTCTGGCACGGCGACAAGCCGGGCCGTCCCCTCGAGCTCGGCCGGGCCCTCGGCGCCACCGTCCGCGAGCTCGGCGCCGCCGGCGCCGACGCCGCCCGGGCGCGGCTGCGCGACGAGTCGGCGCTCGACGCGTGGGCGGCCGACAACCTGTGGCAGTTCCTCGAGGAGCAGCGCGAGGCGACGGGCGTCGTCCCCGACGACCGCACCGTCGTCGTCGAGCGCTTCCCCGACGAGATCGGCGACTGGCGGGTCTGCGTACTGACGCCCTTCGGCGCACGCGTGCACGCCCCGTGGGCCCTCGCGCTCGAGGCGCGGCTGGCGGACCGGCTCGGGTCACCCGTCGAGGTCCTCTGGAGCGACGACGGCATCATCCTGCGCCTGCCCGAAGCGATCGAGGCGATCCCGACCGACGAGCTGCTCCTCGACCCCGACGACGTCGAGGAGCTCGTCACACGCCAGCTCCCGGGGACCGCGCTCTTCGCCGCCCGGTTCCGTGAGGCCGCCGCCCGGGCGCTGCTCCTGCCCCGCCGCCGTCCCGGTGAGCGCACGCCGCTCTGGCAGCAGCGCCAGCGCGCCGCCGACCTCCTCGAGGTCGCGGCCCAGTACCCGACGTTCCCGATCGTGCTCGAGGCCTCCCGCGAGTGCCTGCGCGACGTGTTCGACCTCGCCGCGCTGCGCAGCGTGCTCGGCGACCTCCAGTCCCGCCGCATCAAGGTCGTCGCGGTCGACACCCGCACCGCGTCGCCCTTTGCGCAGTCGCTGCTCCTCGGCTGGGTCGCCGTCTACATGTACGAGGGCGACGCGCCCCTGGCCGAGCGGCGCGCCGCGGCGCTGTCGCTCGACCGCGACCTCCTGCGCGAGCTCCTCGGAGGCGACGAGCTGCGGGAGCTCCTCGACGCCGGCGCGGTCGAGCAGGTCGAGCTCGAGCTCGCTCGCCTCGCGCCCGGCTCGCGGCGCGCCCGTCACGCCGACGACGTCCACGGCCTCCTGGTCGAGCTGGGCGACCTCACCATCACCGAGCTCGACGCCCGCGTCGAGGGCGACGCCGCCCCGCTCGTCGCCGCGCTCACCGCGGACCGTCGGGCGATCCCGATCACGGTCGCGGGCGAGCCCCGCGTCGTCGCCGCCGAGGACGCGGCGCGGTACCGCGACGCACTCGGCGCCACCGTGCCCGTCGGGCTGCCCGCGGTGTTCACCGCGCCGGTCGAGGATCCCCTCGGTGACCTGATGCGCCGGTACGCCCGCATGCATGGGCCCTTCACGACCGCCGAGGCCGCCGGCCGCTTCGGCCTGCCCGCACGAGAGACGAGCGAGACGCTCGAGGGCCTCGAGCAGACGGGACGCCTCGTGCGCGGCGAGCTGCGCCCCGGCGGCAGCGGCCGCGAGTGGTGCGACGTCGAGGTCCTGCGTCGGCTGCGTCGCCGGTCCCTCGCGGCGTTGCGCGCCGAGATCGAGCCCGTCGACGCCGAGGTCCTCGCGCGGTTCGGCCTCGCCTGGCAGGGCATCACCGGTCGTCGCCGTGGCCTCGACGCGCTCGTCGACGCCGTCAGCCAGCTCCAGGGCGCATCGATCCCCGCGTCCGTGCTCGAGCGCGACGTGCTCGCCGCGCGCGTCGAGGCGTACCGGCCGGCGATGCTCGACGAGCTCTGCGCCAGCGGCGACGTCGTGTGGATCGGCGACGGGCCGATCGGCACGAGCGACGGACGCGTCGTGCTCGCCTTCCGCGACCAGGCCGCCCTCCTCGCACCGACCTCCACCGAGGACGCACCGACGGGCGAGCTCGCCGACGCGATCCGCTCGCACCTCCGGGCGCACGGCGCGTCCTTCTGGCCCGAGGTGCTCCGCGCCGTCGGCGCGGTCGACGAGCGCACGGTGCTCGACGCCCTGTGGGACCTCGTGTGGGCCGGTGAGGTGACGAACGACGGGCTGGCGGCGCTCCGCGCCCGGCTCGGCGGACGGACCCGCGCGCCGCGCGGGAAGCCGCACCCGGGACCCCTCAGCCGGCTGGGCCCACCGGCCGCGGCGGGGCGGTGGTCGCTCGTCGACGCGCTCACGAGCCCGGCGCCGGCCGCAACCGAGCGGACGGTCGCACGCGCCCGCCAGCTCCTCGAGCGCCACGGCGTCGTGACCCGCGAGGCCGTCCGCGCGGAGGGATCCCCCGGCGGCTTCGCCGCCGTCTACCCGACGCTGCGCGCCATGGAGGAGACGGGGAAGGTGCGCCGCGGCTACTTCGTCGCCGGGCTCGGCGCCGCCCAGTTCGCGCTGCCCGGCGCCGCCGACCGCC
>DATDGU010000167.1:0-10649 GCA_036521915.1 Acidimicrobiia bacterium | reverse complement strand
GCCGAGTCGGTCGTCGCGTTCGCCGCCGAGCAGCACGCCGTCCCGACGACGATCATCCGCATCTTCTCGACCTACGGGCCGATGGGCGGCGCGCCCGCCGACCGCCTCGACCGGCTCGTCGCCGGCCGCGAGCTCCGCCTCCACCCGGACGCGCCGAACCGGTACAACCCGATCTACGAGGACGACTACGTCCGGTTGGGCATCCGCGCCCTGCTCGTCGGGCAGGTCCCGCCCCTCGTCGTGAACTGGGCGGGCAGCGAGACCGTCAGCGCCGAGGAGTACTGCGAGCTCCTCGGCAAGCTCGTCGGCGTCGCGCCCCGCTTCGTGTACTCCGACACCGCGCCCACGCCACTGTGGGCTGACGTCACCCGCATGCACGAGGTGCTCGGCGCCACGCAGGTGCCCTGGCAGACCGGCATGCGCCGGCTCGTGGAGGCCCGCCATCCCGACCGGCTGGCCCGGTGAGCCGACCCGCCGGCGCCCGGGCATCGGCGCGCACCGGATGAGCCCCGTCACCGGGCTCGACGACCTCGAGTCGCTCGCCACGGCCCGCCTCGCGCCCGGCGCCGCCGAGTACATCCGCCGCGGGTCGGACGAGAACCGGACCCGCAGCGCGAACCTCGCCGCGTGGGCGCGATGGGCCCTCGTCCCCCACGTGCTGCGCGACGTCGGCGACGTCGACACGGCGACGACCGTCCTCGGCGCGGCCGTGCGCGCGCCGGTGCTGGTCGCGCCGACCGCCATGCAGCAGCTGGCGTCCCCCGACGCCGAGGAAGCCACCGCGCGGGCGGCGCACCGGGCGCGCTCGCTGATGATCGTGTCCATGGCCGCGAGCCGCTCGGTCGAGGCCGTCGCCGCCGCCGCGTCCGACGCGCCGCGCTGGGCGCAGATGTACCTGCTCCGCGACCGAGGCCGGACCCGGGCGCTCGCCGAGCGGACGCGTGACGCGGGTTACCGGGCGATTGTCGTCAGCGTCGACGGCGCCGCGGTCCCCGTCGACCGTCGCAGCGCCGCGCCCGCGCCACCAGGCCTCCCGTTCCCCAACCTCGCTTCGCCCGGCGAGACCCATGCCGACCTGCTCGCGGCGCTCGCCGACTTCGACCCGACCGTCACGGCCGACGACCTCGCCCTCTTCCGCGACTGGACCGGGCTGCCCGTGGTCGTGAAGGGCGTCCTGCGGGCGGACGACGCACGCGCGTGCGTCGCGGCCGGCGCCGCCGGCATCGCCGTGTCGAACCACGGGGGGCGCCTCGTCGACGGCTGCGTCGCCACCGGTGACGTGCTGCCCGAGATCGCCGACGCGGTCGGCGACGACGCCGAGGTCTACGTCGACGGCGGGATCCGCAGCGGCGTCGACGTACTGCGCGCGCTCGCGCTCGGGGCGCGGGCCGTGCTGGTCGGACGGCCGGTCGTGTGGGGCCTGGCCATCGACGGGGAGGACGGTGTCGCCGCCGTGCTCGACCTGCTCATGCGCGACCTCACCCGCGCCATGCGGTTCTGCGGCGCGCCCGACCTGGGCGCGATCACGCGCGACCTGCTCGCTCCGATGAGCCCGTGACCGACGGGGCCGGCGGCGATACGGTCGTCGGGTGAGCCTGGCGATGACGGTCGAGGAGCGGGAGGCGTTCCTCGCCGATGTGCACATCGGCGTGCTGGGCATCACGGACCCCGGCCACGGCCCGCTCACCGTGCCCGTCTGGTACGCGTACGAGGCCGGCGGGCTCGTCACCGTCATGACCGCCCGCGGGTCCCGCAAGGCCCAGCTGCTCGAATCGGGCACGCGCGTGAGCCTGTGCGCACAAACCGAGCGTGCGCCCTACCAGTACGTGAGCGTGGAGGGCCCGGTCGTCGCGGTCGAGGAGCACGCCGACGAGGCGGAGCGGCGGGCGATCGCCGAGCGTTACCTCGGCGCCGAGATGGGGGCCCTCTACCTCGAGGCCACCGCCGACACCGCGGCCGACGAGGTCACGGTGCGCATCCGGCCCGAGCGGTGGCGGACCGTCGACTACAACAAGCAGTTCGGCTGACCGTCCTCGGTCAGTGCGGGAACTCGCCGGCGTTCACGAACAGCGCCTGGCCCGACACCATCCGCGCCCGATCCGACGCGAAGAAGGCGACCACCTCGGCGACGTCCTCGTCCGCCGGGATCTCGCCAAGCGGCATGTTCTTGGTGATGCCGGCGATCACCTCGTCACGCGACACGCCCGTGCCCTTCGCGGTCATGTCGACGTAGCCCTCGACGGGCGGGCCCCACATCCACGTCGGGACCACCGTGTTCACCCGGATCTTCGCGGGTCCGAGCTCCTTCGCGAGGTAGTACATCGCGGTGGTGAGCGCGCCCTTCGATGACGCGTACGCCATCTGCATCAGCTGGGGCCAGTACGTGGCCTGGGAGCCGATGAACACGATGGAGCCGCCCCGCTCCTTGAGGTGCGGGATCGCGGCCTCGCAGACGCGCAGGGTGCCGAACACGTTCACGTCGAAGGTCTGGCGCCACGCGTCGAAGTCGGCGTGCTCGAGCCCGCCGAACACGGTGTCGAGGGCGGCGCAGTTCACCAGCGAGTCGAGGCGCCCGAACTGCTCGACGGCCGCGTCGACGAGCGCCGCGCCCGCCACCGGGTCGCTGATGTCGGTGCGGTGCCACGCGACGCGCTCGCCGGACGGGTCCAGCTCACCCGCGATCGCCTCGAGGTTCTCCTCGCGGCGGGCGCCCATCATCACCGAGGCGCCCTCGCGTAGCGCGACCGCGACGATCTCGCGGCCAAGGCCGGGGCCGACCCCTGACACCACCATCGTGGTTCCTCGCAGCAACACCCGCGCTCCCCTGCTCGCTTCCGCCCCCGCGAGCGTGCCACGTCGGCGCGAGCGGCGACCCGCAGGTCAGGCGACGGGTGGGGGCGGCCAGGCGTCCACGGCGAGGCCGGCGGTCGGGAGGCCCTCCCAGGCCCAGACCCCGCCGGGCACCGCATCGGTGGCGAAGAGCGTGCGGCGGTCCGCGCCGCCGAAGCAGCAGTTCGTGGTCACGCCCGATCCCGGGAGGCGCAGCACCTCGACCGTCCGGCCGTCCGGCTCGAGCACGGTGACCCCGTGACGCCCGCCGGCGACGTAGAAGCGCCCGTCCTCGTCGAGGCAGAAGCCGTCGCCCGTCTGGTCGACGAAGCGGTCGGGCCCATCGGCGCCCAGGCGGACGAGCCCGGCGTGGGGTCGCCCCATGAGCCCGTTCTCCACGACGACGAGCGTGCCGTCGGGCTCGCGGGCGATCCCGTTCGGGTACCAGAGCCCGTCCGCGACGCGTGTCAGGGTGCCGTCGCGGTGGTAGCCCCACACGCGGCCGCGCGCCGCGTCGGGCAGCGGCCAGGGCGGCGGGTCGGTGAACCACACCGTCCCGTCGGGGTCGACGACGAGGTCGTTCGGCGCCTGGAGCCCGGTCGACGCCAGGTAGGTCACTGTGCCGTCGGGCGCCACCCGCTGCAGCCCGGGCGGTGCGGCGCGCGTCGAGGGCGGATCGTCGAAGAGGCCGATCGCTTCGAAGTCGAGGCCGCCGTTCTGGGTGACCACGAAGCCGTCGTCGGCGGCCGGCGCGGCGCCGTTCGCGCCACCGCCGACGTCGGCGATCGGCGCGCACGCGCCGCTCGCCGGGTCGACGCGGTACAGCGCACCGGCCGACACGCTGGTGCACACGAGGGTCCCGCCGGCCGACCCCGCGCCGGGGCACCACACAGGCCCCTCGGCGAAGGGCGGGTCCTCGCTCACCCGCACCGGGTCCACGTCAGCGCTCCGGCGCGCGCGGGGTCCCGTACGTCGCGCGCAGCTGCGCCTTCTGCACCTTGCCCATGGCGTTGCGCGGCAGCGACTCGACCCGGTGCACGGCCTTCGGGACCTTGTACCCGGCGAGGCGGCGCCGCGCGGCTTGGCGCAGCTCGTCGTCGTCGACGCCCGCGCCCGGCTCGGCGGCGACGACCGCGACCACACGCTCGCCGAGGTCGGCGTCGGGGACGCCGACCACCGCGCTCTCCTGCACGCCGGGAAGCGCGTCGAGCACGGCCTCGACCTCGATCGGGTACACGTTGAGCCCACCGCTGATGATGAGGTCCTTCGAGCGACCGACGAGGCGCAGGTAGCCGTCGTCCTCGACGCAGCCGAGGTCGCCGGTGCGAAGGAACCCGTCGACCGTGAAGAGGGCGGGCGGCCGGCGCGGCTGGCCCCAGTAGCCGTCGAAGACGTTCGGGCCGCGCACCTCCACGCCGCCGACCGTCCCGGTCGGCGCCGCGTCCCCGCCGTCGTCGGTGACGCGCACCTCGACGCCCGGCAGCGGCAGCCCGACCGTGCCGGGGCGGCGCGGCCCGTCGAGCGGGTTCGAGGTGATCATCGACGTCTCGGTCATGCCGTAGCGCTCGAGGATGGCGTGACCCGTCCGCTCCCGGAAGGCCGCATGGGTCCCCTCGAGCAGCGGCGCCGAGCCGCACGTGCACAGGCGGACGCGGCCCGTCGTCGCCGCGTCGAGGGCCGGGGACGCGAGCAGGCGCGTGTAGTAGGTCGGCACCCCCATGAACACGGTGCAGCGCGGCAGCGCGGCGAGGACGGCGTCGACGTCGAAGCGGGGCAGGAACACCATCCGCGACCCGGACGTGAGCGCGCAGTGCGTGGCGACGAACAGCCCGTGGGTGTGGAAGACGGGCAGCGCGTGGAGCAGCACGTCGTCGGCCCGGAAGCCCCACGCCTTCGTCAGCGTGGCGGCGTTTGAGGCGAGGTTGCGATGCGTGAGCATCGCCCCCTTCGGCGTGCCCGTGGTGCCGCTGGTGTACAGGACCGCGGCGAGGTCGTCGGCCGCTCGGGGGACGTCCTCGAAGGAGCCGTCGTGCTCGCGGGCGAGCTCGGCGAACGCGCCGTCCCCGGCGGCGTCCAGCGTGCGCGCCACGGGACCGGTCGGCGGTCGGCGCGCCGGGTCGTGGAGCAGCAGCGCCGGGCGGGCGTCGGCGACGACGTGCCCGACCTCCGCGTCGGTCGCCGCCGGGTTGACGGGCAGCAGCGCCGCGCCGGCGCGCAGGCACGCGAGGTAGACGAGCAGGAACGACGGGCTCTTCTCGAGGTGCACCGCCACCCGGTCGCCCGGCCGGACGCCGAGGTGGCGCAGCGCGTGCGCGAACCGCGCCGACACGGCGTCGGCCTCCCCGTAGGTGAGCGGCGAGTCGCCCGGCGCCTCGAGCAGCACCGCGTGCGGGTCGGCGGGACGGCCGCGTCGGAACAGCTCGCCGAGCGTCGCGGCGTCGCCCGTCATCCCGTGTCGGCGGCGAGGAACTCGAGGAGGTCGGGCATCGCGGCCCGATCCTGGATGAAGAACATGTGCCCGCCCTCGTAGACGCGGAAGGTGGCGTCCGGGACCCGCGACGCGATGGCCTCACCGTTGGCGGGCGGCGCGATCCCGTCGTAGCGGCCGCTCGCCACGAGCGTCGGGCACGCGATCACCGGCAGCCGGTCGCACACGTCGTGGCCGCTCCGGGCCCGCAGCTGCTCGTCCTCGCCGCGACGGGCCTCGTCGGCGGTGGGCCGGCCCGGCCGGGTCGCGAGCATCTCGACGAACGCGGCGTCTTCCCGGTGCGTCGCGAGCCACGGCGGCGTGAACCGCGTGTCGAGCAGGGTCGCGAGGGCGGCCGCGTACTCAGCGCCGTGCAGGTCAGCGAGGCGCTGGAGCGGGTACGACGCCCCGCCGGCGCCGCCGGGCGAGGTGCAGCACAGGGCCAGCCGGGTCACCCGCTCGGGCCACGTCACGGCGAACTCCTGGGCGACCATCCCACCGAAGCTGACCCCGATGACCCGGCAGCGATCCCAGCCGAGGTGGTCGAGCAGCGCGGCGGCGTCGCCCGCGTAGTCCGCCATGCGGTACGGGCCGGGCGGGATGCCGGTCTGGCCGAGCCCCCGCTGGTCGTGCGCCACCGTGTCGAAACGTTCGGTGAACGGATCGAGCATCGGACGGGTCCTCGCCAGCGTGGCGCCGGACCCGTTGAAGAACAGCAGGCGCGGTCCGCGGCCGCGCTCCTCGAAGTAGACGTCGAGGCCGTTCACACGCACCGTCGGCACGCCCGGCAGGGTAAAGGCTCCGGTCAGGCCACGCTGGGGTCGATACCCGCCTCGTGCGTCCCACTCCGTGCGAGACGGCGTAGGTTCCGTATGCTTTCGGAGCCCGCCGTGCGGCCAGCGCCCCGACGTGCCTTGACCATGACCCAACGCGGACAACGACTCCTCGAGGCGGCCCAGAAGCCACTCCCCGAGGGCACCTTCGCGGTCGGGGCCGGCCTCATGGTCGCCGGCGTCACGACCTACGGGTTCCAGATCCTCGGGTTCCGCGCGCTGTCGAAGACTGACTACGCGGCGCTGAACGCGCTGTGGGTGTTCGTCTTCGTGCTCGCGCCCGGCATCTTCCTGCCGCTCGAGCAGGAGGTCGGCCGGGCCATCGCGGCGCGTCGCGTACGCGGGATCGGTGGCGGTCCGGTTGCCAAACGCGCCGGGGCGCTCGGCCTGGCGTTCGCGGTCACGCTGGCGATCCTCGCGATCGCCGTGGCGGCGTTCACGCCGATCGTCGCCAACCTCTTCGCCGGCAACACCGGCCTCGTCGTCTGCCTCGTGATCTCGCTGTTCACGTACGGATTCGAGTTACTCGCGCGCGGGGTCTTCGCGGGAAACGGCCGCTTCGGAGCGTACGGGGTCAGCATGGCGGCCGAAGGCACGATCCGGCTGATCCCCGTCGTGTTCCTCGCCGCGGCCGGCGTCTCGAACCCGTTGTGGTACGGGCTGTGCCTCGCCATCCCGCCGGCGCTGGCGACGTTGGTCGCGATGCGCGGGCAGCGGGACCTCATGCCGCCCGGCCCAGAGGCGCCGTGGTCCGAGCTGTCCACGAACATGAGCTACCTGCTCTTCGGGTCGTTGTTCGCGCAGGTGCTCAGCTACGCGCCGTTCCTCGGCGCGCAGATCCTGGCGACGTCCGCCCAGCGATCGGCCGTCGCCGACTTCATCGTCGGGCTCTTCCTGTCACGGATCCCGATCCTCTTGTTCCAGGCGGTGCAAGCCGCGCTGCTGCCGAAGCTCGCGGGCCTCGTGAGCGCGGGCCGCAACGACGAGTTCCGCGCCGGGGTGCGCAACCTCGTGGTCGTCGTCGTCGCGATCGGCGTGCTCGGCGTCATCGGCGGCGCGACGCTCGGACCCTTCGTCGGGAAGATCCTCTTCGGATCCAAGTTCCACCTCAACCACCTCGACCTCGCGCTCCTCGCCGCGGGCAGCGGGCTCTTCATCCTCGCCCTCACGCTGGCGCAGGCGCTCATCGCCCTGCTCGGTCACGCCCGCGCCATGGTCGGCTGGCTCATCGGCATCATCGTGTTCACGGTCGTCACCGCCGTGGCCGGTCACGCCCTGTTCCTGCGCGTCGAGATCGGCTCGATCGCGGGCGCGGGCGCGGCGGCCGGGGTCATGGCGTTCTCGCTGATGCTCCAGCTGCGGGCCGGGATCCCCCAGGAGAGCCTCGCGGCGCTCGTCGAGCAGATCGAGCACGAGCCGCTCGAGATCTGACCCCGGCCTCGATATCCGCTTCGGCCGGCGGATCCCCGCGGGTCATGCTGACGCTCCGCCCCCCCGAGGAGTCGAGACCGTGACCGCCTTCCAGCGTCAGCTCGCGGTGCACGCCGACGGCGACGTGCCGGGCCGCTACGGCGCGGTCATCGGCGCCGAGTGGAACTGCCCGCTCGTTCCCCACGGTGGCCTCGTCACGGCGGTCGCGGCGAGCGCGATGCGCACCGAGCTCGACGCCGCCGCGCAGCGGCTCCGCTCGATCACCGTGGTCTTCGCGGGACAGGTCGAGCCCGGCCCGGTCGAGATCGACGTCACCGTGCTCCGGCGGGGCCGCACGATGTCGCAGGTCGCGGCGACGCTCCGCTCCGTCGGCGCCCCGGCGGGCCACACCTCGGTCGCCGTGTTCGGCGCGGCGCGCGACGGCTTCGAGTTCACCGACCTCGTGCCGCCGACACCACCCGAGCCGGCGTCGTGCCCGTCGTTTCGGGACCGACGGCCCGGTGTCGAGGACGAGCTGCACTTCAACTTCTGGGACGTCGTCGAGGGTCGCGGCGTCGACGGCCACGCCTGGTGGGAGGAGTTCGCGCCGAAGACGTCGGAGCACTCGGCGTGGCACCGCTTCAACGAGGCGCCGTACACGCCGGAGGGGATCCTCGATCCTCTCGCGCTGGTGACGCTCTGCGACACGATGCCGGGCGGCGTCGGCGAGCGCATGGGCAGCGGGCTGCCGCGGTGGCTGCCACCGAGCGCGGACCTCACCGTGCACCTCCTCGGCGACGCCCGCTCCGAGTGGGTCCTCGGGCGCAAGCGGGCGCGCCACGCGGGTGACGGCTACGCGTCGGTCGAGATCGAGCTGTGGGACCCGCCGACCCTCGTCGCGTACGGCACCCAGACGATGTTCTTCACGTTCCCGGATGGTCCGCCGCCCCCGGACCGGCGTCGAGCCCCGCCTCTCCCGCCCGCCGACCGGCCATGATGAGGCGTGACCCCGACCGGGCGGACCGCGCGGTGCCTCCTCGTGTGCGTCGCGCTCGCCACCCCGCTCGCCGTCCTCCCGGTCTCGACCGCGTCGGGCGCCGAACCCGACGAGCTACGTCGCCCTCGGTGATTCCTACGCCGCGGGACCGCTGATCCCAACCCAGGAGACGACGCCGGCCGGCTGCCTGCGCTCGGACCACAACTACGCGAGCCTCGTCGCGGCGGCCCTGCAGGGCGCGTCGTTCCAGGATGCGACGTGCAGCGGCGCGACCACCGACGCGATGACGTCACCGCAGCACGTCACGCCGGGTCCGAACCCGCCCCAGTTCGACCGCCTCACCCCGACGACCCAGCTCGTGACGCTCGAGGTCGGCGGCAACGACACCGGGTTCACCGACGTCGTCGCGTCGTGCTTCAGCGCGACGCCCGCCGGGACGCCGTGCCAGGACCGCTGGGTCGTCGCCGGCGACGACGAGATCAGCGACCGCATCGTCGCCACCGCGCCGAAGGTCGCCGCCGTCATCCAGGGGATCCACACCCGCTCCCCGAGCGCGGTGATCGACGTCGTCAACTACCTCGCGATCCTCCCCGAGACGGGCGACGGCTGCTATCCGCAGGTGCCGATCACGCCAAGCGACGTCCCGTACCTGCGCGCCAAGGAGCACCAGCTGAACGCGATGCTCGCCCAGGAGGCCGTCGCGAACGGCGCGAGCTTCGTCGACGACTACACGCTGAGCATCGGCCACGACGCCTGCCAGGTGCCGTGCGTGCGCTGGGTCGAGCCGCTCGTCCCGAGCGCGCCGGCCGCGCCGCTGCACCCCAACGCCGACGGGATGGAGGGTGCGGCCGCCGCGGTCCTCGGCGACGCGCCGCCGCCGAGCGTCTGCCCGCTGACCCCGGCGTTTACCGGCTGAGGCCGTCGTCCGCTGCGCCCGGCTCCTTCGGGTCGCGCCACATCAGCCAGAGCCGGGGACCGTCGGGCAGGTCGACGACCTCGCGGGTGGCGAACCCGTGCCGCTCGTAGAACGGGACGTTGCGTTCCTTCGACGACTCGAGGTAGGCGGGGAGCGCGTCGGCGTCGAGGCGTCGCAGCTGGTCGGCGAGCAGCGCGGAGCCGAGCCCGTGACCCTGCTGGTCGGGGTCGGTCCCGAGCGTCGAGAGGTACCAGTGGGGTGGGTCCTTCGGGTGGCGCGCCTCGATCTGGTTGAACCCGGCGAGGCGGCTCGGGAGCGAGCGCAGCGGCAGGATCCGCAGGATCGCGGGCAGGAACCGCAGCTGGTCGAGGATGCCGAGGCGCCACCTGTCGGGCGGCAGCCAGATGGCGGCCGAGGCGAGCCCGTCCATCGTGTAGACCTCGCCGGCGCGCCCGTACGGGCCGTCGAGGACGACCTGACGGAAGAACACCTCGGTGCGCGACGCCCGGCGGTCGTCGTGCGGGAAGAACCACGCCATGACCGGGTCGTCGTCGAACGCGCGCGTGAGCATCGCGGCGAGCCCGTCCCGGTCCGCCGGCGTCGCGCGTCGCACCTCAACCATCACGCGAGATCGTAGGCAGCGCGCCGCAGCGCCCCGGAACGGGACGCCGTCGTCGCTGTATTCTCGGGTGAGCCGTCGACGCGCGGGGGTGACGATGACCTACAGCACCGGGCGGGTCGTCCACGACGCCGACGCGCACCTCATGGAGACGCCGACGTGGCTGCGCGACCACGCCGACCCCGCGCTCCGGGACCGGATCCCGCCCCTGCGCTACCCCGGCGGCAACGAGCTGCGCCAGACCGGCGACCCGGCCGAGCAGCAGCGCGATCTCGACGCCGCGTTCCGCCGCCTCGCCGACCGGCACGCCTCGCCCGAGTACCGGGCGGACGAGGCCGCGGAGATCATGGCCCGCAAGAACTTCGCCGCGACCGGTTCGTTCATCGCCGCGGACCGTCCCCGCGCGCTCGACCTGCTCGGCTTCTCGAGCCAGCTGCTGTTCAACACGTTCCACAACCGGCGCCTGCGCGACTGGGAGCACGGCGACGACCTCGACCTCGCGTACGGCGTCGCCCGGGCCCACAACCGCGGGATGGTCGAGTTCTGCTCGGTCGACCCTCGACTGCTGGCGAGCTGCT
>DATDGU010000166.1:0-1879 GCA_036521915.1 Acidimicrobiia bacterium | reverse complement strand
GCATGCGGGTGGCCTCGCCCTCGGCGCCGCCCCACACGCGCCACGGATGGTCGGTGAGCGCGTCGGCGCGGTACGGGGCGACCTCCTCGGCGAGCGTGGCCCGGAGCGGCGCGGCGAAGCTGCTCGCCACCCCGACGTGATGGAGCGCGCCCGCGTCGTCGTAGAGGCCGAGCAGCAGCGAGCCGACGCCCTTGCCGTCCTTGTGGGTTCGGTACCCGGCGACGACGCAGTCGGCGGTGCGCTGGTGCTTCACCTTCACCATCGTGCGCTGCCCCGCCCGGTACGGCGAGTCGAGCGCCTTCGCGACGACGCCGTCGAGGCCCGCGCCCTCGAAGGCCTCGAACCAGCGCGCCGCGACGGCCGCGTCGGTGGTCGCCGGCGTGACGTGGACCGGCGCGGCGTTGGCGACGATCGCCTCGAGGCGGGCGCGCCGCTCGGCGAAGGGCCGCTCGCGGAGGTCCTCGTCGCCGTCGGCGAGCGCGTCGAAGGCGACGAAGCTCGAGGGTGTCTCGTCGGCGAGCATCGCCACGCGGCTCGCGGCCGGGTGGATGCGCAGCGACAGCAGGTCGAAGTCGAGGCCGTGGTCGGTGGCGATGACGAGCTCGCCGTCCACGACCGCCGGGTCGGGCAGCGCGGCGCGCAGCGGGTCGAGGATCTCGGGGAAGTACCGGTTGAGCGGGCGCTCGTTGCGGCTGCCGAGCACGAGCTCGTCGCCGTCGCGGAACACGATGCAGCGGAACCCGTCCCACTTCGGCTCGTAGGACCAGCCCCCGCCCGTCGGCAGCTCGCGTGCGAGCTTGGCGAGCATCGGTGAGACCGGGGGTGCGACGGGGAGCGTCATCCGGTTCACCCTGCCACGGACGGCCGGGCCGACCGTTTACCCGTCGCCCGTGAGGGCGACCACGACGGCATCGAGGGGCAGCTCGTCGTCGACACCGGTCGCTCGGACCCGGCGCTCGGCGACCCCGCGGGCGACACCCTTGGCGCCGACGGTGAGGCGGACCGGCAGGCCGAGCAGGTCGGCGTCGGCGAACTTCACGCCGGGGCTCGCGTCGCGGTCGTCGTAGAGGACGTCGACGCCGGCGGCGCAGAGCCCGTCGAAGATGCGCTCGGCGGCCGCGCTCGCCGCCTCGCCGGCCTCGCCGCGCCCGGCGAGCGCGACGAGGTGGACGGTGTACGGCGCGAGCGACTCGGGCCAGGTCAGCCCGGCGTCGTCGTGGTGCTCCTCGGCGACCGCGGCGACGATGCGCGACACGCCGATCCCGTAGCAGCCCATGACCATCGGGTGCTGCTCACCGGCGTCGTCCTGGTAGCGGACGTCGAGGCGCTCGGTGTACTTCGTGCCGAGCTGGAAGACATGCCCGACCTCGATGCCGCGGTCGACGGCGAGCGCCGACCCGCAGCGGGGGCACGCGTCGCCCGGCGCGACCGCCGCGAGGTCGGCCCAGACGTCGACCGTGAAGTCGCGCCCGACGAGGGCGTGGCGCACGTGGGTGTCGTCCTCGTTCGCGCCGGTCACCCAGGCGTGGTCGGCCGCGACGGACGGGTCGGCGACGATGAGGCGCAGGGCCGGGTGGTGCGGCCCGAGATAGCCGCGGGGCAGCTCGGGGTGGGCGCGGAAGTCCTCGTCGTCCAGGAGCCGCACCGTGCGGGGTGCGAGCGCCGCGGCGAGCGCGTACTCGTTCACGTCCCGGTCGCCGGGAACGAGCGCGGCGCCGAGCTGGGCGCCGTCGTCGCCGGTGACCTCGAACACGAGGGTCTTCAGCAGCGCGGACTCGGGGACGCCGAGGTGCGCCGCGACGGGCGCGATGCCGGGCATGTCCGGGGTCGCGACCGGGCTCATCGCCGGCGCGTCGACCGACGCGTCGTGGCGGGCCGG
>DATDGU010000165.1:0-2338 GCA_036521915.1 Acidimicrobiia bacterium | reverse complement strand
CGTCAGCGCGACGAGGCGCGCGGCTTCACCCGCGACCTCCCCGCGTACCTGCACGCCGCCCTCCCCGCGGTGGCGGCCGGACGCGTGAAGGTCATCACCAACGCGGGCGGCATCAACCCGACCGCCGCGGCCCGCGCCGCGATCGACACGGCGCGCGAGCTCGGCGTCTCGGGCGTCCGCGTCGCGACCGTGCTCGGTGACGACCTGGTGCCCCACCTCGACGCGCTCGCCGCCGACGGCGGCCTCGCCCACCTGGACACCGGCGCGCCCTACGCCTCGTTTCCGGGCCCCGTGCTCTTCGCCGCCGCGTACCTGGGCGCCCGCCCGATCGTCGAGGCGCTCGACGCCGGCGCGGACATCGTGATCACGGGGCGGGTCGCGGACGCGGCGCTCTTCCTCGCGCCGCTCGTCCACACGCACGGCTGGGCGTGGGACGACTGGGACCGCCTCGCCGCGGGCACGCTCGTCGGACACCTGCTCGAGTGCTCCGGCCAGAGCGCGGGCGGGAACCTGAGCACGGACTGGGCGAGCGTGCCCCACCCGTGGGACCTGCCGTACCCGGTGGCCGACGTCGAGGCCGACGGCACGGCGCGCATCACGAAGCCGGACTCGCTCGGCGGGAAGGTGACCTTCGACACCGTGCGCCACCAGCTCCTCTACGAGGTGCACGACCCGGCCGCCTACCTGTCACCCGACGTCGTCGCCGACTTCACGTCCGCCACCCTCGACGACGAGGGCCACGACCGGGTGCGCATCACCGGCGTGCGGGGCAAGCCCGCGACGTCGACCTACAAGGCGCTGCTCGCCCACCACGCGGGCTGGGCCGGTGAGGCGCGTGTCGCGTTCTCGTGGCCCGACGCGGCGGAGAAGGCCACGGCCACGGCCGCGATCTTCGCCGAGCGGGTGCGCAGCGCCGGACTGGCCGTCGAGGAATGGCGCTTCGAGCGCTTCGGCGTCGACGCGCTCGGCGGCCCGACCGTCCCACCACCACACGACGAGCCGCCGGAGGTCCTGCTCCGCACCGCGTGGCGCTGCGCCGACGCGCGGACCGCAGCACTCGTCGGGCGCGAGCTCGTCCCGCTCACCCTGTCCGGGCCGGCCGCCGGGATGACCGGCGTCGGCCGTGGCGGCACGACCCCCTCGGAGCTGCTCGGCTTGTGGCCCACCCTCGTCGACAAGGCCGCGGTCGACGCGCACGTGCGCGTGTCGGTGGAGGAGGTGCGATGAGGCGCACGCTCCACGATCTGGGCTGCGGCTACCGCGCCGGCGACAAGGGCGACATCTCCAACGTCGCGCTCTTCGCACCCGACGACGCCGTCTACGCCGTCGTCCGTGCCGAGGTTACGGCGGCACGCGTCAAGGCCCACTTCGGCGCGCTCGTTCACGGTCGGGTGGACCGCTACGAGGCCCCGAACGTCCGCGCGCTCAACTTCGTACTCCACGACGCCCTCGGCGGCGGCGGTCCCCAGTCGCTGCGCGCCGACAACCTGGGCAAGACGCTCGGGGGCGCGCTCGTCCGGCTCGAGCTCGAGGTCCCCGACGCGCTCGCCGACCGCCGCGCGCGGCCGCCCGACGTCGGCTGGGCCACGACGATCCTGCGCACCCTCCCCGGCAGCGCGTCCTGACGCGCCGGCGGCGCCGCGCTACTCGGGTTTGTGCTGCGTCGCCCACGCTTGGGCGAGGACGGGCGGCAGCGGCGAGGCGAACCAGTCGCCCTGAGCCCGCGCGCAGCCGGCGGCCTTGAGCCGAGCCGCCTGCGCGGCGGTGTCGACCCCCAGGGCCACAGTCGTGAGCCGGAGCTGCCCGGCCAGGTCGACGATCGCCTCGACGATCGCCTCGTCGACCGGATCCAGGCCGAGCCCGTGGACGAACCCGCGGTCGATCTTGACCTGGTCGACGGGCAGCTGCTTGAGGTGCACGAGCGGCGACGAGCCCGCCCCGAACTCGTCGAGCGCCAGGCGCACGCCGAGCTCGCGCAGCTGGTGGAACAGGGCCCGCGTGTTCGCCGTGTCACGTAGGACGACCTGCTCGGTGACCTCGAACGAGAGCAGCGCGGGGTCGAGGTCGGAGTCCAGGACCGTCTTGGCGATGGTCGTCGCGGGTCGGCGAGCTCGGCGGCGCTCAGGTTCACGCTCGTGACGAACGGTCCCCAGTCCGGGTGCTCGTGGTGCCAGACCGACGCGGTGTGACAGACCTGCTCGCGCGCCCATTCGCCGATCGGGCGCATGAGACCCGACTCCTCGGCGACCGTGACGAACTCGGCCGGCACGAGCAGGCCGCGGTGCGGGTGCTCCCACCGCAGCAGCGCCTCGAAGCCGGCCAGCGCGCCGGTCGCGAG
>DATDGU010000164.1:0-3669 GCA_036521915.1 Acidimicrobiia bacterium | reverse complement strand
GCCGAGTGGTGGCGACAGGTGCGAGGTGCAACCTGGCAAAACCCGGAAGGACCCACCTCGACGATCGACAATCGGCTGGACCACCCCGTCGTCCACATCTCATGGAACGACGCTCAGGCCTACTGCGCCTGGTCTGGGACGAGGTTGCCCAGCGAGGCGGAATGGGAGTACGCCGCCCGAGCCGGGTCGCGTGGTCCGTTCCCCTGGGGCGACGAGCTCGAACCGGACGGTCAACACCGGATGAATGTCTTCCAAGGCCGATTCCCGGCTGCCAATACCGGCGCAGATGGCTACTTGGCGACAGCACCTGTCGGCGCCTTTTGGCCGAATGGATTCGGGCTCTACAACGTGACCGGAAACGTGTGGGAGTGGTGCGAGGACTGGTACTCGCCGGACTCGTACGCCAACAGCCCGCGCGATAACCCCCGAGGCCCCGCTGAGGGATCAACCAGAGTGGAGCGGGGGGGCTCATACCTCTGCCATGCCTCGTACTGTCGGCGTTACCGAGTGTCGGCCCGAGTCGGCAATGAACCCGCATCGTCCAGCGGCAACCTGGGCTTCCGCGTCGCCCGCTAAGGCCAGGCTGTCCTGGAGAGAACTGGATGATGCAATCGCGGTGGACGTGCGGTGATTCAATCGCTAGCGTAGCTCGCTCGCCTGGACAATTCGGATCTTCTCGAACTCAGGATGGGGGATGCGATGGCGAAGCAACGAGCCTCGAAGCATCTACCAATCGCTTCGTCGAAGTTTGGCTGCCCCCGCGTCCCCGATCGTGCGGTCACTCGACCACGTCTGATCAAGCAGCTCGACGACTCGGACTGGCGAGTCACTGTCGTCACGGGTGCGCCTGCGTCGGGCAAAACCCTGGCTGTTGCGCAGTGGTACCGATCTCTTGGCGGGATCGACCGTGAGTGGGTGACTCTGAGCGAGCGCGACGACCAGCCTGGACCCTTCTGCCTTCTGCTGGCGGCGGCTGCAAATCGAGCAAGGCCAGGCACGTGCGACCGATCCGAGCAGCTTGCAGCGCGGTCCACCCCAGATCGCAGGCTAGTCCTCGACCAACTGCTGGAGGACCTGGCCGAATCGGATGAACCCATCGTCCTCGTGTTCGACGACGTCCACCAGATCAGGGATCCGGCGATCTGGGCGGAGTTGGTGACGTTCCTCGAAGCGTTGCCCGATCACGTCCGGGTCGTCCTTACGAGTCGTACCGATCCCCCGATCCCCCGGTCGGCCTGGAAAGCTCGGCTCGTGCTCGCGGAGGTCCGCCAGCGAGATCTTGATTTCACTCTTGCAGAGACCGAACTTCTTCTCGGTGACCTGCGCGACGTCGAGCTCAGCGATTCCGACGTTGAGATGTTGTGGACTCAGACCGGCGGATGGGCTGCGGCGCTCCGCTTGGCGGCGAACTCCATACAGCAGAGCAGCGATCCGAGGAGAGCGACACGAGAATTTTCTGCCCGAAATGCAATGATAACCGACCTGCTCGTCACGGACGTCCTCGATCCCCAAACCGAGGAGGACCGAAGGTTTCTTCTTCTCAGCTCCGTACTGGACGAATTGGATGCGGACCTCTGCAACGCAGTGACAGGTCGTGACGACAGTACCGCAGTCCTTCGCCGACTGGAGTCGGAGTTGCAGTTCATAGTCGCGCTTGACTCTGACCGAACGAGGTATCGCTGTCACCCGCTGCTGGCTGAGGTGCTAAGCGGCGAACTCGAAAGGACGATGCCAGGGATCAAGCCGAAGTTGTATCGAGTGGCTGGAGAGTTCCTCGAGGACGTTCGAAGGAATGTCATCGGAGCAGTCTGGTGCTACCTCCATGCCGGAGATAACGACAGGGCATTCGTCCTCATTTCCGACATGGTGTATGACCGATACGACCGCGGCGACACAAGTAGTGCGGCAGCCTGGGTCGAGTTGCTCCCTCTTGGGTTGGTCACCCAATCTCCAAGCCACATGCTGACGTACGGCATGATGCTCTTCTTTCTCGGCCGTGTCGACGAGGCTCTCGCATGGGCTGCGCGAGCTCAGCGAATCCTCGATGCTGATCCCGACGCGCATACACGGGAACGTGCCCTGCTCGATGCCATGATGCTCCTCGCTTTCACCACTAACGGCGCGGCCCAGGGTGGTATCGATTCAGGTCGACGAGCGGTTGCAGCCCTCGAGCGGGGCTACAACCTGGGCTTTCCCGGGTACAGGGCGCGACCGAACCTGGCCCGAGCGTATCTGCTCGCTGACCGCCCAGACGACGCCGAGGCCACGTTACGCGGTGGCCCTTTGGGTGATGAGGTCGCCGAACTCCTGCTCGGTCCCGCCGTGTACGCGCGCATCGCATTGCGTAATGGTGATCTCGAGATAGCGGAGGTCCGATCGAAACAAGCCCTCGCAGCGGCTGCCGTACTCGAAATGAAAACGCACCCCGGGGTCCTGGATGCCCTCCTGGCGAGGGGAGGTGTATTCGCTGATCGGGGCAAGAGCGCGCAAGCTGAAGAGATATTCGAACATCTGGACCGGGTGACGCGACCACAAAGCGAGCTGGTCGTCTACCAGGTCCTTGGACGTTGCGACCGAGTACGGCTCCTTGGGGCTCGCGCCGACTACGACAGAGCCCTCGATCTCATCGACGAGATGCGTTGCTTGATCGCCGGTCGGCCTCGCACCGGCCTCGCGACCGTCATCGACTGCCTCGCCGTGCGCTGGCTTATCGAAGCGGGTGAGACCGACGAGGCACGAAGGCTTACCGCTCGGATTCCCCGGCATTTTGCGTCGCGCTGGCTCCTCGATGCTCGCCTTTCGCTGGCGGGCCGCCGACCCTCCCTCGCTATCGACGCGCTCTCGGAGGTCGAACCGACAGCAACCCGAGATCGGCTAACGCATCATCTCTTTCTGGCTCGGGCCAATCTCGAAGCGGAGAACGCTGACATGACGACCGTCCACCTCTCGAACGCTATAGACGTGGCGCTGGTTGAAGGTTTCGCCCTCCCATTCCTCGAGGAAGGCAGGGAGGTCATTCGACGGGCTCGTGCACTTGCGGATTCCCGACACACACCGGCTGCGTCCCACCTGGCCGCTGCGCTGGGTGCGCCACCACAAATGCGGATCCCCTCGCAACCCTCGACGGTCATGACCGAGCGCGAAGCTGCGGTCCTGCGATTCCTTCCGACGCTGCTGACGAATCAAGAAATCGCAAAGGAATGCCTCATGTCGGTGAACACGGTCAAAACGCATCTCAAAAGCATCTACTCGAAGCTGGGGGTCTCGTCTCGGCCATCTGCGGTCGCCGAGGCGCGTCTTCAGGGTCTGCTCAAATGAGCCCAGCTCGTCGACCGCGGGCATGCTGCGGTCGATTGGAATCTTGGCATTCGCGACGCCCTCCGGTCGAATGCCGAGGGGTACTACGGCACTCTTCTTGGGTGAGCCCGGTGCGTTCAACGAACACTCTGAGTCTCCCGTTACCGATTGTGCAGACCCTTGGACCCCCTAATAGCGACCTTAACTGGTATAGGTTCAGGTAGGCGGTACTACGCGAGCTCTTCTCCCCAGACACTTGGGGCCGACGGGGAGATTTGTCCGCATCGCGACGAAGATCGATGGCATCGGGTTCGCCGCGCCCTTGACGAGAGCTCCGGGGTCTACGTGCTCACCGGCCCACCCGCAGCCACT
>DATDGU010000163.1:0-6627 GCA_036521915.1 Acidimicrobiia bacterium | reverse complement strand
TAGTGCATCGGCAGTGACCTTGCGGGTGAGGCTGCTATCGCCCCTGAAGATGCGCCTGAACGCGCTAGGCGCCTGCGTCTTTGACACGAACCGTTCCTTCGCAACGATCAGGTGCGTCCAGAAATCACGCACTCCAGCTTGCTGGGCGAGCGAAGCGTCGCGACCTGGTTGACTGAAAGCCTCAGATCCCGCCGCAAGCGGGGCATGGGCCACAAGCGAGTGGAGGTGGCAGTGGCCGAACCCACGCAGCCCGCAGAGCGAATGGTTGTGACCTACTTCATCGTCTCCGATGACGTCGCGCGCTCCCGGCGCTTCTATACCGAGGTCCTCGGCGGCACGGTGGTCTTCGGCCCAGAGCCGACCAATATCGCACTCGCCAACAGCTTCATCATCATCAATGCCGGCGGCGGCCCGACCGACGACAAGCCCACGGTCACCCTTGAAACGCCAGGCGACCCCGACCGGGTCAGCAGCTTCCTCAACATCCGGGTCGCAGACATCTACGCCGTATACGCCGAATGGAGCGCCCGGGGTGCACAGTTCCTGACGCCGCCGAAGCAGCACCAGTACGAGATCCGTTGCTACATCCGAGATCCCGACGGTTACATCATCGAGGTCGGGCAAACCACCGACCCACAGGGAGACTGGTGGCCCGCCGACTGGCCACCGATCACCGCCAACGGGGACTCCGAGTGAACCACGTCTCCTAGTGTCACCAAGACGGCCGTCGCATTCGACTCGGAGGGCAGCGCGGAGCTCGAGATGATCAACCGATCTCCGCGATCCCTCGACTTTCCGCGGTGTTCCATCGATGACGACTCCTTCCGATGAATCCCTTTCTCAAGCGGCTCGGCTAGCCGCGGGTCACGGTGACGTCGAGACGCTCGACATCTGCGCGGCCATCGGTTTCGCCGGGGGCGGCATGTCCGCCACCGTCATGCTGAGCTCCTTGAGGGCCGAGTCGAAGATCGACGAGAAACTCGGGAAGGGCTGCATCGTGTCACCCAACACCGATAGCGGGATCTGGGCGCGGATCGCGAGTGTCGCCTGTTGCATCCACTCACCAGCCTCTGGTCCGAGCGCGTAGGCACCGGTCAGACGGGTCCCGTCGCTGAGCAACGTCAAGAACCCGTTCGATTCGGCATACGCGTGGGTGTACGTCGCAGTCTTGGGCACCTCGGACAGCTTGGCGGTGCCTTGGTACTTCGCCTCTGTCGCACCAACCGCGGCCGCTTGCGGATCGGTATACGTGGCACGCGGGACCGCCTCGTAGTTGGCCGGCCGTGGATCCCCGGTGATATTGACCGCAACGATGTCGCCCTCGTACTCACCCACATGCGTGAGCGGCCAGATGCCGTTGACATCGCCAATAGCCCACAGACGATCCCCTGCTCGCAGGTACTCGTCGACCGGGATGCCACGTGGATTCGGCGTCACACCGACCGACTCGAGTCCGATGCCGTCGACGCGCGGCCGCCGGCCGGTCGCGACGAGCAGCCGATCGCCCCGCACCTCCTCGCCGCCCTCCACAACCAGCACATAGTCGGTCCCCACTCGCCGCGCCGCGGTCGCTTTTCGGCTCAGGACGAGCTCGATCCCCTCCTTGCGTAGGCCTTCCCCGAGCGCCTCCCCCAATGGCGACGGTTCCCGCGGCAACAGGTGATCGGCGCCTTCGACGATGACGGACTCCCCGCCAAGCCGCCGGACCACCTGCGCGAGCTCGATCCCTGCCGGCCCGCCGCCCAGCACGAGCAGCCGGCGCGGGACCTCCTTCATGCTCGTGGCGTCCCGGGTCCCCCAGACGCCCTCGAGGTCCCGGAGACCAGGGATGGGCGGCACGATCGGATCCGCGCCGGTGGCCACGACCACGTGCTCCGCCGTGTGCCGGACGCCCTCGACCTCGACCACACCCGTGCCGGCGAGGCGACCGGTGCCTCGCACGAGGTCGATGCCCCGGTCCACCAACCACTGCGCCTGGCCGGCGTCGGAGTAGTTGGACACCATGAAGTCCCGCCACGCCAACGCCGCCTCGACGTCGACGTCGGCGTGCGCGCCGACCGCTCGCGCCCCGTGGACCGCTTCGCCTGGGCGAAGCAGGGTCTTCGACGGAATGCATGCCCAGTACGAGCACTCCCCACCCACCAGCTCGCGCTCCACGATCGCCACCCGTTGCCCTCGAGCGGCCAGCGCCGCGGCGCAGTGCTCGCCGGGCGCGCCGCCGCCGAACACGATGACGTCGTAGTCGCTCACGACGGCGGCTCGTCGCCTGCTTGCTCCGCCACCATGAACCTGGCGTACCAGTCGGGCCAATCCGGGTCGGCCTTGCCGATGCGCTTTTCGTGCTCGCCGTGGGCCGCCGCGGCGCGCCGCAAGGCCCCGGCCAGGTCACCGGCAGACGTGAACGAGGTGAGGGCCGGATCGAGCCGACCCGGAAGGCGGTCGGTCACCTCCTGCAGCAGCCAGCCGTTGCCGTCCGGGTCTTCGAAGGTCGCAAAGGAGCTGTAGCTCTTGTGATCCGGATCCGGACCGCTGCGCCGACCACTGGCCCCCACCGGATCGAGTTGCGCCCCCGGCACTCCGGAATGGAACACCTGACTCACCGTGGCCCCCCGACGTGCGAGTTCGGCACGCCCGGCATCGATGTCGGACACGATCAGATAGAGGCCATGGGCAGATCCGGGCTTGGCGCCCGTGATCTTGGTGCCGAACTGCACGGAGCACGGCGATCCGGGTGGCGTGAACTGCACGACCCGGAAGCCGTTGTCGAAGGAGAAGTCGGCGTCGAGCCTCCATCCGAGGCCGGCGTAGAACGTCTTCGAGCGGTCGGCGTCAGCAACGGGGATGACGACAACCTCGAGCTTCAGATCTGCCGAGTCGCGGCCCGCCGCCCCACCGGTCTCGCGACTCTGTTGATCGACCGTGCTCATCCGGGTCTCCTCCGTCGGCTCGGTGCGATTGTCGCGCCCGGGCCACCGCCGTGCACCCCTGACAGCCCTCCTCGTCGGCGTTCGGGTCAGCCCCGCGGCGAGACGCAGAGGATCGCGTGTCGCCGCCCGCTAACCGGCGCGTGCGTCCCGTTAGGTAGGTACCGAAGGCTGCTCGGCGCGACCGGTCAGCCCAATCCCCGGTGGCTAGCGCTTGACGCCGACGCTCGTGCCTTCGGTGTACCGGATCGGCTCCTCGAGTGTGTCGACGAGGAACTGATCACGATCACCTCGTTCCCAAGCTTCCCGCAACCCAGGCGCCGCCAGATCGAAATCCGGTCGAATCTTCTGAAAGACCGCTCGGAGATCTACGTGCAGCTCGGCCACGGTCGGGCGACCCCAGTACCAGTAGCCGTTGTAGAGCTTGAAGATCTTGAGCCCGGGTTCGAGGACGAACGTGTGCGGGATCATCGGGTCGTGCGGCTCGTCGGTGAACTCTTTGATGTCGAGATCCCTTTGGATCGTTCGATCGGGGTCTGACAGGAACGGCCAGGTGGCGCCAAGAGCATCCCGGAACTCGTTGATGTTCAGCTGGTTGTCGGTCGAGATGAGGACCAGGCGGGTGTACGCGTTCCGAAACTCCGGATACGCGTCGACCAAGTGCCGAACGAACTGGTGCTCCTTCGGATCGAAGCCGCCCCGGGACAGATGGAGCACCATCGGGTTGCCCCCTTGCAGCTCCGACAGCGATCGTTGCTTGCCGGCCTGATCGGCCAGCTCGTAGTCGGGGAACGTCCCGCCTTCACTGATGTCGCTGCGCACGTGGCCTCCAGTTTGAACGGGTTGGGTCGAAGGATCTCATGAGAGTGCAGCGGTGCCAGGACTGACTGTCACCGATCGCGAGCTCCATCGGATAGTGCGCGGGCGACCGATGAGGGAGCTCACTGCGGTCGCCTCAAGTTGGAGTCCGACTCGACGGATCCGCGCCACGGCGCTCTCAAGCCGGTGACGGCTGTCGGGGCTCGGCCTCAGAAATGGCCCAGGCGGCGTTGACAAGCCCGATGTGGCTGAACGCCTGGGGAAAGTTTCCGAGGAGCTGCCCGCTGGCGGGATCGATCTCCTCAGCGAGCAGGCCGACGTCGTTCACGAACGCGGCGGCGCGTTCGAAGACGATGCGCGCCCGAGCTGGTTGCCCGGCCCGGGCCAGGGCCTGGGCCAGCCAGAAGGTGCACAGCAGGAACGTGCCTTCATCGCCTTCGAGCCCGTCGTGGGACCGGTAGCGATACACCAGTCCCCGCGCATCGGTGAGGCGTTCTTCGATCGCGTGGATCGTGGCCAGCACTCTGGGATCGTCCGCGGGAAGGAACCCCACCAGGGGCACCATCAGGGTGGAGGCGTCCAGCTCGTCCGAACCGAAGGACTGGGTGAAGGCGTTGGCCCGATCGCTCCAGCCTCTGGTCAAGATCGCCTCACGGATCTGAGCCTCCTTCTGCTTCCATGACTCGACCCGGTCGGAAACGTCGAGACGGTCGGCGAGCGCCACCGCCCGGTCGAGGGCCACCCAGCACATCAGCTTGGAGTACAAGAAGTCGCGGGGCTCGCCCCGAACCTCCCAGATTCCTCGATCTTTCTCCTGCCAGCGCCGGGCGGCGGTGTCGGCGAGTTGGACGAAGAATCGTCGAGTGGCGGGCGCCAGATCGGGGTCCGCGTCCCACTTGTCGGGTCCCGCCAGTGGCCCAACGGTCCTCGACGCAACGTCGAAGACGCGGTCCGAGAGGCGGTGCACGGCGCTGAGCAGTTCGCCGTAAACGTCCAGCTGGTGCTGGTTCCACGCGCCGTTGCCAACCCGGACGGGGACCGAGTGTCGCCACCCCTCGAGCTGCGGCAGCTCCCGCTCGCTGAGGTCTCGTTCGCCGCCGATGCCAAACATGATCTGCAGGTCGTTGCCCCGGTCGAGCGAGCCGGCCGCGGAGGAGGTCATGTAGTTGAAGAACTGATTCGCTTCGTCCGGGCAGGCCGCCACCCACAGCGCCTGGATCGTGAAGGAGGCGTCCCGGACCCAGGCGTAGCGGTAGTCCCAGTTTCGGGAGCCGCCGACGGTCTCGGGCAGTGACGTAGTCGCCGCCGCGCAGATCGCGCCGGTGGACGCATAGGAGAGTGCCTGGAGCACCCGTCCGCTGTGGTGCACCAGGTCTCGCCACGGACCCGCGTACGCCTGGTGGAGCTCGGACCAGGACTCCCACGCCGACACGGTGTCGTCGAGTCGCGCGCCGATCTCGGACTGGCTCCAGACCCTGGCGGTTCCCGTCTCGGACTGCGTGCTGTGATGGACGGCGAAGCCCGCACTCTCGCCGTGGCAGAGCTGGAATTGGCCCGAGACCGCCGACCGCTCCTCGTCGACGGTCAGCGCGGTCGGCGATGAGAGGACCATCACGTCGGCACCCCCGAACGCCGCCGCGCCACCGTCGACAGGTTCAAGGAGGGGATGGACCAGCCCGTACTCGGGGCGCGCGACGTACTCCAGGGACAGCTCCACTTCTCCCTCCGTGCACGTCGCGCGCCGCAGGAGAAGATGCGGCGCACCCCGCCCCAGCTCGTGCCCCCGGTTTCCGGCGCCCATCGCGAGGGCGTCGGTGATCCGGACGATGCCCGTCGACGTGCGGAAGGTGGTCTCCAACACCATGGTCCGATCGAGGTAGCGGCGACTCACTCCGGTGGCGCTCGTGGCGCGGATCGACCAGTGGCCTGCTTCGTCACCGAGGAGGCGACCGAAGATCGCGGGGCTGTCGAACCGCGGGAGACACAACCAGTCGATCGACCCGTCCCGCTCACCAGCGCGGCGCTGTGCCGATCCGAGAGGAGGGCGTAGTCAGCGATCGGGGTCGTGCTCATCGGAGCTCCCTCAGCCGGAGACGGCAGCTCGGGACGTCAGCGGACTCAGCGGCACTGCAGCGTCCCCTCTGACAGAAGAGGATGGGGAGTCTCTTCCGGATGGTGGTTCGCCGGCGCAATAGGCGAACGGTCCGCCAGACTCCGACCGAGACGCAGAACTCACGCTGACTACTCGGCGGAGGTACTTGATGGCCAGTGCTCGGGGGACCAGTCGCCCTCTGGGTCCGTGGTTTGCCCCACTTCGATCAGGTGACCATCGGGATCGCGGATGTAACAACGGATCTCGTACTGGTGCTGCTTGGGTGGCGTCAGGAATCGAGCACCGCGAGCGCTCCATTCGGCGTACACGGCCTGGATGTCAGCGACCCGAATATTGAGGAAGCTGCTGACCCGGTTGGGATCGCCAGGTGCCTCCAGGGTGACCTCCGGCTTGTCGTCGGTCGGCCCTCCGCCACCATTGATGATGATCCAACTGTTGGCCAGTGCGACATAGGTCAGTCCTCCCGGGCCCGAGAAGGCGACCCTGCCGCCGAGCACGTCGGTGTAGAAGCGCCGAGAGCGCTCGACATCGTCCGAGACGATGAAGTGGGCCAGCACGATTCGGTCTGGGGGCGGTGGGAACTCGGCCATCTGCTACCTCCGTTGGGTCTCGCGCCTGCTTGCGACTGGATCGGCAGCCGATGGCATAACGAACGCGCAATCGCCATGATGCTCACGGTCAGCTGCCGGGCGCCAGGTCACCCGAGCAGCTGCCCGCACATGACGCGGTCGCCCGGTCATTTTTGATGGGCAATGCGCTGCCGCCGGTCCC
>DATDGU010000162.1:0-14493 GCA_036521915.1 Acidimicrobiia bacterium | reverse complement strand
AACGAGATCGACTGGTTGGCGCCGCTCGGGAACGCCGCGTTACTGGCGTTCAGCGTCAGCGTGTACTGACCGGGCGTGGTGAAGATGCTCGCGGGCGGCGCGTACGTCGAGCCGTGCTGCTGGTCCACCTGCTGACCGTTGAAGAGCAGCGTCCAGGTGTACGTCACGCCGAACTGGCCGGGTGCCTGGAACGTGAACTGGCCGGGGCCGGTGAGCAGCCCGTTCGGCGGACCGGTGAAGTTCGTGCTCGGCGGCGTCGGCGGGGTCGTGGGCTGCGTCGTCGGCGTGGTCACCGTGACCGTCTGCTCGAGGGCCGTCACCTGGTCGGGGGGGATCGCCCCCGCGCCGAACAGCACGTTGTCGAACGTGCCCCCGTCGCCCGTCACCGTGTAGGCGCACGAGGTGCTCGGGTTGCTGAGGAACGTGCACGGGGTGTTGCCCTGGTACGTGAGGCTGAGGCCGTCCCCGGACCACGAGGTCGGCCAGTTCGGCCCCGTGAAGAACTGCGACGCCCTGACCGTGCTGCCCCCCGCGACGGACACCTGCACCGTGCTGCCCACGGTCAGGTTCGTGCTCGACAGCTGGAACGCGATCCAGCCCGGTGCCGCGGGGGGGTTGTTGGGGCCGGGCGGGGACGTCACGTCGGCGCTCGCCGGCGCCGCGAGGCCCGCGACGCCGAGCGCGGCGCCGAGCAGCGTGATGCCGGCCAGCCGCGCGGCCGCCCCACCCCTGAATCGACGCGCCACGGACTCCATTCTCGCATCCGCGCCAAGGGCGGCCGGGTGCAGACGCAGCGTGGGGCCCGGCGGGTCCGGAGCGGAGGGGTGGAGCGGACCGGGGTCGAACCGGCGACCTTCGGCTTGCAAAGCCGACGCTCTACCAGCTGAGCTACCGCCCCTTCGGCGCCGCGAGCGTACCGGCGGCCGGTGCCGCCGGTTTCGGTCAGGGGACGGTGACGCCCTCGAACGCCGCGGCCTTCACCCCGCGGCGGGCGAGCTCGGCGAGGAACGGCGCGGGCTCGACGACGGCGCCGAGCGCGCGGGCTCCGGGCGCCGGGGTGCGCAGCTGCACCGCGGGTAACAGCCCGGCGATCTTTGCCGTCGCGACCGCGAGCACGGTGCCCGCGGCGACGCCGGGCCGTTCGATGACGCCGTACACGACGGCGTCGCGCGCGCTCGCCCGCCAGCCCCAGACCTCGACACGCGCCGCGCCCCAGTCGTCGCGCGGCCGCGGCGGCCCGAGCAGGCGGCGCCGCGGCGGGGGGACGTCCGCGGCGCGCAGCGTCGCCCGGGTCACTGTCGGCACGGCTTGGTGGATCGTCTCGACGCCGGCGACGCTGATGCACTCCCGTGCGCCGACCGGGTCGGGGAACCAGACGAGCTCGGGCCCGAGGCGACGTGCCGTGCGCGGCCGGCCGTCGCGCCACTCGACGGGCCGCTCCCGTCGAGCGCGGCGCACCGCCGCGGCGCAGGCCTCGCCCGCCGCGCCGACGCGCGCGACGTGCACCTCGTCGGCGGCGTCGAGCGCGTCCGCGGCGTGGCGCGCCAGGACGTCGGAGAGCCCGGGTGCCAGCGCGCAGCCGACGACGACGAGGACGCCGTGGTCGCGGGCGAGCGGGTCGAGGGCGAGCAGCCCGGTCAGGCCGGTCGGGTCGTCGCTGACCGCGGCGACCGGCACGTGCGCGACGGCCGCGCGGTGCGCGTACGGGACAGCGGGGTCGCCGGGGATGGCGAGCGCGACCACGTCGGTGCCGGCCGGGAGCGGCCCGTACGGCACGGCGCTTCCCCCGAGCGCCTCGGCGAGCTCGGCGGCACGTTCGGCGTGCCGGTCCGCGACGAGCAGCCGCTCGAGGCCCGGCGTGTCGACGAGCTGCCGGCCGGCGCGCACGCCCACGGCGCCGGCGCCGACCAGCAGGGCGGTCGTCACCGGAAGTCGGGGCCCTCGAGCTCCCGCCACCCGCCGTTCGTGGGCGGCACGCTGCCCTTGCCGCGCAGGCGCACAACGATGCCGGCGAGGAGCGCGCAGAGCACGACCAGGGCGATGCGACGAGCGTTTCTCATCGTGAGGGCTTCACCGTTGCCGGGCCCTTGCTCGCGCAGGCGGAACCGTGGGGCACGGATCTACACCCTAAGCGACCGATTTCCACACGGTCCCGCCGACGGGACCGATCGTCGTGGGGCTAGGTGGAATCGAACCACCGACCTCACCCTTATCAGGGGTGCGCTCTAACCGACTGAGCTATAGCCCCAAGGACGGGTCAAGGTACTCGGCGGGGCCTTCTTCCTTCACCGTGATCTCCACGCCGCCGAAGAGCTCGGCGAAGATGTTATAGAAGGACGCCGCGATCACCGTGATCACGACCTGCAGGGCCACCACGACGAGCCCGATGAGGATGGCGCCGCGGAGCACCGTGGCCGACAGGAAGTGGAAGTTCTTCGCGGACAGCAGGTCGCCGAGGAACTTCTCGACGCTGTGGATGATCCCGGCGGCGTCGGCGATGATCCACAGCGCGACGAACGCGACGACCGTGACGAACATCGCACTGAGGTAGAAGCACAGCGACAACTTCGTGACTGACCACAGGTCGACCTTCGTGACCGTCTGGCGGTAGCTGCGGTCGGGGCGTGCGATCACCGTCGTCGGGCCGGTGATCGGCTTCGCCGGGACGACCGTCACCGGCGCGGACTCGACGGCCGGCACGGCCGGGATCGACGCGCTGACCGTTCGACCGAAGCGTCCGAAACGGCGGCGCGGCGGCGCCTCGGTGTCGTCGACGAGCTCGGCCTCGGCGTCGGCCTCGGAGGTGGCCAGCGACGGCGCATCGAGCGCGCTGACGGCCGCCGCGGCCGGTGCGGGGGCGTCGGCCCCGGCGCGCTTCGAGCGGCGCGGGGGCGCCGGCGCGGCGGCGTCGCTCGACGCCTGCTTCGCCGTGTTCGCGGGCGACGCCTTCGCGTCGGTCGTCTCGGCCACATCCGCCGTCGCCGTCGCGGCGGCGCTGCGCTGCTCGTCGGCCTGCGCGCCATCGTCGGCCGGGGGCTTCAACGCGGCGGTCGATTCACCGGCACGCGGGGTCGCCGCGGCCGTCGCGGGCGCGGCCGAGCCGGAGCCGCGCCGTCGCGGCGGCGCCGGTGCGTCGCTCGCGGACGTGACGACCACCGGACCGTTGCCGGAGGACGCACCGCCGTCGTTCGCGCGTCGACCGCGCGTCGACTTCTTCGGCTCGCTGTCGGAGGACGCCGGCAACTCCTCAGGCGGCGTGCTCATCCCTCGGCGTCCTCTCCGCTCTCGCCCTCGAGCACCGGGGCGACAGCCACGATCGTGTCGCCCTCACCGAGCCGGGCCAGCCTCACCCCGGTCGCGTCTCGACCCTGTGCCGAGACCTCGTTGGCGGGCAACCGAATGATATTGCCCGCGGAGGAGAACACCAGAATCTCGTCCTCTTCGGTGACGGTGAACGCAGCGACCACCGAGCCTCGCGCGGCCGTGATCTTCATGCCCCGCACCCCCTGTCCGCCTCGGTTCTGGCGGTGGAAGAGGTCGAGCTTCGTGCGCTTGCCGTGCCCGCTCGAGCTGACGAACAGCATCACGGCCCCACGACGGTAGAGGTCGCAGGCGACGACCTCGTCGCCCGGCCGCAGCTTCATCCCGCGGACGCCGGCGGTCGCTCGACCGGTCGGCCGCACGCCGCTCTCGGCGAAGCGCACCGTCTGACCGGTGCCGCTCACCATGATGATGTCGTTGCGGCCCGTGGTCTGGATGACTCGGACGAGCTCATCGCCGCGTGGGAGCGTGATCGCGATGAGCCCGTTGCGCACGGAGGAGTCGTACTCGGACATGCGCGTCTTCTTCACGGTGCCCTTGCGCGTCGCGAAGAAGAGGTACGCGCCGTCCTCGTAGGTCCGCGTGTCGATGATGGCGTGGATCCGCTCGTCATTGGCGAGCGGGATGAGGTTCACGAGCGCGGTCCCCCGCGCCGTGCGGTCCTTCATCGGGATCTCGTGGGCGCGGAGGCGGTACACCTTCCCCCGGTTGGAGAACATCAGCAGGTACGAGTGCGCGCTCGTCGTGAGCAGCTTGTCGACGTAGTCGTCGACGCGGCTCCGGCTGCCCTTCACCCCACGCCCGCCGCGGCTCTGGCGTCGGAACGCGTCGGCGGCGACCGTCTTGATGTAGCCGCTCTTCGTGAGGACGACGACGACCTCCTCGTCCTCGATGAGATCGAGGACGTCGAGATCACCGGTGTCGGCGGTGAGGCGCGTCCGTCGGTTGTCGGCGTAGCGGTCGCGCAGCGCGACGAGCTCGTCCTTGATCACCTTCCGGAGCTTCGGCTTGCTCTTGAGGATCGACTCGAGCTCCTTGATCGTCGCACGCAGCTCGGTCAGCTCGTCGACGAGCTTCTGGCGCTCCAGCGCGGTCAGGCGCCGGAGCGGCATGTCGAGGATGTGGTTGGCCTGGATCTCCGAGAAGTCGAACGGCTTCGCCCTGAGGCCGGCGCGGGCGGTGTCGACGTCGGCCGCGCCGCGGATCAGCTTGATGACCTCGTCGAGCATGTCGAGCGCCCGGCAGAGCCCCTCGACGATGTGCTCCCGCTCTCGCGCACGGCGCAGCCGGTACTCGGTGCGCCGGGTGACGACCTCCATCTGGTGCGCGACGTAGACGAGCAGCGCCTGGTCCAGGGACAGCAGGCGAGGGACACCGTCGACGAGGGCGAGCATGTGCGCCGCGAAGTTCGTCTGCATCGGCGTGTGCTTGTAGAGCTGGTTCAGCACGATGTTGGCGTTCGCGTCGCGCCGCAGCTCGATGACGAGCCGGTTCATCGCACCGGCGGACTCGTTGCGGACGTCCCGGATGCCTTCGAGCTTGCGCTCGTTCACGAGCTCGGCGATCTTCTGGCCGATCACCTCGACCGAGGTCTGGTACGGGATCTCGGTGACCACGATGCGGGTCTCGCCGCGGCGGCCCTCCTCGATCTCCGCGACGGCGCGCATCTTGATGGAGCCGCGCCCCTTCGTGTACACGTCCTTGATCCCCTGCTTGCCGAGGATCAGCGCGCCCGTCGGGAAGTCCGGGCCCTTCACGATCTTCATGAGGTCAGCGGGTCGCGCGTCGGGATGCTCCAGGACGTGGATCGCGGCGTCGACGACCTCGCGCAGGTTGTGCGGCGGGATGTTCGTCGCCATGCCGACGGCGATGCCGCCCCCGCCGTTCACGAGGAGGTTCGGGAAGCGTGCCGGCAGCACGACCGGCTCCTCGCGCTGCCCGTCGTAGGTGGGCGCGAAGTCGACGGTGTCCTCGTCGATCTCGCCGATGAGCTCCATCGCGAGGGGGCCGAGGCGCGCCTCGGTGTAGCGCGCCGCCGCGGGGCGGTCGTTCGGGTCGGGGCTGCCGAAGTTCCCGTGCCCGTCGACGAGGGGGTAGCGCAGCGCGAAGTCCTGGGCCATGCGCGCCAGCGCGTCGTAGATCGCCGTGTCGCCGTGCGGGTGGTACTTGCCCATCACCTCGCCGACGGCCTGGGCAGACTTCTGGTGCTTGCGGTCCGGCCGGAGGCCGAAGTCGTACATCCCGTAGAGGATCCGGCGGTGCACCGGCTTCATCCCGTCGCGGGCGTCGGGCAGCGCCCGGGCGGTGATGACCGACATCGCATAGTCCAGGAAGGAGCGCTCCATCTCCTCCTGGATCTCGATGTTCTCGACGTTGCCGAGCGTCGTCTGCGTGGCGTCGCCGTCAGGCATCGATGAACCGCACGTCCTTCGCGTTGTCCTGGATGAACTTGCGTCGGGTCTCGACGTCGTCACCCATGAGGGTCGAGATCATCTCGTCCGCGATGGCGGCGTCCTCGACCGAGACGCGCAGGAGCGTCCGCGTGCTCGGGCTCATGGTGGTCTCGCCGAGCTCTTCCCAGTCCATCTCGCCCAGGCCCTTGAAGCGGTTGACGTCGATCTTCTTGCCCTCGTGCTCGGTCTCGAAGGCACGCAGCGCCGCCTCGTCCTTCAGGTAGTGGCGCTCCTTGCCGAGGTCGGCGCGGAACAACGGCGGTTGGGCGATGTAGATGCAGCCGAACCGCACGAGCTCGACGAGCTGGCGGTAGAAGAAGGTGAGCAGCAGGGTCCGGATGTGCGCGCCGTCGACGTCGGCGTCGGCGAGCAGGATGATCTTGTGGTAGCGGGCCTTCTCGCCTGCGAAGTCGTCGCCGACGCCGGCGCCGATCGCCTGGACGAGGACCTGGATCTCCTCGTTCTTCAGCAAGCGGTCCATGCGGGACCGCTCGACGTTCAGGATCTTGCCCCGGATCGGCAGGATCGCCTGGAACCGTGGGTCGCGCGCCCGCTTGGCCGAGCCGCCGGCGCTGTCGCCTTCGACGATGAAGAGCTCCGTCTCGGCCGGGTCGTTCGATGAGCAGTCCGCGAGCTTGCCGGGCATCGCCGCCGATTCGAGGAGCGACTTGCGGCGCGTGATGTCGCGCGCCTGGCGGGCCGCGACCCGCGCGCGCGAGGCCTGGATCGCCTTCCCGATGATGAGGCGCCCCTCGCTTGGGTGCTCCTCGAGCCACTCGGAGAACTTCTCGTTCGTGGCGCGCTCGACGGCCGAGCGCATCTCGGTGTTGCCGAGCTTCGCTTTCGTCTGGCCTTCGAACTGCGGGGAGCGCAGCTTCACGGACACGATCGCGGTGAGCCCCTCGCGGATGTCCTCGCCCAGCAGGTTGGCGTCCTTGTCCTTCAGGTGGCCCTTCGCCTTGCCGTACTTGTTCAGCACGTTCGTCAGGGCCTTCTTGAAGCCCTCCTCGTGCATCCCGCCCTCGGTGGTGGCGATGTTGTTCGCGAACGAGTGGAGCCCCTCGTAGTAGCCGGTGTTCCACTGCATCGCGATGTCGATCTCGGAGTCCGGCCCCCGGTCCTCGTACGACGCGACGCGCTTGAACAGCGGCTCCTTCGAGACGTTGAGGTGCTTCACGAAGTCGACGATGCCGCCCGTGAACCGGAAGCTCTGCTCGAGGGTCGGGCTCACGCGCTCGTCGCGAAAGCGGATCTCGAGGCCCCGGTTGAGGAAGGCCATCTCCCGGAGGCGCTCGATGAGGGTCTGGGCGCGGAACTCCGTCTCCTCGAACACCGCCGGGTCGGGCCAGAACGTGATCTTCGTGCCGCGCTTCTTCGACGGCCCGACCTTCTTCAGCTTCCCCTGGGGGACGCCGCCCTTCGCGTAGTGCTGCTCCCAGCGCGCGCCGTCGAGGTCGATCTCGAGGTCCAGGCGGACCGAGAGCGCGTTGACGACGGAGACGCCGACGCCGTGGAGCCCGCCCGAGATCTTGTAGCCCTCGCCGCCGAACTTCCCGCCGGCGTGGAGCGTCGTCATGACGATCTCGGCGGCCGACTTCTTCGGGTCGTCGGGGTGCGGGTCGACGGGGATGCCGCGGCCGTTGTCGCTGACGGTGACCCCGCCGTCCGCGAGCAGCGTGATGTCGATGCGGGTGGCCTCGCCGGCCATCGCCTCGTCGACCGAGTTGTCCACGACCTCGTACACGAGGTGGTGGAGTCCCGACGGCCCGGTCGAGCCGATGTACATGCCGGGGCGCTCCCGGACCGGCTCGAGGCCGCGCAGGACGGTGATGTCCTTCGCGGTGTAACTGGTCTTGCGGGGGGTCAAGGCGCGCGCACCTCACAGTCGAGCGGGGGCGTCGGGGGAAGGGGAAGGGGCGATTCCTGGTCTCGCTGACCACCGGCACGCCACCACGCGAGGTCAACAAGCCCGAACGACACAGGCCAGTTTACCAGAGGCCTGTCGGCGGCCCCGCCCACACGCGCGCTCAGCGCGGCGCTTCGACGACGATTCGGACGGCGTCGATGCTGTCGCGCCCGCTGATGTCCCGGAGGCGCGCGCGGATGTCGTGCTCGAGGTAGCGCAGCTGCGTCGCCCACGGCGGCGCGTCCACCGCGACGGTCAGGACGCCGTCTCGGAGGCTCCGCGGGCGGGCGTGCTCGGCGACCGCGCGGCCCACGACGTCGGGCCAGTGGTCCACGAGAGACGCGACGAGGTCGGGCTCCGGCAGCCCGAGCTCGTTCCCCACTGATCGCAGCGCATCGCCGAGGGGCGTCGGAGCGTCCGGATCGTCGTCGGAGACGGGCGGGCGGCTCATGACGGCTCCGGCGCGGCGACGATCTGGCCGCGCCCGACGTCGAGGCGGGCGGCCGGGTGGATCCCCGACGGCACGCTGCTCGCGGTCGTGATCACCGTCTGCGCCTCGGGGGGCAGCGCCGCCACGAGGGCGCGCGAGCGATCGGCGTCGAGCTCGCTGAACACGTCGTCGAGCAAGAGCACCGGCTCGCTGCCGATGACCTCGGTGACCACCCGGTGGGCCGCGAGGCGGAGTGCGAGCGCCAGGCTTCGCTGCTCGCCCTGCGACGCGTGGGTCCGGCTGTCGCGTCGGTCGATCGTGAGCCGCCACTCGTCACGGTGCGGTCCGACCAGCGTGACGCCGCGCGCCTGCTCCTGGGCACCCGTGCGGGCGAGCGCGTCGCGCAGGCGGTGCTCGACGTCGTCCGGGACGAGGTCGCGCTCGCTCGGGTCCCATCCGGGCTCGTAGCGGGCCGTGACGCCGTGCGCGTCGTGGGCCAGCGCCCGGTACGCGACGTCGACCATCGGCGCGAGACGTGCCACGACGCGGAGCCGGCCGCGCGTCAGCTCGCCGCCGATCGTGACGAGCTGCTCGTCGAAAACGGCGAGCGTCGCTCGAGCCTCGGCGTCGTGGGTCCCGCCGCGCAGGAGCGCGTTGCGGTGACGGAGGACGCGATCGAAGTCGCCGCGGACCGCGGCGTACCGCGGGACGGCCGCGACGAGTAGGTCGTCCAGGTAGTCACGGCGCTGCGCCGGCCCGCTCTTCACGAGCTGGAGGTCGTCCGGCGCGAAGACGGTCACGCGCAGGCTGCCGAGCAGGTCGCGGATGCGTGCGGCCGGGTGCCCGTTCAACAGGATGCGGTGACGGCCGGTGGCCCGCAGCTCGACGTCGACCCGGCGCACGCTCGTGTCGTGGACCACGCTGCCTCGCACGATCGCGCGCTCGGCGTGGTCGCGGACTAGGGCGGCGTCGGGGACACCGCGGAAGGACCGGCCGAGGGCGAGCCAGCCGATCGCCTCGAGCAGGCTCGTCTTGCCTTGCCCGTTCGCGCCGGTGACGACGGTGACCGCGGGCGGGAACGTCACTTCCGCCTCGGGATAGCAGCGGAACTCGGTGAGCGCCAGGGTCGTCAGGTGCACGCGGGACGACCCGCCGGGGGGCTCAGGCGATCCGCACCGGCATGAGGAGATACAGGAACTCCGGGCCGTCGCTCCCGCGCAGCACCGCGGGCTTCAGGGGATCGACGCTCTCGATCACGATCTCGGAGGACCCCGCGGCTTCCAGCCCGTCGAGGAGGAACTGCGAGTTGAACGCCACCGTGAGCTCGGTCCCCTCGTACTTCGCCTCGACCGGCTCGTAGGACTGTCCGACGTCCTGGGCCGTCGCGGACAGCTCGACGCCCGACGAGCTCATCGCGAGGCGCACGGGGCTCGAGTCGCGGTTCTGGCCGGCGACGAGGCGGACGCGGTTCAGCGCGTCGGCGAGCGCGTCGCGTTCCACGGTGAGCCGGTTCGGGTAGCCGCTCGGGACGAGCTGCTGGTAGTTCGGGAACTCGCCCTCCACGAGGCGGGCCGTGAGCTCGGTCGTGTCGAGCCGGAACGTGACCTCGCGCTCGCCGAGGAAGACCTCGACGTCCCCGTCGGAGGGCAGGAGGCGCTGCAGCTCGCTCAGGCCCTTCGCGCCCACCAGCACCGATCGGCCCTCCTCGAGGAGGCTCACGCCCGGCAGGTCCCGCACGGCCAGCCGGTAGGAGTCGGTGGCGACGAGACGGACACCGTCGGCGGTCGCCGCGACGAGCACGCCCGTCAGGATCGGTCGGGCGTCGTCCTTCGAGGCGGCCGGCACCACCTGGCGCAACCCCCGCGCGAGCGGCCCCGCGGCGACGGTCACGCCGGGGCCCTCCGGCTCCGGGAGACGCGGGAAGTCCGACGCGGCGAGGGTCCGCAACTCGGAGCGGAACCGCCCGGCCTCGATCTTCGCCTGGTCGTCGCCGATCTCGACGCGCACCGCGCCCGCCGCCAGTCGACCCATCAGCTCCTGGAGCAGCCGAGCGACGAGGACCGCACTGCCGACCCCGTCGACCTCGGCCGGTACCCGCACCCGGATCGTCAGCTCGAGGTCCGAGCCCACGAGCTCGACCTCCCCGGCCTGGAGGCGGACGAGCAGACCCGAGAGCACCGGCAGCGCCCCGGTGCGAGACGCGACAGCCCGATACGCCGTGCCCACGGCCTCGGCGAGGGTGTCACGTTCGCATCGGAACTTCACGGCCGCTCCTGGTGATTGCTTTGCACTGCTATTAGTACCAAGGTTTGTTGTAGCTGTAGGGCCTGTGGACTGTGGAGAAGAGCCCTGTTAGCGCAGGTCAGAGGCCAGATCTGTCATCCCCAGGTTTCCCCAGGTGACGGGCACGATCCACCGGGCCCGACGGGAGCAGGGTGCAAGGGCCCAACCTATCCAGAGCCTGACCGAGGGTTTCCCCAGTAGTCCACAACGTTGTCCACATGCGTCAGGTAGCGGTGGTGCTGCCGACCCGGATGCGGGTGATCAGCTCGTTGACTTGGTCGAACGTGTGGTGACGCTCGTGCATCTGGAGCCGGATCTTCTCGACGGCGTACATGACCGTCGTGTGGTCGCGGCCACCGAACTCCTCGGCGATGCGGGGATAGCTGAAGTCGGTCAGCTGGCGCATGACGTACATGCTGATCTGGCGGGCCGTGACGAGCGGCCGGCGGCGGCTCTTGCCGCACAGCTCCTCGACGGTCCAACCGAACTGCTTCGCCGTCTCCTCGAGGATCAGCTGCGGTGTGATCACCCGCTGCTTGGTCTCGGGCAGGAGGTCGGCGAGGACCCGGCGGGCCACCTCCTCAGAGAGCTGCGCCCGGTTGAGGCTGGAGTAGGCCGCGACCCGGATCAGCGCCCCCTCGAGCTCGCGGATGTTGTCCTCAATGCTGCTGGCGATGAACGTCATGACCTCGTCCGGGATCCCGTTGAGATGCTCGGCCTCGGCCTTCTTGCGGACGATGGCGAGGCGGGTCTCGAACTCGGGCGGCTGGACGTCGGTGATCAGCCCCCACTCGAAGCGGCTCCGCAGCCGGTCCTCGAGCGTCGCGATCGACTTCGGCGAGCGGTCGGAGGAGATCACGATCTGGCCGCCCGCGTTGTGGATCTGGTTGAACGTGTGGAAGAACTCCTCCTGAAGCTCCTGGGTGCGCTCGAGGAACTGGATGTCGTCGATGAGCAGCACGTCGAGCTCGCGGTAGCGCCGCTTGAACACGGGCATGCGCGTGCGATCGCGAATCGCCTCGACGAAGTCGTTCATGAACGCCTCCGTCGTCAGGTAGCGGACGCGGAGCTTCGGGCGCACCGCGCGCACGTGGTGTCCGATCGCGTGCAGCAGGTGTGTCTTGCCGAGGCCGGCGCGCCCGTAGATGAACAGCGGGTTGTAGGCCTGCGCGGGATCCTCCGCGACCGAGAGGGCCGCGGCGTGCGCGAAGCGGTTCGAGGCCCCGATCACGAACTGGTTGAACGTGTAACGAGGGTTGAGCGACGAGCCCGACGCGTACGTCTCGGTCGGCGCGGTGGCGGTGGCGGTCGCCGCGAGGGGGAGGGGCGCCGGGTCGGGTGCCAGGAGGGGCTCGTCGGAGCCGGCGTCCGTGTCGACCTGGAGGGCGACGCCGAGGGGAGCGCCGGTCACCTGGAGGAGGGCCGACTCGAGGATCGGGAGGTACTGGGAGCGGATCGTCTCGGCGGCGAGGGCGTTGGGGACCCCGAGCACGAGGACGCCGTCGACGACGTGGAGGGCGTGGATGCCGTGGAACCGGGTCGCCCAGGTGGATTCGGCCAGCTCGGCTCGGACCTGGGGCTGGACCTGGTCCCAGATGTGCTGGGCGGGCTCGTCAGCGGGAGGCTCGGCCGAGTGATCGTTGTCCACAGGCGCGTCCACAGTTGTGGAGAACGGGAGCGGCGTGGGGCCCCTCCCCCCTCAGGGCTGGCCGGCCGATCGCGGGCAAAGCCCCCTGGGGAAGTCTGCCGTCGTAGGCCGGATCGACGGCGGGCGGAACGTAGCACCGGGTTCCGAGCATCGACAAGAGGCGATCGGGGGAGGACGAAGGACGAGCCGACGTCCCGACGGCGCGCGGTGGGACCCCGTTTCGGGCGCCCGTTACACTCGCGGTGATCGTCACGCGTCGCGCTCGCGAGCGAGCCGCCCCCACATCGGCGGCAGCCGAGACGCATCGAGGTGTCCCAGGAGGCCATGCGTGAAGCGCACGTTCCAACCGAACAACCGCAAGCGGAAAAAGACGCACGGCTTCCGGGGCCGGATGCGCACGCGCGGCGGGCGAGCGGTGCTCAAGGCACGACGCGCGCGCGGCCGCAAGCGCCTCGCCGCCTGACGCGGCCGATCCGCGACCGTGCGACGTTCGACGCGCTCGCTCGGATGCGCCCGCAGCGACGCGGTCCGATCAGCGTCCGCGTGCACGCGGGCGCGTCGTCGGATCAGCCACGCGTGTCCTACGCCGTCGGTCGACGCGTCGGCGGCGCCGTCGAGCGCAACCGGGTCCGTCGCCGCCTGCGCGCCGCGGTGCACGCGCACGCCGACGCGCTCGACCCGGCGGACAGCTACCTGTTCGGCGCCGGGCGAGAGGCGCTGACTATGCCCTTCGAGTCGCTGCGCCGCTGCGTCGGCGAGCTCATCCGCGAGAGCGCCCGATGACGGGGCGCCCGATGACGGGGCGCCCGACGCCGGCGGCCCGGGTCCTGATGGTCCCCATCCGGGGCTGGCGGATGCTCAGCCAGCACCTGCCGCCCCGCTGCCGGTTCCACCCGTCGTGCTCGGCGTACGCCCTCGAGGCGCTCGAGGAGCACGGCGCCGCCCGGGGCGCCTGGCTCGCCGTCCGGCGGGTGGGTCGCTGCCATCCCTGGCACGCCGGCGGCCTCGACCCGGTCCCACCCTCGAACAGACGTTCCCGACCCGCGGCCTCGGCCGCCCCCTCCTCCTGAGAGGTCGCGCATGCAGTCGTTCCTGAACTCCCTCTACAACGCGATGGGCGCGGTCCTGGCCTTCATCTACTCGCTGATCCCGAACCTGGGCGTCGCCATCATCCTCCTCACCCTCGTGGTGATGTTGATCCTTTACCCGCTGACGGCGAAGCAGGCGAAGTCGATGATCGCCATGCAGCGCGTGCAGCCGGAGATCAAGAAGCTGCAGGCGAAGTACAAGGGCGACCGCCAGAAGCTCAACGAAGAGATGATGAAGTTCTACCAAGAGAACAAGATCAACCCGCTCGCCGGGTGCTTGCCGCTTGTGGTGCAGCTGCCCATCTTCTTCGTCCTCTACCGGGTGCTGCGCACGCCGTGGCAGCACGTCCCCAAGACCGGGTCCTACACCCAGCTGTACAACGCCATGTGCGGCCAGTGGGGCAGCCTCTGCGGCAAGGCGACGACCAAGGCGATGACGGTCACGCTCGCGAGCGGCGCCCAGAAGGTGATCCCCCCCGGCGGGGCGACGTCGCACCTGACCCACATCAACTTCCTCGGCGTCGACCTGTTCAAGACGGCGACGGACGCCAGCCTCGGGTTTGGCTCGGCGATCCCCTACTTCGTGCTCGTCGGCCTCGTCGTCTTGACCGGGTACATGCAGACCAAGCAGGCGCAGTCCCGCACCCCGGCCGCCAACAAGCAGATGAACACGGTGATGAAGGTCCTCCCGGTGTTCTTCGGCCTCATCTCGCTCAGCTTCCCGGCCGGACTAGTCCTCTACTTCGTCGTGAGCAACACCTGGCGGCTCGGCCAGCAGGAGGTCGTCTTCCGCCACCTCGGCCAGGAGAAGGCGGGCGGGGACAAACCGAAGCTCGGGGGCGCCAAGGCGGCCGCGATCGACGTGGCGAGCACGGAACGCAGTCCCGACGACGGTGAGGACGGGACGAAGGGGGACGCGCCCGCTGGGGACGGGCCCGCTGGGGACGGCCGCGCCGGGAACGGCCGGGCGCGCCCGACGGCGAAGCAGAAGCCGGGGCGCCAGCCGCCCCCGAAGCCCGCCGCGAAGCTGCCGCCCCCCCAGTCAGCGGGCAAGCGGTCCGCGGCCCGGGGGTCCTCGCTTCCGCAGCGCCAGCTGATCCCGGAGGAGCGCGCACGCGGCGGCGGGCTGCGGGCCATGTTCCAGCTCCCGCCACCCCCGGCGGGCAACGGTGGGACCCGGCCGAGCCGCGGCCCGTCGAACGGCGGCGGCAGCCAGTCCGCTGGATCGCCGCGCCCCACCAAGAAGAAGCGGAAGCGCTGAGGCCAACCCCATGGAGTGGGTCGAGACAACAGGACGGACGGTCGCAGCCGCACTCGACGTGGCCCTCGACACCCTCGGGGTCGACGAGGACGAGGTCGAGTTC
>DATDGU010000161.1:0-4427 GCA_036521915.1 Acidimicrobiia bacterium | reverse complement strand
ACCGCCGGGCCGTCCGGCATCCACACCGCGACGCGGTCGCCGGGCACGACGGCGGCGTCGGCGAGCACCGCCGCGAGCGCGCTCCCGCACGCGTCGTACTCGCCCCACGTCATCCGGTGCTCCCCGCCCGCGTACGCCAGGCCGGCCGGCGCGTCGGCGGCGTGCGCGGCGACGAGCCGCTCGAGCGTCGGCACGGGCGGATCGGCGGGCGGCGCGGGATCAGAGCCCGACGCGCGCCGCCACCGGGTCGGGCTCCGGGTCGACGGCGTCACCGACCTCGACTTCGGCGATCGCCCGGTTCGGGTCCTTCAAGCCGTGCCCGGTCACGGTGCACACGACGACGTCCGACGACGTGACGAGCCCCTCGGCGGCGGCGCGGAGCACCCCGGCGACCGACGCCGCCGAGGCGGGCTCGACGAACACGCCCGCGCCGGCCGCGAGGAGCCGGTACGCGTCGAGGATCTCGCCGTCCGACACCGCGCCGATGTGGCCGCCGGACTCGTCACGGGCGGCGACGGCGCCCGCCCACGACGCGGGGTTCCCGATCTGGATCGCCGTGGCGATGGTCTCCGGGTGCGGCACCGGCTCGCCATGCACGATCGGCGCGGCGCCGGCCGCCTGCCACCCCAGCATGCGCGGCGCGCGCCCGGCCCGCCCCGCGGCGACCCGCTCCCGGTAGCCCTGCCAGTAGGCCGTGATGTTGCCGGCGTTGCCGACCGGGATCGAGTGCACGCTGGGGCCGTCGCCGAGCACGTCGACGATCTCGAAGGCGGCGGTCTTCTGGCCCTCGATGCGGGCCGGGTTGATCGAGTTCACGACCTCGACGCCGGGCCGCTCCCCGAGCTCGCGCACGATCGCGAGGGCCTGGTCGAAGTTGCCGCGCACTGGGACGACCCGCGCGCCGTGGATCAGCGCCTGCGCGAGCTTCCCGAGCGCGATCTGGCCGGCGGGGAGCACGACGGCACAGACGAGGCCGGCCCGGGCGGCGTACGCCGCGGCGGACGCCGACGTGTTCCCGGTCGACGCGCACAGCACGACCTTGGCGTCCCGCTCCGCCGCCTTCGACACGGCGACCGTCATCCCACGGTCCTTGAACGACCCGGTCGGGTTGGCGCCCTCGATCTTGAGGTAGAGGCGCGCCACGCCCGCCTGGGCGGCGAGCCGCGGCGTCTCGAGCAGGGGGGTGTTGCCCTCGAGGAGCGTCACGACCGGCGTCGCGTCGCTCACCGGGAGCTCGGACCGGAAGGCCTCGATGAGCCCCGGCCACGGCTGCGTCACCCGACGTCTCCCATCACCCGCAGCACCGACCCGACCCGGTGGACGGGCTCGACGCCGCGGAGCGCCTCGACGGTGGCGCGCAGGTCGCGCTCCCGCGCGCGGTGGGTCACGAAGACGAGCCGGGCGTCCGAGCCGAGGCCGCGCTGCTCCATCGACTGGATCGACACGCCGTGGTCCCCGAACACCTGGGCGATCGCGGCGAGCACGCCGGGACGGTCGGCGACCTCGACGAGCAGGTAGAACTGCGACTCGAGGTCCCCGATCGGTCGTACCCGCGACGCCGCGAGGTGCCCGACCGTGGCACCCTTCGCGCCCGACACGAGGTTGTGGGCGGCGTCGATGAGGTCGCCGAGCACCGCCGAGGCGGAGGGGCCCCCGCCGGCGCCGCGGCCGTAGAGCATGAGCTCGCCGACGGCCTCGCCCTCGATGAGCACCGCGTTGAACGAGTCGCGCACCGCAGCGAGGGGATGGTGCAGCGGGACCATCGCCGGGTGGACGCGCACGGCCACGGCGCCGTCGACCTCCTCGGCGACCGCGACGAGCTTCACGACGTAGCCGAGCACCCGCGCCGACGCCATGTCGTCGTCGGTGATGCCGGTGATCCCCTCGGTGTGGACGTCCTCGACGTGGACGCGGACGCCGAACGCGATCGTGGCGATGATCGCGGCCTTCGCGGCCGCGTCGAGCCCGTCGACGTCGGCGCTCGGGTCGGCCTCGGCGTAGCCCAGCCGTTGCGCCTCCGCGAGCGCGTCGGCGAACGACGTCCCTTCGTCGGCCATGCGGGTGAGGATGAAGTTGGTCGTCCCGTTCACGATGCCGGTGACGCGGTGGATGCGGTCGCCGGCCAGCGACTCGCGCAGGGGCCGCATGAGCGGGATCCCGCCCGCGACCGACGCCTCGAAGAGCAGGTCGACCCCCGCCCGCGCTGCCGTCTCGAAGAGCTCGGGGCCGTGCTGGGCGATGAGCTCCTTGTTCGCCGTCACCACGGGCTTGCCGGCCTCGAGCGCCTCGGTGATGAGCCGCCGTGCCGGGTCGAGCCCGCCGATGACCTCGACGACGACGTCGACGTTCGGGTCCGCGACGACCGACGCCGCGTCGGTCGTGAAGCGGTCCGGGCTGAGCTTCACGTCCCGCCGTCGGCCGGTGTCACGCACCGCCACGCGCGTCACCTCGATCGCGACGCCGGCCCGCGCCGCGATGCGGTCGGCGTTCTCGTCCAGGAGGCGCACGAGGGGCGCGCCGACGTTCCCGCACCCGAGGAGACCGACGCGCACGGGATCCTGCATGCGATCAGTCTCCCACCACGTCGAGGCGCACGAGATCGTCAAATGTCTCGCGCCGCACCACGACCCGGGCCTTCCCGTCGCGGAGGAACACGACCGCCGGGCGCGGCACCTTGTTGTAGTTGGAGGCCATCGAGTAGCCGTAGGCGCCGGTCGCCGGCGTCGCGAGCAGGTCGCCCGGCCGCACCCCGGCCGGGAGCGCGGCGTCGGCGACGATCACGTCGCCCTGCTCGCAGTGCTTGCCCACGACCCGGCACCGCAGCGGCCGCTCCTCGGCGATCCGACCCGGCAGGTACGCCTCGTACCCGGCGCCGTAGAGGACCGGTCGCGGGTTGTCGCTCATCCCGCCGTCGACGGCGACGTAGGTGCCGACCCCGGGGACCTCCTTCACGGTGCCGACCCGGTAGAGCGTGACCGCGCACGGGCCCGCGATGGATCGACCCGGCTCGACGAGCAGGCGGGGGGCCGCCAGGCGGGCCGGCCAGTGGTCGCGCAGCGCCCCGCGCAGCGCGTCCGCGTAGTCCTCGACGTCGAGGGCTGGGTCCCCGGCGACGTAGCGCGCGCCGAGTCCGCCGCCGAGGCTGAGCTCGTCGACCGGCGCGTCGAGGTGGTCGGCGACGACGGCGAGCGCCGCGACCGCGTGGCCCCACGGGTCCAAGCGCTGGATCTGCGACCCGATGTGGCAGTGGAGCCCCCCAAAGCGGAGCACCGGACTCGCGGCGACCCGACGTGCGGCGTCGAGGGCGATCCCGCCGGTGACGGTGAACCCGAACTTCGAATCCTCGGTGCCGGTCTCGATGTACTCGTGGGTGTGCGCCTCGACGCCCGGCGTCGTGCGGACGAGCACGGTCGGTGTCACCCCGAGCGACGCGCTGCGTCGCTCGAGCCGGTCGAGCTCGTCGAAGGAGTCGGCGACGATCCGGCCGGCGCCGACCCGCAGCGCGGCGTCGAGCTCGTCGTCGGACTTGTTGTTACCGTGGACGACGAGCCGGTCGGGCGGGAACCCGGCGTGGAGCGCGACGTGCTGCTCGCCGCCCGTGGCGACGTCGAGGTGGAGCCCCTCGTCGGCGACGAGGCGCGCCATCGCCGTGCAGAGGAACGCTTTCGCCGCGTAGGCGACGTTGCCGGTGCCCAGCGCGCCGACGTAGGCCCGGGACCGCTGGCGCAGCGCGTCCTCGTCGTAGACGAACAGGGGTGTCCCGAACTCGTCCGCCAGCGCCTCGACGTCGGCGGCGCGGACGGCGGGCGGGACGAGCGAGGCGTCGAACGGCGCGCTCGTCACGGGGTGTCGTCGTCCGCGTCGAGGTGCGTCATCTCGTCGGGGGCGCCGACGCCGAGCAGCCCGAGCGCGTTGGCGAGCCCGACACGCGCCGCCTCCGACAGCCAGAGTCGCGACTGGGTCAGCGCCGCGTCGTCGGAGAGCACCCGGCAGTCGCGGTAGAAGCCGTGAAAGAGCGCCGCGAGCTCGCGGACCCAGGTCGTCACGCGATGCGGCGCCCGCAGCGTGGCCGCCTCTGCGACGACGTCCGCGTAGGTGTCGAGGGCCCGGAGCAGGTCGAGCTCGCGCTCGTGTCGCAGCGGCGCGAGGTCGGTCTCGAGGATCGGGAGGCGTGTCACGCCGGCGACGGACGCGCGCCGGTCGATGGACACCGCCCGCGCGTGCGCGTACTGCACGTAGTACACGGGGTTCTCCATCGACTGCGCGGTCACGACATCGAGGTCGAACGTCTGGGCGGTGTCGATGCTCTGCAGCAGGAACGTGAGCCGGCACACGTCCGAATCGACCTCGTCGAGGATGTCGGCGAGCGTCACGAAGGCGCCGGCCCGCCGCGACATGCGCACCTGCTGGCCGCCCCTCACGAGCTT
>DATDGU010000160.1:0-11330 GCA_036521915.1 Acidimicrobiia bacterium | reverse complement strand
GAGATGGTCATGCCGGGCGACAACACCGAGATGCTCGTCGAGCTCATCGCGCCCATCGCCATGGAAGAAGGGCTGCGCTTCGCGATCCGCGAAGGTGGCCGCACCGTCGGCGCCGGCCGCGTCGCCACCATCACCAAGTAGGGACCGTGCCGGACTCGAAGGGCCAGAAGATCCGCATCCGCCTCAAGGCGTACGACCACGAGATCATCGACCAGTCGACGAAGAAGATCGTCGAGACGGTGATCCGCACCCAGGCCAAGGTCCGGGGCCCGGTCCCGCTGCCCACCGAGATCCGGCGGTTCTGCGTGATCCGGTCCCCCCACGTCGACAAGGACTCGCGGGAGCACTTCGAGATGCGCATCCACAAGCGCCTCCTCGACATCGTCGAGCCGACCAGCAAGACCGTGGAGTCGCTCCAGCGCCTCGACCTGCCCGCCGGCGTCGACATCGAGATCAAGATCCAGCAGGCCTGACCGGCCCGTCTCCCGCGGCTGCCCACACGCCTCCAAAGGGGCCACACGGATCCCCGTTGGCTCGCCCCTCGGGCGGTCCGCTAATCTTGACGATTCGCTGACCGTCCGGCACGGCGGCGACCTTTCCACCGACCGATTCCGCCAACCGACGTCCGCGTGCGCCTCCGGGAACGACGCGGCACAACCGACTCACGCGCTCCCACCGGACCCAGCGACACCGGGCCGGGGGAGCGTTCGCGTGAGGGCACGAAGCAGCGCAGCCCGCGAAGCAACCGCAAGGAACGACGACGACGATGGCCAGCAAGGGCATCCTCGGGCGCAAGCTCGGCATGACCCAGGTCTGGGACGCCGAGAACCGGGTCATCCCGGTGACGGTGATCCAGGCCGGGCCGTGTCGCGTCGTGCAGCTGAAGACCCCCGAGCGCGACGGCTACACCGCGATCCAGCTCTCCTTCGGCCAGACGACGGAGGGTCGCCTCACGAGGCCGGCGCTCGGCCACCTCGCGACCGCGCAGGCCGAGCCGGCGCGCCACCTCGCCGAGCTGCGCGTCGACGACCTCTCCGGATTCGAGGTCGGCCAGCTCATCGCCGCCGACCTCTTCGAGGCGGGCGAGCGGGTCGACGTCACCGGGATCAGCAAGGGCAAGGGCTTCACCGGCGTCATCCAGCGCCACAACTTCAAGGGGCAGGGCGCCAGCCACGGCACCCACAAGAAGCACCGCGCGCCCGGCTCCATCGGAGCGTGCGCCACGCCCGCCCGCGTCTTCAAAGGGGTGCGGATGGCCGGCCAGCACGGCCACCGCAGCGTCACGACGCTCAACCTCGAGGTCGTCGAGGGCGACGCCGAGCGCAACCTCCTCCTCGTGCGCGGCTCGGTCCCCGGGCCCTCGGGTGGGCTCGTCTTCGTGCGCAACGCGGTCAAGGCCCCGCCGCGCCAGCGGGTCGAGAGCGCATGAACCTCGACGTCACCTCTCCCTCGGGCGCCAAGGCCGGCAGCGTGGTGCTCCCCGACGAGCTCTTCGGCATCGTGCCGAACCTCGCCGTGCTCCATCAGGTCGTGAACGCGCAGCTCGCGCACCGCCGCGCCGGGACGCACAACACGAAGACCCGCGCCGAGGTCTCGGGCGGCGGCGCGAAGCCGTGGCGCCAGAAGGGGACCGGGCGCGCCCGCCAGGGCTCGATCCGGGCCCCCCAGTGGCGCGGCGGCGGAATCGCGCACGGCCCCAAGCCGCGCGACTACTCGCAGCGCACCCCCAAGAAGATGGTGCGCCTCGCCCTGTGCTCCGCCCTCTCCGACCGGGCGTCCGAGCAGCGCGTCGTCGTCGTCGACGACTGGCGCATCGACGAGCCCAAGACCCGCCGGGCGGTCGAGGTGCTCGAGGAGCTCGGGCTCCGCCCGAAGGGTGAGCGGGCGCCGCGGGTGCTCGTGGTGCTCGACCGCACCGAGCACGCCGTGTGGAAGTCGTTCCGCAACCTCGGCGACCGCGTCCAGATCATCCTGCCCGACGAGCTCAACGCCCACGACGTGCTGCGCAACGACTGGCTGGTGTTCAGCCAGGCCACGCTCGACGCGGCCATCTCGCGCTACGGCGCCGCCAAGGCGGTGGCGTCGTGAACCGTGACCCCCGCACCGTCATCCTGCGGCCCGTCGTGTCCGAGAAGTCCTACGCCCAGTACGACCGACAGGTCTACACGTTCGTCGTCGCGCGCGACGCCAACAAGATCGAGATCAAGCGCGCCGTCGAGGAGATCTTCCACGTGAAGGTCACGAACGTGAACACGCTGAACCGGGCGGGCAAGCGCAAGCAGAACCGCCGCACCGGCACCTGGGGGACCCGCGCCGCGCAGAAGCGCGCCATCGTCTCCCTCGCCCCGGGCGACACGATCGAGATCTTCGGGAGCTGACGTGCCGGTCCGCAAGCGCAAGCCCACCAGCCCCGGCCGCCGGTTCCAGACCGTCGCCGACTTCACCGAGATCACCCGCGATCATCCCCAGCGCGGCCTCGTCGCCCCGAAGCCCAAGACCGGCGGGCGCAACGCGTACGGCCGGATGACGTCGCGCCACCGCGGCGGCGGCCACAAGCAGCGCTATCGCCAGGTCGATTTCCGCCGCGACAAGGACGACGTGCCCGCGAAGGTCGCGGCGATCGAGTACGACCCGAACCGCAACGCGCGCATCGCGCTGCTCCACTACCGCGACGGCGAGAAGCGCTACATCATCGCCCCTGCCCAGGTCGCGGTCGGCGACATGCTTCAGAGCGGACGCAGCGCCGAGATCCGTCCCGGCAACGCGATGCCGCTGCGCTACATCCCTGTCGGCACGACGGTCCACAACGTCGAGCTGAAGCCCGGCGCGGGCGCCAAGCTCGGCCGCGGGGCCGGCGCGGCGATCCAGCTCGTCGCCAAGGAGGGCCAGTTCGCCACGCTGCGGCTCCCGTCGACCGAGATGCGCCGCGTCCCGATCGACTGCCGCGGCACCATCGGGTCGGTCGGCAACGCCGAGGCCACGCTCGTCAAGATCGGGAAGGCCGGGCGCAACCGGTGGCGGGGCAAGCGGCCCCACACCCGCGGCGTCGCCATGAACCCGGTGGATCACCCGCTCGGAGGCGGCGAGGGCAAGAGCTCTGGCGGCCGCCACCCCGTCTCGCCGTGGGGCAAGCCCGAGGGCCGGACCCGCCGCAAGGGCAAGAAGTCGGACCAGATGATCGTGCGTCGCCGCCGCAGCCGCGGCGCGCGCCGCTAGGAGCCACCGTGCCGCGCAGCTTGAAGAAGGGCCCCTTCGTCGACGATCACCTCGCCAAGAAGGTCGACGCGATGAACTCGACCAACGACCGCAAGGTGATCAAGACCTGGTCGCGCCGTTCCACGATCACGCCCGAGATGGTCGGCCACACCATCGCCGTCCACGACGGGCGCAAGCACGTGCCGATCTACATCAGCGAGGCGATGGTCGGCCACAAGCTGGGCGAGTTCGCCCCCACCCGGGTGTTCCGGTTCCACGCCGGCCAAGAGCGGAGATCGCGCTGATGCCCGACACCGAGCAGCGCGTCACCCGCGCCCGGCTCCGCTACGTCCAGACGTCGCCGCCGAAGGCCCGGATCGTGCTCGCGCTGATCCGTGGCCAGGACGTCGACACCGCCCGCGAGACGCTGCGGTTCTGCGACCGCGGCGCGGCCAACGAGATCGGCAAGCTCCTCGACTCGGCGATCGCCAACGCCGAGCACAACGACAACATCCCCGAGGACGAGCTCTTCGTCGCCCGCGCCCACGCCGACGAGGGCCCCGCGCTGAAGCGCTGGCGCCCGAGAGCCCGCGGCCGCGGCGTCCGGGTCCGCAAGCGGACGAGCCACATCACGATCGAGCTCGCCCGGATCGCCGAGGAGGACCGCGAGGCCCGCCGCCGCGCCGAGGCCGCCGTCGGGCGGGCGCGGCGCACCCTCCGTCGCCGTCCGCGTCGCGCGCCCGAGGAGGACGTGGAGGCCGCCGAGGAGGACGAGGCCCCCGAGGAGGCGCTGCCCGAAGCGGCCTGGGTCGAGCCTGACGAGGCCGAGGACACCGAGGCGGGCGCGCCGGCGCAGGCCCCGGCGAAGAAGCGGACGCCGGCGAAGCGCGCGAAGGCGACCGGCGCCACCAAGACGCCGGCCAAGAAGACGACCGCCAAGCAGGCGACCCCGACGAAGGCGAAGAAGACGACCGCGAAGAAGCAGGCCGACGCCCCCGCGAAGAAGGCGGCGCCGCGCAAGCGGTCCAAACCGAAGGACGAGGACTGATGGGCCAGAAGGTCAACCCGTACGGGTTCCGCCTGGGAATCACCACCGACTGGAAGTCGCGGTGGTTCGCCGACGGCAAGGAGTACAAGGACAGCCTCCTCGAGGACTGGCGCATCCGTGACTACCTGCGCCGCCAGCTGCCCCACGCCGCGGTGAGCCGCGTCGAGATCGAGCGGACCCGCGACCGCCTCCGAGTCGACGTGTACACCGCCCGGCCCGGGATCGTGATCGGCCGCCGCGGCGCCGAGGCCGACCGGCTGCGCCAGGGCCTCTACAAGATCACGGGCAACCCGAAGATCCAGTTCAACATCCAAGAGATCAAGCAGCCCGAGCTCGACGCAACCCTCATCGCCCAGGGCGTTGCCGACCAGCTGGCCGGGCGCGTCTCGTTCCGCCGCGCCATGAAGCGCGCCGTGCAGACGGCGATGAAGGCCGGCGCCCAGGGGATCCGCGTCCAGTGCGGCGGCCGCCTCGGTGGCGCCGAGATGTCGCGCAAGGAGTGGTACCGGGAAGGCCGCGTGCCGCTGCACACCCTGCGGGCCGACCTCGACTACGGGCAGGCCGAGGCCCGCACCACCTTCGGGCGCATCGGCGTGAAGGTCTGGATCTACAAGGGCGAGATCCTCCCGTACCGCTCCGCGATGGAGGACAAGATCGCCCGCGAGGCGGCCATGGCGGTCGGCGAGACCGGCGGGGGCGAGACCGCGCCGAAGCGCCGCGTCGTCAGCGCAGGCGGCGGTCGGCGCCGCCGCGAGGAGAGCGTGGAGGTGCCGGTCGAGTCGGCCACCGAGGCCCCCGCCGAGGAGGCCACCCCGCTGGTGAAGGAGGCCGACCCCGAGCTCGAGCGACTCCTCGCCGAGGAGGAGGACATCGAGCGCCGCACCCGCTCGCACCACGAAGCACCGAAGTTCCACTCCGACGATGAATGACACGGTCGAGGCCTGACGATGTTGATGCCCCGCAAGGTCCGCCACCGCAAGGTGCAACGCGGCCGCCGCACCGGCACGGCGAAGGGTGGCACGCGCGTCACGTTCGGCGACTACGGCATCCAGGCGCTGGAGGCGGGCTGGATCACGAACCGCCAGATCGAGGCGGCCCGCATCGCCATGACCCGCTACATCAAGCGCGGCGGGAAGGTGTGGATCACCATCTTCCCGGACAAGCCGGTGACCCAGAAGCCCGCCGAGACGCGCATGGGCTCGGGCAAAGGCAACCCCGAGCACTGGGTCGCGGTGGTGAAGCCCGGCCGGGTGATGTTCGAGCTCGCGGGCGTCCCCGAGGCCACCGCCCGCGACGCCATGCGCCTCGCCATGCACAAGCTGCCGATCAAGACGCGCTTCGTCGTGCGCCACGAGGAGGCGTGATGAAGGTCGGCGAGCTGCGCGAGCTGAACGACCGGGAGCTGGCCGCCCGGATCAGCGACTTCCACGAGGAGCTGTTCAACCTGCGCTTCCAGAACGCGACCGGTCAGCTCGACAACACGACGCGCCTGAACCTGGTGCGCAAGGACATCGCCCGCTGCGAGACGCTGATCCGCGAGCGCGAGATCGCCGCGGCCGAGGCATTGAAGGAGGACGAGGCATGAGTGACGCCGAGCCGGGCCCCCGCCCCAACCCCCGCAAGACCCGTGAGGGCCTCGTCGTGTCCTCGAAGATGGACAAGACGGTCGTCGTCGCGGTCACCGACCGTGTCCGGCACCGCCGCTACGGCAAGACGCTGCAGCGCACCCGCAAGCTCTACGCCCACGACGAGGCCAACGACGCCCACGAGGGCGACCGGGTGCGTCTCGCCGAGACCCGTCCGCTGTCGCGCACCAAGCGCTGGCGCGTCGTCGAAGTGCTGGAGCGCGCCCGGTGATCCAGCAGGAATCCCGCCTCAAGGTCGCCGACAACTCCGGCGCGCGCGAGGTGCTCTGCATCAAGGTGCTCGGCGGGACCCGCCGCCGCTACGCGGGGATCGGCGACATCTTCGTCGCGACCGTGAAGGACGCCGTGCCCGGCGCGGCCGTGAAGAAGGGTGAGGTCGTGAAGTGCGTCGTGGTGCGCACGAAGAAGGAGCGGCGGCGTCCCGACGGCAGCTACATCCGATTCGACGAGAACGCCGCTGTCCTCATCAACGAGCAGATGCAGCCGCGCGGGACCCGCATCTTCGGGCCCGTCGGCCGCGAGCTGCGCGAGCGGCGGTTCATGCGCATCGTCTCACTCGCCCCGGAGGTGCTCTGACATGGGCGACCGCGTGAAGATGCGCCTGAAGAAGGGTGATCAGGTCCTCGTGCTGTCCGGGAAGGACGTCGGCAAGCAGGGCGAGATCACCCGTGTCCTGCCCGACCGCAACATGGTCATCGTCGACGGGATCAACGTCGCCAAGAAGCACCAGCGCTCGACCAAGGCGACCATGCAGGGTGGGATCATCGACAAGGACATGCCCGTCCCGGCGTCGAACGTCGCCATCGTCTGCGCGACGTGCGGGCCGAGCCGCATCGGCTACCGCATCGACGACGACGGCACGAAGCTCCGGGTCTGCAAGAAGTGCAAGAAGGACCTGTGATGAGCGCCGCCCGCACCGCGCCCCGCCTGAAGGAGCGCTACGACCGCGATCTGCGGCCCCAGCTGCAGACTGAGCTCGGGGTGCGCAACGTGATGGAGGTCCCGCGCCTCGAGAAGATCGTCGTGAACTGTGGTGTCGGACGCGCCACCCAGCAGGCGTCCCTGCTCGACGGCGCGGTCGCCGACCTGACCGTGATCACCGGTCAGAAGCCCCTCGTCACGAAGGCGAAGAAGTCGATCGCCGGCTTCAAGCTGCGGGCCGGCAACGCGATCGGCGCGAAGGTCACCCTACGCGGCGACCGCATGTGGGAGTTCTACGACCGCCTCGTCAGCCTCGCCATCCCCCGCATCCGCGACTTCCGTGGCATGAACGCCGCGGCGTTCGACGGCCGCGGCAACTACACGTTCGGTGTCACCGAGCAGCTCATCTTCCCCGAGATCGACTACGACCAGATCGACACCGTGCGAGGCATGGACATCACCATCGTCACCACCGCATCCACCGACGATCAGGGTCGGGCGCTCCTTCGAGCGCTCGGCTTCCCGTTCCGTCGCGACGCCAGTTCCTAGGAGGAACTCCGTTGGCCAAGAAAGCCCTCATCCAGAAGCAGCAGCGCAAGCCCAAGTTCAAGGTGCGGGCCTACACCCGTTGCCGGCGGTGCGGCCGCGCCCGCGCTGTGTACCGAAAGTTCGGGCTGTGCCGCATCTGCTTCCGGGAGATGGCGCACGCCGGCGAGATCCCCGGCGTGACGAAGGCCTCGTGGTAGGCGGCGCCCCATGACCATGACCGACCCGATCGCCGACATGCTGACCCGCATCCGCAACGCCAACGTCGCGCTCCACGACGAGGTCGTGATGCCGTCGTCGAAGGTGAAGGTCGCGCTCGCCAAGATCCTCGTGAGCGAGGGCTACATCGTGGACTTCGCCGTCGAGGACGAGACCGAGCGGCCCGGGACGAAGCTGCGGATCGTCATGAAGTACACGTCCGAGCGCGAACGCACGATCTCGGGGCTGCGCCGGGTGTCGAAGCCGGGTCTGCGCGTCTACACGAAGGCCTCGGACGTGCCCCGGATCCTCGGCGGGATGGGGATCGCCATCCTCTCGACGAACCAGGGGCTCATGACCGACCGTGAGGCGCGGCGGCGCAAGGTCGGCGGCGAGATCCTCTGTCAGGTCTGGTAAGGGAAGCACCGTGTCACGCGTCGGCAAGGAACCGATCCCCATCCCGAGCGGCGTCGAGGTCACGCTCGACGACGGCAACGTCGCGGTGAAGGGGCCCCGCGGGGAGCTGGCGCGCCCGACCCCGCCACCCATCGCCATTGCGCGCGACGGCGACACGCTCGTGGTCACCCGGCCCGACGACGAGCGCCAGAACCGCGCGCTGCACGGGCTCGTGCGCTCGCTCGTCAACAACATGGTCGTCGGCGTCTCGGAGGGCTTCACGCGCGAGCTCGAGATCGTCGGCGTCGGCTACCGCGCCACCGCGCAGGGCCCCGGGCACCTCGACCTGCAGGTCGGCTTCTCGCACACCGTGCCCGTCGACGCGCCCGAGGGCGTGACGTTCGACGTGCCGCAGCCGACCCGGATCGTGGTCAGCGGCTGCGACAAGCAGCTCGTCGGGCAGGTGGCGGCCGACATCCGCAAGATCCGCAAGCCCGAGCCGTACAAGGGCAAGGGCATCCGCTACGCCGGTGAGCGCGTCGTGCGCAAGGCCGGCAAGTCCGCCAAGTAAGGGACGACGATGCTCCAGAAGGTCGAGGGACGCCGCCGGCGGCACCAGCGCGTCCGCAAGCACGTCCGGGGCAGTGCCGAGAAGCCGCGCCTCTGCGTCTTCCGCTCGAGTCGCCACATCTACGCCCAGCTCATCGACGACGCCCGAGGCCACACCCTCGCCGCCGCGTCGACGATGGAGGCCGAGGCCCGCGGCGGCAACACGGCCGACACCGACGCCGCGCGCGGCGTCGGCCGGCGCCTCGGCGAGCGCGCCAAGCAGGCGGGCATCACCACCGCCGTCTTCGACCGGGGGGGCTTCCGGTACCATGGCCGCGTCGCGGCGGTCGCCGACGGCGCTCGTGAAGCAGGACTTGCGTTCTAGCGGCGCCCGCGCGGTGTCAGATCGCCGCGGCCGGGCCGAACCCGTGAGGGAGACGAATGCCTGAAGGTCAGTTCGAGGAGCGGGTCATCGCCATCAACCGCGTCGCGAAGGTCGTGAAGGGCGGACGGCGGTTCTCGTTCACCGCGCTCGTCGTCGTTGGCGACGGGGAAGGCAATGTCGGCCTCGGCTACGGGAAGGCGAAGGAGGTGCCCGCCGCCATCCAGAAGGGGATGGAGGAGGCCCGCAAATGCCTCTTCAAGGTGCCCCTCGCCGGCTCGACGATCACCCACGTGATCCTCGGCGAGCACGACGCCGCCAGCGTGCTGCTGAAGCCCGCGGCGCCCGGCACCGGGGTGATCGCCGGCGGCGCGGCCCGCGCCATCCTCGAGGCGGCGGGCGTGCACGACGTGCTCGCCAAGTCGCTCGGCTCGTCGAACGCCATCAACGTCTCCCGGGCGACGATCGAGGGGCTGCGCAACCTCAAGCGACCCGAGGCGATCGCCAAGCTTCGCGGCAAGTCGCCCGAGGAGGTCAGCACCGTCGGGATGCTGCGTGCCTACCGCGAGCGCCAGGCCCCGAAGCGTGAGCCCGCCGAGGTGAAGTAGTGGCGACGCTGCGCATCACCCAGGTCCGCTCCGCGATCAGCACGAAGCCCAAGCAGCGCGGCACGCTCCGCGCGCTCGGGCTGCGCCGCATCGACCACACCGTCGAGCACCCCGACCGGCCCGAGATCCGCGGGATGGTCGCGCGCGTCACGCACCTCGTGCGCGTCGAGGAGGTCGGCGGGTGATCAAGCTCCACAACCTCAAGGCACCCGACGGCGCGCGACGGGACCGACGTCGCGTCGGGCGCGGCATCGCCGGCAAGGGCGGCAAGACCGCCGGGCGCGGCATGAAGGGCCAAGGCGCACGCGACACGATCAAGCCCGCTTTCGAGGGCGGCCAGACGCCGATTCATCGCCGCACCCCGAAGGCGAAGGGCTTCAAGAACCCGTTCCGCGTCGAGTACGCGGTCATCAACCTCGACGGGCTCGACGGCTTCGAGGCCGGCGCCACCGTCGACCCCGACGCGCTGCGAGCCCACGGGCTCGTCGCCAAGCGCGGCCTCGTCAAGGTCCTCGGACGCGGGCAGGTCCAGCGACCCCTGACGGTGCGGGCGCACGCCTTCTCCGCCGCGGCGCGCCAGGCGATCGAGGGCGCGGGCGGGACCGTCGAGGTCCTCCCAGCGCCCTGGGGTGAGGGCCGGCCACCCCCGCGAGGCAATGCTCTGACCAATCGGTAGGCTGTCGCCGCCGACGGCCCAGGAGGCCCCCCGCATGCTCGCCCGGCTCCGGAACATGTTCCGGGTTCCCGACCTCCGGAACAAGATCCTCTTTACCCTGATCATCATTGCCGTCTACCGGGTCGGCGCCCACCTCCCGGTTCCCTTCGTCCAGTTCAGCCAGATCCAGAAGCTGCAGAACGACACGAAGAACAGCGGCGTCGTCGGCTTCCTCGACCTCTTCTCCGGCGGCGCGATCACCAACGTCGCGATCTTCTTCCTCGGGATCATGCCGTACATCACGGCGTCGATCATCATGCAGTTGCTCGGCGTCGTGATCCCCAAGCTCGAGGAGTGGCAGAACGAGGGCCAGACCGGCCAGAAGAAGATCACCCAGTGGACCCGCTACCTGACCATCGGGCTCGCCCTCGTGCAGTCAACCGGGTTCGTCTTCGCCCTCCACGCCGGCAACGGCGGCCTCTTCGGGCTCAACGCCGCCCTGCCCAAGGGGGTCGACTTCATCCCACGATTCGACACGCCCCGCGCCGCCTTCATCGTCCTCATCTGGACGGCCGGGACCGCCATGGTCATGTGGCTCGGCGAGCTGATCACCCAGCGGGGGATCGGCAACGGGATGTCGATCCTGATCTTCGCCTCGGTCGTGTCCCGGTTTCCGTCCCAGGGCGGCAACATCTACAGCCAGGGCAGCAAGTTCCAGTTCTTCACGATCCTCGTCCTCGGGCTCGCGATGATCGTCGGGATCGTGTTCGTCGAGTCGGGGCAACGCCGCATACCCGTGCAGTTTGCTAAACGGGTCGTCGGCCGCCGCATGTACGGCGGCCAGAGCACCTACATCCCGTTGAAGGTGAACCAGTCGGGCGTCATCCCCGTCATCTTCGCCAGCTCGATCCTCGCCTTCCCGGCGTTGATCGCGTCGGCGCTCGGCAATAGCGGTCACGGGATCCAGGCCTGGATCAACAGCAACCTCGTCCAGAACCAGAGCTGGTTCTACATCCTCTTCTACACGGCGCTCATCATCTTCTTCGCGTACTTCTACACCGCGATCGCGTTCAATCCGCAACAGCAAGCCGACATCATCCGCAAACAGGGTGGCTTCATCCCCGGGATCCGTCCTGGACCGCCGACTGAGCGATACCTCGCGAAGGTCCTGAACCGCATCACCTTG
>DATDGU010000159.1:0-1780 GCA_036521915.1 Acidimicrobiia bacterium | reverse complement strand
TGGGCGATCGGTCGACCCGACCGGATCCGCTCCACCAGCATCGATCGACGGCGCGGTGTCAGCCTGGCGTTAGCGTGCATCAAAGCCTCCTGAGGGTGAGTGGATTGCTCAGCAGCTCCACCCTCCCTCGGAGGCTTTCTTCATTGGCGGACCCCGGACGCGTCAACAACGTCCGTGGTCATCACACCTAGTCCGGCCGCGCCGCGTTCACGAGCTCGAAGATGCGGGCCGTGCAGCCCGCCATCTCGACGGGGGGCATCAGTTCGGCGACGAGCCGTGCCGCGAGCGCATGGAACGCCGCGCCGGCGGGGCTGTCCGGGTCGTGCTCGGCGACGGGCTCCCCGCGATCGCCGCCGGCCGCCAGGCTCGACTCGAGGGGGATCTTCGCCACGAGCGGCGCGCCGCTCGCCTCGGCGAGCGCGGCGCCACCGCCCTCCCCGAACAGCGGGTACTCGGTGCCGTCCGGCGCGACGAACGCGCTCATGTTCTCGACCACGCCGAGGACCTTGAGGTAGGAGCGGTGGGCCATGTCGACGATCCGGGCCGCGACCCGCTGGGCGGCGCGCGCCGGGGTCGTGACCACGAGCAGCTCCGTCTGGGGGAGCATCCGCGCGAGGCCCATCTGCACGTCGCCGGTGCCCGGCGGCATGTCGACGAGCAGGTAGTCCATGTCGCCCCAGCGGACGTCGTGGAGGAACTGCTCGAGGGCCTTCGTGAGGATGAGGCCCCGCCACATGAGGGCGGTCTCCTCGTCGTCGACGAGGAGCCCCATCGAGACGACCTTGAGCCGGCCGAGCGGACCCGACGGGTCGAGCCGGTTCGCGACCGTGCGCTCGTTCGGATGGATCTTGCCGTCGGCGCCGCCGAGGCGGCCCTCGACGCCGAGCATCCCCGGGACGCTGAAGCCCCAGATGTCCGCGTCGAGGACGCCGACCTGCAGGCCGCGGGCGGCGAGCGCCACGGCGAGGTTCACGGTGACGCTCGACTTCCCGACGCCGCCCTTGCCGCTCGCCACGGCGAGCACCCGCGTGGAGGCGGGCACCTCGGTCGGGTCGGCCTGTTCACGTGCCTGCCAGCGCGCCCGCTGCATGGCGGCGGTCTTCTGCGCCGCGTTCATCTCCCCGTACTCGACCGCCACGTCGGTGACGCCGGGCATGCCGCGCACCTTCGACTCGACGTCGTCGCGGATCCGGGTGCGCAGCGGGCAGCCGGCCGTCGTCAGCGCGACCCGCACCCGGACGCGACCGTCGGTGACGGCGACGTCGTCGACCATGCCGAGATCCACGATGCTGACGTGCAGCTCGGGGTCGTGGACGCCGGCCAGGGCGCGACGGACGTCGTCGGGTGTGGGCCGTCGGTCGGCAGCGGAGGGTTCGCTCATGTGTCGAATAAAACCAGTCTCCCTTGAAAATATGCCCGGTCGCGGGTACCGTCAAGGGCGTGCTGGACCTGGGGGTCCTCAAGGCCTTAGCGGACGAGACGCGCTACGCGGTGTACCGGGAGCTGGCCTCGTCCCCCGCCCCGCTCTCCGCCCCCGACCTGGCCGAGCGCCTGGGGGTCCACGCCAACACGGTGCGCCTGCACCTGGAGCGACTCCGCGACGCCGACCTCGTGGACGCCGAGGCGGTCCACCGGGGCACCGTCGGGCGGCCCCAGCACCTCTACTTCCTGGCGCCGGGCGCGCCGACCCTCGGGTTCGACCCGCCGGCCCACGCGCTGCTGGCCGGGCTCCTCGCGGCGCTGGCCGAGCAGGTCGGCGCGGACGTCGACGACGCCGCCA
>DATDGU010000158.1:0-3722 GCA_036521915.1 Acidimicrobiia bacterium | reverse complement strand
GGGGCCGGGCCTCGGGTGTGTTCTCGATCTTGATGGACAGCGCCGGCCGGGTGAGGCTCTGACCCGTCGGGTCGGGGAGGCCGGTGAGCGGCGCGACCGGTGGCCCCGGCGTCGTCGTGGTGACGACCGGCTTCTTCTTGGCGGCCGTGGTGCCGCCACCGCCACAGGCGGCGGCGCCGACGGCGGCGAGCGCGACGAGAACAACGACCGAGCGTGAGCGCATCGGTGCTTTCTAGTCGATCGACCTACCCCGATGGGCATCGCGGTCCGGCGCCGCCCCGCCCCCGCATTTAGGGCTTCGTGACCTCGCGGGCGAGGGCGCGCCGGTCGACCTTGTCCATCGCGGTGAGCGGCAGCGCTGCCACGACGCGCAGGTCCTCCGGCAGCTTGTAGCGCGCCAGCCGGTCGGCGCCGTAGCGACGCAGCGTCTCGAGGGACGGTGGTCGCGCCGGGTCGGCGGGGACGACGAACGCCACGCCGACCTCGCCCATCACGGCGTCGGGACGCGGCACCACCGCGACGGCGGCGACCGCCGGATGCGTCGAGAGGCACGCCTCGACCTCGACCGGGTACACGTTGTAGCCGCCGCGCACGTACATCTCCTTCGTGCGGCCCACGAGCCGCAGCCGCCCCCGGTCGTCCAGCCAGCCGAGGTCGCCGGTCCGCACGAACCCGTCGGCGGTGAACGACGCGGCGGTCGCGTCGGGGTCGTGCCAGTAGCCCGACATGACGGCCGCGGAGCGCAGGCACACGGCGCCGACCTCGCCGTCGGGGACGACCCGGTCGTCGTCGTCGAGGAGCCGGAGTTCGACGGCGGGATGGGGCCGGCCCACGCTCACGACCGCGTCCTCCTCCGGGTCGTCGAACGCCGTGCCGAGGCCGATGCCCGCCTCGGTGCACGAGTAGCGCGTGGCGAGCGCGGCATCGAAGCGGGCGCGGGCCTCTTCGGCCAGGCCCGGCGTGATCGGACCGCCGCCGGCCACGATGAACCGGACGCTGTCGAGGTCGTAGGCGTCGAAGTCGGGCTGGCGCAGCATCAGGGCGAGCTGCGTCGGCACGCCGCCGACCGACGTCATCCGCTGCTCGGCGAGCAGCTGCAGGGCCCGCGGCGCGCTCCACCGGGCAAGGATGAAGCTCGTCCCGCCGCGCCGCAGGTTGCCGGGGAGCTTGGTCATGAAGCCGAGGTGGGCGAACGACGTGCCGGTGACGCTGCGCCCGCCGCCGCCCCACGTGTCGCCGACGTCGGTCGCGGTGATGCAGCGCAGCTGGCGGTTGCCGTACAGGGCGCCCTTCGGCACACCGGTCGTGCCCGACGTGAACACGATCGCCACCGGGCGGTCCGGGTCGTCGGGCAGCGTTGGCGGCGCGTCACCGGCGCGGCGCAGCCCGGCATGCAGCGCGCCGGCGTCGGGTGCGGGCGGCACCTCGACGGCGTCGAACCCGCTCGGGACGAAGCCCGGCGCGGCGAGCACGAGCCGCGGCGCGGCGCGCTCGAGCACCGTCTGGCGCTCGGCATCCGTGAGGCGGTCGTTCACGCCCGCGGTGATCGCCCCGACCTTCGCCGCCGCGAGGTACGCGACGAGATACTCGGGACCCGGCGGGAGCACGAGCGCGACGACGTCGCCGACCCCCACCCCGCGCGCGCCGAAGCCCGCGCCGACCTCGTCGGACAGCCGGTCGAGGTCGCGGTAGGTGAGCGACCAGCCCGCCTCGGTGACCGCCGCCGGTTGGTCGGAGAAGCGTCGGACGGCTTCGCGTAGGGTTGCGGCGAGCATGAGGCGCTCTCGAACATCGGTGCCGGACGACGCGGGGACCGACGCCGGGCCGGCGGCGGACGGCGACGAAGCGTACAAGTCGCCGGCAGCCGAGGCGTCCCAGCCGGGCCGCCCCGCCGAGCGGCGGGAGCTCCGCGCGCAGGGCCGACGGACGCTGCGGCGCCTCCTCGACGCCGGGCTGCGGGTATTCGCCCGGCGCGGCTACCACGCGGCGCGCGTCGACGACGTTGTGCGGGCCGCGCGCACGTCGCACGGCACCTTCTATCTGTACTTCGCCAACAAAGAAGACCTCCTGCGCGCGCTCGCCGTCGACTGCGCCCACCGCCTCACCGATCTCGCCTCGGACGTCGGCCCGATCGGCCCCGACGCCGCCGGGCGCGCCGAGCTGCACCGGTTCCTGCGCCGCTTCCTCGACATCTACCGGGATTACGGGCCCGTGATCCGCGCGTGGATGGAGGACCAGGTCGGTGACCGGCACGTCGATCGCCTCGGGGTGCGGGCGTTCACCGCGATCGGCGACCGGTTGGCGCTGCGCATGCGCGAGGGCAGCCGACGAGCCGCGGCGGGGGAGCGCGCCACCGTCGGGGCACTCATGGCCATGCTCGAGCGCTTCAGCTACGGCGTCGCCTCAGGCCGCATCCCGGCCGACGACGCCGCCATCGACACGCTCACCACCGTCGTGCACCGCGGCTTCTTCGGTGCCGCGCCGCCGCCCCTCGCGGCCACGGCGCGCTGACCGGCCGGCCGTCGCCTACGGGTACTTGCAGTCGAGCGAGGTGCCCGACCCGTTCCCGACGTGTCCGATCGGGTCCTTCACCTGATGGCACCCTTGCCCGGCCGCGCACTCGTACACGGACGCGTTCACGGTGCACGTCTGGCTGTAGATCGTCCCGGCCGGCGCTTCCCGGTTCGTCGCGCCCGCGAAGCCGGCGCTGAGCAAGAACACCGTCACGACGCTGGCGAGCGCCGCGACGAGCAGGTATGAGCCGAACGTCCTGATGATCCCCATGGGTGTCTCCTCGTGCTATGCGCCGCTGAGGGTCGTCTGTCCAGCGGCGCGGGCCGTCTCGCAGGCCGAAACGGTCCACGCAGATGATCGGCGCGCCGGTCCCGGCCCTGAACGGAGGTGCGCCGTGGTCGCGCCAGGCGGCGCGGCGGTCAGTCGACGCCGAGGATCGTGGTCGACGCCGACGAGAACCAGCCGCCGGTGCCGTTGACGCAGCAGAGCTCGGCGTCGTCGACCTGACGGCCGCCGGCCTCCCGGCGGAGCTGACGGACGGCCTCGACCAGCAGGAACATGCCGCGCATCCCGGGATGGCATGCCGAGAGCCCACCGCCGTCGGTGTTCGTCGGCAGTGCGCCGCCGAGGCGCAGGCGCCCGTCGGCGACGAACGCGCCGCCGTCGCCCTTCGCGCAGAAGCCGAGCCCCTCGAGGGTGAGCAGCACCATCGACGTGAACGCGTCGTAGAGCTGGCAGCAGTCGATGTCGGACGGGGTCACGCCGGCCCGCCCGAAGGCGCGTGCCCCGGCCCGGCGCGCTGGAGAGTCGGTGAAGTCCGGCCACTCGCTCATCGTGGTGTGCGAGATCGCCTCGCCCGTGCCGAGCACCCACACCGGGCGCTTCGCCAGGTCGCGGGCTCGGTCCTCGCTGGTGATCACGACGGCGCCGCCACCGTCGCTGCGGATGCAGCAGTGCAGCTTCGTCAGCGGTTCGGCGATGAGCCGGGACTGGTGCACGTCGTCGATCGTGATGCGGTCCTGGTAGTACGCGTCGGGGTTCAGCGAGGCGTTGTAGCGGGTTGACACGGCGATCTCGGCCAGCTGGTCGAGCGTCGTGCCGAACTCGTGCATGTGGCGCCGCGCCGACATCGCGTACTTGGCGATGAGCGTGTGCCCGTAGGGGACCTCGTACTGCACCGGGCCGCGTGTGCCGAACGACAGGTTCGC
>DATDGU010000157.1:0-7742 GCA_036521915.1 Acidimicrobiia bacterium | reverse complement strand
GAGGTGCGCCAGGCCAAAGGCGTTGTTGGGGGCCGCCGCGGAGAGAACCGCTGCGGTGGGGCGCGCACGAGCCGCGAACCAGGGCTGCAGGATGCGGCCGACTCGGCTAGCAAGCCCGATGGCTACCTTCTCGGCTCGTACCGCATCGCCACTGCCCCCGAGCCGAAATCCAGCCGGCTCACGAGCTTCAGGTCGACATGCTTCGATAGCCCCGCGAACAACGTCGGCCCGTGGCCCGCGAGCCTGGGATGCACCACGAACTCGTACTCATCGATCAATCCCAGCTCCGTCAACGCCAGTGGGAGCTTCACACCTCCCATGAACAGTCCCTTGCCCGACTCCCGCTTGAGTTGCTGAACGGCCTTGCCCAGATCCCCGCGCACGAGTTCCGCGTTCCAATCGACCTGATCCAGGGTGCTCGACACGACGTACTTCTTTGCCGCGTTGATCGTCTGGGCGAAGGCTTCCATCCAATCAGGTCTCGCTCCCGTCGGCGCCGGCGGCCGCCACGCTGATTCCATCATTTCGTACGTCACCCGGCCAAAGAGAAGGGCATCGGCCTGGTTGAGGTTCTCGACCGCGTGACGATGCAAGTCTTCGTCCGCGGGGATTGCACGATGATCGCAGCACCCGTCCAATGTGACGTTGATGGAGTACCGAAGGGGTCGCATGTCGCAAGCATGGCTCAACCTCGTCGAGTGCGGGTGCTCCGTGCTCAGCCGCGAGCCTTGACCAACACCAGCTTCACCTCCGTCGCCGAACTCGAAACCCGGACTGCTGGGTCTCCCACGGGAACGACAACCCGGAGCCCTTCGTCTGGACCAAACCCGCCGACGAGATCCTCGACAAAGTCGCCCGCGGACAAGCCACGCTCGACCGGATCACCAAATCCGCGACACACCACGAGGCCTGCGGTCGCCGGGCGGGATCAGACGGGCACCCGGGAGGGGCTCGACTCGGCGTCCGACGCCCGACGGAGCGTGAACCCCCGGTAGCCCTCGGCGGCGACCGCGTCGCAGATCCCCGCATATTGCGGGAAGCCGCCGATGTAGGGCATGAAAACTCGCGGCTTCCCAGGCACGTTGGCGCCCATCCACCATGACGCGGCCGTCGGGAAGAGGGTCCGGTTGGCCACGGCGTTGACGTGCTCGACCCAGTCGTCCTCGGATTCAACCGTGGCGTCAATCGACGCGGCGCCCTCGTGCCGCACGTACGCGATGCAGTCGGCGATCCAGTCCACGTGCTGTTCGATCGCCACCATCATGTTGACGAGCACCGACGGGCTTCCGGGGCCGGTGACGATGAAGAGGTTCGGGAAGCCGGCCGTGGCGATGCCGAGATAGATCCGGGGCCCGGCCGCCCACTTGTCCGGCAGGGCGACGCCGTGCGATCCCACGATTCCCGCCCGCAGCATCGGCCCGGTCATGGCGTCGAAGCCCGTCGCGAAGACGATGACGTCGAGCTCGTAGTCGCCGCCCTCGGTCCGGATCCCCCGCGGGGTGACCGTCACGATCGGGGTGGCCTGGACGTCGACCAGGGTCACGTTGTCCCGGTTGAACGTCGCGTAGTAGTCGGTGTCGAGGCACGGCCGCTTCGTGCCGAGGGGATGACCGCGCGGCGAGAGCCGCTCCGCCAGGTCGGGGTCGTCGACGATCGCGCGGATGCGGCTCCGCACGAACTCCGCCGCCGTGTCGTTCGCCTCCTTGTTCACGAGCAGGTCGGTGTAGGCGGCGACCATGCCGTAGAGCGTGCCGGATTCCCAGGCCGTGTCGTACTTGGTCGTGCGGGCGTCCTCGTCGACGCTCAGCGCCGAGTGCTCGGGGATCGCGACCACGACGCCGGCGCGCGAGTCCCGCATCGCCTGCCGGTGCTCACGCGCGTGCGCCTTGCGATCGTCCACGCTCTCGGGGTCGAGGGGCGCGTTCTTGGCCGGCATCGAGAAATTCGGCGTGCGCTGGAACACGGTGACGTGGTCCGCCTGCTCGGCGATGAGCGGGATGGACTGGATGCCCGACGACCCGGTGCCGACGACCCCGACGCGGCGCCCGGTGAGGTCCACGCCGGCGTGGGGCCACCGGCTCGTGTAGAGGACCTCGCCCTCGAAGCTGTCGACCCCATCGATGTCGAGCTCCTTCGGCGCCGACAGGCAGCCGGTCGCCATGACGGCGAACTGGGCCGACACCTCGTCGCCCCGGTCCGTGCGGACGAGCCACCGCTGTGCGGCGTCGTCCCAGGTCATCCCGGTCACACGGGTCTCGAATTCGATGTCACGGCGCAGGTCGAAGCGCTCGGCGACGTGGTTCACGTAGCGCAGGATCTCGGGCTGGGTGGCGTAGCGCTCCGACCAGGTCCATTCCTGCTCGAGCTCCGGGGAGAACGAGTAGCAGTAGTCCATCGACTCGACGTCGCAGCGGGCGCCCGGATAGCGGTTCCACCACCACGTCCCGCCGACGTCGGCGGCGGCCTCGTAGCCCTGGATCGTCAGCCCCAGCGCGCGGAGCCGGACGTGCGCGTAGAGGCCGGCGAACCCTGCGCCGACGATCACGGCGTCGACGTCCCGGCGGGGCTCGGTCACGAAGCGCTCCGGTGTCGGGGCACGTCACCGATCCTAGAGGGCGACCACGGCGACGCCGCAGGCCGCCGTCGTCACCAGACGTAGGGGATGACGCGCTTGTGCGTCGCGGCGTAGCGGCGGTAGTCGTCGCCGAGGGCCGCGAAGAGGGCCCGTTCCTCGACTCGGATCCGGAACGCGAGGCCGACCGCGACCGAGGCGGTGAGGATGATGAGCGAGACCCAGTTGTTGAGGAGCACTCCGACGCCGATCACCGCGAGGAGAATCGCGGCGTAGCTCGGGTGGCGGACGAACCGGTAGGGGCCGTCGGTGATCACCGGCTGGTCGCCGCTCGTCTGGACGGTGAAGGTGAAGTAGCGACCCAGCGTCCGGAAGCTCCACACGCGGAGCGCGACGCCGCACCAAAGGAAGCCGAGCCCGATCCAGGCGGTGGTGGTCGGGGACGCGATCACGGCGGTCACCGACTTCGCCGCAGCGATGGCGCCGATGGCGCCGACCATCGCCGCGACCCGCAAGAAGGGCCGGCTGCCTTGGTCGGCCGTCACCGCGTCGGGACGGAGCTGCAGGCCCTGTCGCACCTCGAGTGCGAGCCACAGCGCGCCGGTGCCGATCAGGAGGTCCCGCGCGGCTGTTGGAATGGCGGCCAGGACCGGCGACACGAGAGCGACGCTAGGTGAACGCGTGTCGGTTGGCCACGTCGCGGCCGGCTCGCCGACGGGTCATCGGCTGGCGATCCGGCGCGCCCGCCGGCCGCGCTAGTCGCTGGCGATGGCGGCGAGGACGTCGAGCTTGGCGGCCCGTCGGGCGGGCCAGCTTGCGGCGACCAGGCCGAGCAGGGCGGAGAGCACGAGGAAGACGACGAGGCTCGAGACGGGCACGACGGTGTCGGTGATCCCCTGCGATCGGAGCGAGTACACGAGCGCGACGCCCAGGCCGGTCCCGATCACCATGCCGATGATCGCGCCGAAGACCGCGAGGATCACCGACTCGGAGCGGATCATCGCCCGGACCTGGCGTCGTCGCATGCCGATCGCCCGCAGCAGTCCGATCTCATGGGTGCGCTCGAACACGGACAGCATGAGCGTGTTCACGATCCCGATGAGCGCGATGATCACGGCCAGCCCGAGCAGCGCGTAGATGAGGCCGAGCAGCTGGTTGACCTGCTGCTTCGTGGAGTTCTCGAACTCCGCGCGCGTCTGCACCTGGACGTTCGGAAACCCGGCCAGGGACTGCTTCACCTGCTGCTCCACGGCGGCGCTGCCGCCGGTCCGCAGCAGCACGGCGCTCGGCAGCGGAGTCTGGAAGTGCGACACGAAGAACGCGTTGCTGACGACGAAGCTCCCGATGAGGGAATTCGGCTCGAAGATGCCGCCGATGCGGAGACGGCCAGCGCCCGTCAGCGCGAACTTCACCGGCACGCGGTCGCCGACCGACAGGTTGTCGTTGTTGGCCGTGGTGGAGTCGATTAGCAGCTCTCCGGTCGCCAGCGCGCCGCTGCTACCCGACTTCATCCGCAGGATCACGGTCTCGGCCAGGTCCTGGGTCGACACGGCCCGCAGGGTCTCGAGGGAGTTCCGGAACTCGAACTGACCGCCGGAGATGGTCGAGGAGGCGCTGACGCCGGGCACGCTCGAGACCACGGAGGGGATGGTCTGGCTGAACCGTCCCTGGCCGCTGCTGTTCGCCGAGACGATGAGGTCGGCGCTGATGGCATTGTCGATACTGCTCGTCGCCGACTTCGACAGCGACGCGCCGAGGACCGCGATCGCTGAGACGAGCGCGAGCCCGACCATGAGCGCGGACGCGGTCTGCGCCGTCCGACGGGGGCTGCGCATCGAGTTCTCACGTCCGAGCTGGCCGGCGGCGCCCCGGGCGAGGGGTCGCCCGATCACCCCGGACAGGGGACGCGCCACCGCGGGTGCCAGCATCGCGACGCCGACGAACAGGCCGAGCGCGCCGACGCCGACGAGCGCGATCTGCCCCTCGCCCAGCCCGATGCCGAGGATGATCCCGCCGAGCACGGCGATGGACCCGCCCCACGCGAAGCGGCGCCGGAACGACACGTCGCTCCCGACCGCCTGGCGGCTGATCGCCGCGATGGGAGGGATGCGCACAGCACGGCGCGCCGGGCTGATCGCGGCGATCACGGTCACACCGACGCCCACCGCCAGGGCGACGATGGCGGTGCGGGCCTCGAACACCAGCGGGCCGGACGGCAGCGTGATGCCGAACCCCTTCAGGAGCGCCTTCAGCCCGAGCGCGGCGAGCACACCGAGCCCGAGGCCGATCGCGGACGAGACGAGGCCGACCACGGCCGCCTCGCCGAGCACCGAGCGGAACACCTGGCGTCCGCTCGCCCCGATGGCGCGCAGCAGGCCGAGCTCGCGTGTCCGTTGACCGGCGATGATCGAGAAGGTGTTGAGGATGGTGAACGCGCCGACGAAGAGCGCGATGAAGGCGAAGACGAGCAACGCGGTCGAGAAGAAGGAGAGCGCCGAGTTGATGGCGTTGCTGGACTCGTTGACCACGGTCTGGCCCGTGACAACCTCGGCGCCGTGCGGGAGGACCCGCGCGATCTCATGCTGGACGGTCGTCTTGTCGGCGCCCGGGGCGGTGACGATGTTGACCGAGTCGAGCTCGCCGACTCGCTGCAGGACGGTCTGCGCGGTGGGAAGGTCGAACGCGGCGATCGTCGCGCCGGCCAGGTTGTTGGCCGTCCCGAAGCGGGCGAGGCCCGAGATCGTGAACGTCATCGACGGCCCGGCGAGCAGCACGCGCACCCGTTGCCCGACGTGGAAGCCGTACTTCTGCGCGGTGCCTTCGTCCATCACGACGTCGTGGGGCGTCGTGGGGTCCTTCCCCTGCGCGATGCGCAGCTCGGAGATCCGCTGGTCGGGGTTGAACGAGAGCCCGAGCGTCGGCGCGCCGCCGGTCGAGATCGCGGTGCCGTCGTGGGCGACGAACTGGGCGTACCCCTGCACCGACCCCGACGCGGCCTCGACTCCGGGCACGCTGCGGACGGCGGCGAGGACCGACTCGGGGATCGGGTTGCGCACCGCGCTGCCGTTGCCGTTCGAGAACTGGGCGACGCCCCGCACCTGGAAGTCGATGTTTTGGTAGATGTTGCCGAACAGCGTCGTGAACGTGTTGTGCAGCGTGTCTGTGAGGATGTAGGTGCCCGAGATGAACGTGACGCCGAGCACGATCGCGATCGCGGTCAACGCGAGGCGAAGCTTGTGGGCGATCAGCCCGTGGATCGTCACCTTCCACATCTAGGACTCACCCCCCGCCGCGGCCACTGACCCGAGGGCCCGCCAGCGGGCCGGTGTCACCTGGGTTCGACAGCCAGGAGCCGGTGCCATCAGCCGGCCGCGCGACCGCCGGCGCGCCGGACATCGCCGCGGCCTCGGGCTCGCGCCGCTGGGGAGGGGGATGCCACCGTCTGCCGCTCCTCGTGACGCCGCCACCGGGATCGCCCAGACCCTACCCAGCCGAGCACGCGGTTCCACGCGTCAGCGCCGCTCACGCACGGCGCATCACCTCGACCGGCGTCGCTCGCGAGCGGGGTGGACGCGCCGGGAGCGCACCGCGACCATGGCGATCCCGCAGCCCCGACCGATGAGTTCTCGATCCCCGAGCCGTCTGCACGCCAAGACAGTCACCCGTCGTGGAGGAGACACCCGATGGCCTTTCGCCCGTACCTCGCGTTCGCCGGCAACTGCCGCGAAGCGTTCACCCGCTACCAGGAGATCTTCGGTGGTGAGCTTGCGCTGCTCACGATGGCCGACTTTCCCGCCGACGCCCCGCCTCCCCCGCCGGGTGTCGCGTCCGACGTGGTCATGCACGCCGCGTTGACCGCGCCCGATGCGCTCCTGATGGGCGCCGACGATCCGTCCGGGGGCTTCAAGGGTGGTGTGAGCGGCATGTGCGTCAACTGCTCGCTCGCCACCGTTGAGGACGCCAAGCGGGTGTTCGAAGCGCTGTCCGAGAAGGGTGGGATCCAGATGCCGCTCGGCGAGACGTTCTTCGCGCCCGCGTACGGCATGTGCACGGATCGCTTCGGCACCCCGTGGATGGTCATGGTCGAGGCGCCCACCGGCGCTTGAGCCACGGCATCGGGGCACGACTCGCGATCCGAACAACCGCGAGTCGCGCGGCGCGCAGTTGGTCTGATCCGGACACCACGCCCGAGCCAGCCGGCTCAGGCCCGCATGGGTCAGGTGGCCGGTGTTGCCGTCGCACCCCATCGGTTGTGGTGCACCGCGCTGGTCAGCGGGCGCCGATGCCGCCAGTCCTGTCGCTCAAGGTCGGGCACTGCTTGCAGACCCGAGACAGGTCCGAGGCACAGCCACGCGACGGCTCGGATGCGTTCCGGGAGGTCAAGGAGGTGCTGGACAAACGGCTCCCGATAGAAGGAGACCCAGCCGACGCCCCAGCCCTCGGCCGTCGCGGCGAGCCAAAGGTTCTCGATCGCCAAGCAGACCGAGTAGAGGCCGACGTCGCCGATGGCGTGGCCGCCCAGGATCGCCGGGGTGCCTCGATCCGGGTCATAGGTCACGGCAACGGACAGGCTGGATTCCAGCACGCCGTCAATCTTGATCGTCTCGAACGTGCGACGGCGCTCGTCGTCGAGGCGTGCCGAGAACACCTGGCGCTCACGCTGGACGTGCTCCCAGAACGAGCGGCGGACGACCGGATCGTCGATCACGACGAAGTCCCACGGCTGCGTGAGCCCGACGCTCGGCGCCGCGTGGGCCGCCCCGAGCACCCGATCCAGGACGCCTGAATCGATCGCCGCGCCGGTGAATTCCGCCCGCACGTCGCGGCGACGGTGGATCGTCTCGTAGAGACCCTCTATCTGCACGGTCTGCACCTCGGAGGCATCGCCGGAATCTCCTCGCTTCACTGGAACCACGCCCCGAGTCTGGTCGAGAGCGGGTCCGTCACTCACGGCCAAGGACAGTGAGCTCGGCGCACGCGCATAGCGGTCGATGGCCTCTCGCCGCGGCGACCACGCCAGGCAATAATGTGGCCGTGGACGAAGGCGGCCCGCCGGCTGTGTGCCCGTCGTGCGGCACCAGCGATGAGGTGCGCACGATTCAGCAGCTGTTCGATCTCCTGCACAGCGTGCAGGACGAGGCCACGGAGCAGGCCGAGCAACTTCGGCAGG
>DATDGU010000156.1:0-12866 GCA_036521915.1 Acidimicrobiia bacterium | reverse complement strand
GCCCGCCTCGGACGGGTCGTCGGGGTGGACGTGCACGTAGCCGTCACCGTGGGTGTTGAGCCCGACCCGCACGTTCTGGTTGCCCGCCGCCGTCTCGAAGGTCGGCGGGTTCGGCAGCCACTCGCCGCAGATGTTCACGCCGAAGGCGGTGTACCAGTGGTCGCCGGGCGCGCCCGTCTTGGGGTCCGGCGCCCGCGGGGGCTGCTGCGCCGGCGTGCCGGACGGGCGCAGCAGCGTCGAGCCGATGATGGCCAGGACGATCACGAGGACGAGCGTCCCGTAAAACCAGGGCCAGGCTCGGCGGGGCGACGGCGCGTCCGGGTCGCCTCCCGCGACGGGAGGGTCCGCTGTCGCCACGCTGCACCTCCGCGTTCCCTCGGTCGCCCGGCCCGGCATTCCACCACGCCGCCGCCGGCGCGTTCGGTCAGGTGTCGCCTGCCTCGCGGCCGGCGAGCTCGAGCGCGAGGGCCCGGAACTGCCGGGCGGCGGGCGACAGCGGCGCGGCGCGGACGACGATCCCGATGGTGCGGTGCAACGAGGGCCGCAGCCGGGCGACGGTCGCACCCTGACGCTCGGCGGCGCGGGCGAGGCCACGGGGCACGACGGCGACCCCGGCGCCGGCGACGACCAACGGGATGATCGCCTCGCGCTGCTCGGTCTCGACGGCGACCCTCGGCTCGACGCCCGCGGCGGCGAACGCCTCGGTGAGCAGGCGCCGCGTCGAGGTCCCCGCCGGGCTGGTGAGGAGCGGCACGTCGGCCAGCTCCTCGACGCGGAGCTCGTCGCGGGGCTCCCCCGGCCCGAGGATGGCGACCAGCTCCTGGTCGAGTAGCGGCGTCGCCACGATGTCGACGGCGCCGACGGGCAGCTCGGCGAGGCCGACCTCGGCGCGCCCGTCCCGGACCCGGCCGATCACCGCGTCGGCCCCCTCCGGCTCGGTGACGCGCACCGCGACGCCGGGGTGGGCCTGGCGGAACGCGCCGATGATCGGCGCGAGCGGGTCGGCCGCCAGCGTCGGGAGCGAGACGAGATCGAGACGACCGGCCTCGAGCCCGGTCACCGCGCGGACCGAGGCGCCGAGCACGGCGACGTCCCGCAGGACGTGGCGGGCCGAGCCGACGAAGGCCTCGCCGGCCGGCGTCAGCGCGACCCGCCGGCCGAGGCGGAGGAAGAGCGGGACGCCGAGCTCGGCCTCGAGGCGGGCGACCCCTTGCGACAGGGACGGCTGTGCCACGTGGAGGACGCGCGCCGCCCGGGTGAACGAGCCCTCGTCGACCACCCCGACCACATACTCGAGCTGGCGCAGCTCCATAGCGTGAACCTATCCGATCAAGAGGTTCTTTCCATTGGACCTCTCGATCAGGGGGCGGTCCAATGAGGCAGGAAAGAGGTGCGCAATGCCCCAGCAGCCCGTGCTCACGGCGGCCCGTCCCGAGGACGAGGCGCGGGGGCTGACCAGCGCCGAGGCGGCCCGGCGCCTCGAGGAGTACGGGCCCAACGAGGTCCCCGAGCGGCGCCGGCCCTTCTGGCGCCAGCTCGCCCGCCGGTTCTGGGGCCCCCTGCCGTGGATGCTCGAGGGCACGATCGTCCTGACGCTGGCCCTCGGGAAGGACCTCGAGGCGGCGATCATCACGACGCTGCTCGTTCTGAACTCGGTGATCGGCCTGCTCCAGCAGCTCCGCTCCGACACGGCGCTCGAGCTGCTGCGACGCCGCCTCGCCGTGCACGCCCGTGTCCGACGCGACGGCGCGTGGCGCCTCGTCGAGGCTCGGGAGCTCGTGCCGGGCGACCTGGTTCGCGTCCGCGTCGGCGACGTGGTCGGCGCGGACCTCGACGTGCTCGACGGCCACGTGAGCGTCGACCAGTCGTCGCTCACCGGCGAGTCGGTGCCGATCGACGCCGGTCCCGGGGACCGGGCGCTCGGCGCGGCGACCGTCACGCGCGGCGAGGCGACCGGCCGAGTCGTCGCGACGGGCGCGTCGAGCATGTTCGGCAAGACGTCGCTGCTCGTGCGCGAGGCGAAGCCCGCGACGCATCTCGAGTCGGTGATCTTCCGCATCGTGCGCTACCTCGTCATCATCGACGTCGCGCTCGTGGCGGTGATGTTCAGCTACGCCGCCATCGTGGGGACGAGCCTGTCGGAGACGGCGCCGTTCGCGCTCATCATCCTCATCGCGTCGGTGCCGGTCGCGCTGCCGACGACGTTCACCGTCGCGCAGGCGATCGGCGCGCTCGAGCTGAGCCGCGGCAGCGGCGGGCACGGCGTGCTCGTGACCCGGCTCTCGGCGGTACAGGAGGCGGCGTCGATGGACGTGCTCTGCACCGACAAGACCGGGACGCTCACAGCGAACGAGCTGTCGCTCGAGCAGGTCCACGCCTACCCGCCGAGTGGGGATGCCGAGCTGATCGGGCTCGCCGCGCTCGCGTCGGACGAGGCGGGCCAGGACCCGATCGACCTGGCCCTGCTGCGCGCCGCCGACGGCGCAGCGGACGGCGCCCGCCGGCGGTCCTTCGTGCCCTTCGATCCCTCCACGAAGCGCACGGAGGCGACGGTCGAGCGGGACGGGACGCTGCTGCGGGTGGTGAAGGGGATGCCCCCCGTCGTCGCGTCGCTGTGCGCGACCCCGCCCTCGACGCTCGACGGCGACGTGGAGCGGCTGGGCGCCACCGGGGCCCGGGTGCTGGCCGTCGCCGTCGGCCCGGCGGAGCACCTCACGCTCCGGGGCCTCGTCGCGCTCGCCGATCACCCCCGCGCCGATTCGGGACGCCTCGTGGACGAGCTCGCCGCGCTCGGGATCGACGTGAAGATGGTGACGGGCGACACGGCGGCCACGGCGCGCTCCGTCGCCGCGCAGGTGGGGATCGACCCCGTCGTGTGCACGGGCGAGGAGCTGCGCGACAACCCCGCGCTCGCGTCGACCTGCTCGGTCTTCGCCGCGGTGTTCCCCGAGGACAAGTACACGATCGTCACGTCGCTGCAGGCCGACGGGCGGATCGTCGGGATGACCGGCGACGGCGTGAACGACGCACCCGCGCTCAAGGCCGCCGAGGTCGGCATCGCCGTGGACAGCGCCGTCGACGTGGCGAAGTCGGCGGCGAGCATGGTGCTCACCGAGCCGGGCCTCGTCGACACGGTGACGGCCGTCTCGGTGAGCCGGCGCATCTACCAGCGGATGATGACCTGGACGCTGAACAAGATCATCAAGACGGCCCAGGTCGCGTTCTTCCTCACGCTCGGGTTTGTCTTCACCCAGACGTTCGTGACCACACCCCTGCTCATCGTGCTCCTGCTCCTCGCCAACGACTTCGTGACGATGTCGCTGGCCGTGGACCGGGTGCGGGCGTCGTCGCAGCCGGCACGCTGGCAGGTGGGCGCGCTCGTCGGCGCCGCCCTGTCGCTCGCGGCCGTCGTCCTCGTCGAGTCCTTCCTCGACCTCTGGCTGGCCCGCGGCGTCTTCCACCTCGGGCTCGCCCAGGCGCAGACCCTCATCTTCTTGATGCTGGTCTTCTCGGGGCAGGCGACCGTCTACGTCGTGCGGGAGCGGGACCGGTTCTGGCGGAGCCGGCCGGCGCCGTGGTTGCTCGCCGCGACGACCTTCGACGTCATCGTCGTGACGCTCCTCGCCTGGCGCGGGGTGCTCATGACGTCGCTGGCGCTGCCGTACGTCGCGTTGGTGCTCGGGATCGCGGTGGCGTTCATGTTCCTGATGGACCCGGTGAAGGTCGCGGTACTGCGCCGCTTCCGACTCGTCTGACCCGCCGTCGGCGACCGGGCTACGTTGCCGGCGTCGCGGGCGCCGACTGGTGCGCCCGCCAGCGATCCGGAGGTGTGATGCCATCGTCCGTGCCCCGACCCTCTCACCTCGGGCTGTGCGTGTCCGATCTCGAGCGGTCGTTGCGCTTCTACTGCGACGGGCTCGGCTTCACGCAGGGCGGCGGCTTCGACCTGGAGAGCACGCCCGCCAACGGGCTCGACCGCGCCCTCGAGGTCGACGGGCCGGCGCGGCTGCGCTCGCAGTGGATCAGCCATGGCGCGCTGCAGATCGAGCTGCTGGCCTTCGAGACACCGTCGTCCGGTGGGACGCCGTCGGCGCACCGCAACGGGCGCGGCCTGACGCACCTGGCGTTCAACGTCGACGACGTCGAGGCGGCCGCCGCGCGCCTCGCCGAGTGCGGCGGCACCGTGCTCACCGACACCCGCTCCAACCCGGGGGTCGAGCTCGTCTTCGTCGCCGACCCCGATGGCGTGCGCGTCGAGCTCATGGGCGCACCACCGGCATGACGCCGCCGGACGCGCCGAGCACCGTGGACCCGGCGTTCGGCGGCCTCGGCGCGGGCACCGACCCCGAGACGCTGCTCGCCGAGCTCACGCTCGACGAGCGGATGGCGATGATGTCGGGCGACGACGAGTTCTGGCCGGGTCTCGTCGAGATGCTCCGCGGCGGGTACGGGCACACGCCCTACGTGGGCGGCTCGATCGCCCGTCTGGGTCTGCCGGGTATCCGCTTCACCGACGGGCCCCGCGGCGTCACCGTGGGCCACTCGACGTGCTTCCCCGTCTCGATGGCGCGCGGCGCGACGTGGGACCTCGAGCTGGAGGAGCGCGTCGCGGTCGTGATGGGTGCCGAGGCGCGGGCCCAGGGCGCCAACCTCATCGGGAGCGTGTGCGTGAACCTGCTGCACCATCCCGCCTGGGGCCGCGCGCAGGAGACCTACGGCGAGGACCCGATCCACGTCGGCGAGCTCGGGGCGGCGGCGGTGCGGGGCCTGCAGCGTCACGTGATGGCGTGCGTCAAGCACTTCGCGATGAACAACTACGAGAACGCTCGCTTCCAGATCGACGTCACCGCCTCGCCGCGGGTGCTCCACGAGGTGTACCTGCGCCAGTTCCAGCGCTGCGTCGCCGAGGGCGCGGCGTGCGTGATGAGCGCCTACAACTCGGCGAACGGCGCCTGGTGCGGCGAGAACCGGCCGCTGCTCACCGAGATCCTCCGCGACCGGTGGGGATTCGACGGGTTCGTGATCACCGACTGGATTTTCGGGATGCGCGACGCGGAGCAGGCGGCGCTCGCCGGCCAGGACGTCGAGATGCCCTTCCGCATGCACTACGCGCACCACCTGCCGGGCCTCGTCGAGTCGGGCGCCGTCCCCGTCGACGTCGTCGACGCCGCAGCGCGCTGCCTGCTCACCACCATGACCCGCTTCGCGGCGTCGACCCAGCCGGCCGCGCTTGAGGACGTCGCCGGCCCGGCGCACCGCGCGTTGGCCCGCGAGGTCGCGCAGCGGGCCTGTGTGCTGCTGCGCAACGAGACGGTCGACGGGGCGCCGGTGCTGCCCCTCGACCCGGCGCGGCTGCGCCGCCTCGCTGTGATCGGGCCGCTCGCCGACCGGGTCAACACCGGTGACGCCGCGTCGAGCGACGTGCGGCCGCCCGAGGTCGTGACGCCGCTCGCCGGACTTCGGTCCGCGCTCGGCGACGTCGTCGTCCACGACGACGGCACCGACCCGGTCCGCGCCGCCGCCCTCGCGGCGGACGCCGACGCCGCGGTCGTGGTCGTCGGTTACACGAGCGCCGACGAGGGCGAGTACCTCAATCCGTCCGAGAACCCCGAGCTGTTCGCGCTGTTCCCGCCCCTCGCACCCGACTCGCCGGAGGCCAGGCGCCTCGGCGACTCGATCGGCACCCGGGCCCAGCGACCGCAGGGCGGCGACCGGGTCGCGCTCACCCTCCACGAGGCGGACGAGGTGCTGCTGCAGGCCGTCGCGGCCGCGCAGCCGCACACCGTCGCGGTGCTCGTGACCGGCAGCGCGGTCGTCACCGAGCGGTGGCGCGCCGCGGTGCCGGCCATCGTCGTCGCCTGGTACTCGGGGATGGAGGGCGGCCACGCGCTGGCCGACGTTGTCCTCGGCCGCGTCACGCCGTCGGGCCGGCTCCCGTGCGCGTTCCCGGTCGACGGGAAGGACCTGCCGCCCTTCGACCGGCAGGCCCGCCAGGTCGTGTACGGGCTGTGGCACGGCCAGCAGCACCTCGACCGCGCCGGTCGGGCCGCGGCGTTCCCGCTCGGGTTCGGGCTGTCGTACACCGAGTTCGGGTACGGCCCGGTCACGGCCGTGCTCGGCGACGGACACGTCGACCTTGCGCTCGACGTCACGAACCACGGCGACCGCGACGGCATCGAGGTCGTCCAGTGCTACGCCGAGGCGCCCGACTCCGCCGTCGAGCGCCCCGTGCGCTGGCTCGTCGGGTTCGTGCCCGTCAGGGTCGGCGCCGGGACGACGAGCACCGCCCGGCTCCGCGTCCCCCTGGATCGTCTGGCCTACTGGGACGTTGCACGCGACGGCTTCGTGGTCGAGCCGATCAGCTACCGGCTCGTCGTCGCGCCGCACGCCGCCGCGCCGGGCACGGCGACGACGCTGGATCTCAGCGACCGGTCCGGCTCGTAGGCGCCGCCGCCGAGCCCGACGGGCTCAGCCCGGTCGCCGCCACGGCGACACCGACGGGGGCACGGGCAGGCCGCGGCTGTCCTCGGTGGGGACCGGCGTGCCCGGGTTCAGCATCACGGGGACGACGCCCGTCCAGCGCGGGACGGCCCGGTCGGCGTCGCTCGGCTCGGCGGGCGGCCCGGTGCGCACCTTGGCCGACGCCTCGTCGATCGGGACCGCGAGCACCATCGTGTCGCGCAGCTCGTCGTCGGTCGGCGCGCGCGCCTCGTCGGCGCGACCCGGCACGATGTGGTCGACGATGCGCGCCAGCGCCGTCGTGGCCTCGCGGCCTCGGAGCCGCGTCGCCGTCCCGAGCACGACGACGGAGGGGTAGTTGATGGAGTGGTTGCGCTGCGAGTGGGCGAGGACCAGGCCGTCGATGAGCGTCACGGTGACGCACACGCGCGCACCGCGGTCGAGCGACCGCAGCAGGCGGCTCGCCACCGAGCCGTGCAGCGGCAGCCGGTCATCGACGCGGCCGCAGGCCATGGGGATGACGAACGGCTGACCGTCGACGGCGATGCCCACGTGCGCGACGAACACCTCGTCCAGGATCGCGTCGACGGTGGCGCGGTCGTACCGACCCCGCTCGGGCTTGCGCCGGATCGTGGTGTTCGGCGTGGTCGTCAGGTCGGTCGGCACCCCGGCATGCTGACAGCCGCACGCAGCGCACACGACCGGTTTTCTTCGTCAGGGATCGCGGTCGAGCTCGGCCTCGAGGAGCGCGTAGAAAGGCTCGGCCGCGTCGCGCTCGAGCCACGGCGTGTGGCCGCAGTGCTCGAGCTGCACCCAGCGGAAGGCGGCGAGCACGGGCGCGAGGGGCTCGTGCACGCCAGCGGCGGGATGCGGGTCGTAGTCGCCGTGGATGCCGAGCACCGGGCAGCGGATCCGTGCGCCGAGCGCGACCAGCTCGCCGCTGGTGCGCAGGGCGCGGACCTCGCGCCACACGGTCTCGTAGACGTCGGGCAGGTCCTCGAGGGCGCCGACGTCGAGCGTGATCGGGTCCCAGGCGTCGACCCGGGCGAAGAGCGGATCGACGGCGGCCATCGCCGCCTGACGCGCCGGCCCCGACGCGTGCTCGTCGTCGAGGACGGCGCGGGCGGCCTCGGCGGTCTCGCGGTCGTCGGCGTCGAGACGGGACAGGCGGGTCGCGAGCGTCGCCGCGCCCGCGGCCTCGTCGAAGGGCGCGCTGGCCACGAGGACCAGCCGCCGCACCCGCTCGGGGTGGGACGCGGCGACGAGGTAGCCGAGCACGGCGCCCCACGAGTGCCCCACGAGCGTCACCGGGTAGCGGGCGTCGCCCTCGGCGAGGAGCGACGCCAGCTCGGCGAGCTGACCGGCGAGCGACGGCGCACGTTGCAGCGGCTCGAGCACGCCCCGGCGGGCGCCGAGCCGCGTCGCGACGGGCGCGAGATAGCCGGGTGCGCCGGGGCCGCCGTGCAGGACGGCGACGCGGAACGGCGCTCGCCCGTACCGGCGCACGCCGGGGACACCGATGTGTTCCGCCGCCGCGCCGTCCACGCGGTCCATAGAACCACGGGCGACCCCGACCGGCGCCCGCACGTCGAGGGGCGCCCCGCACGGCACACTCGCGGACGTGTCGTCGACGCCACCGTTCCGGTTCGGGCTGCAGGTCCTGCTCACCGACTCGCGAGCCGCGCTCCTCGCGGTCGGCCGACGCGCCGAGGAGCTGGGCTTCGACACCGTGGTCGTCGCGGACCACATCGTCGACGGGCTGCTGGCTCCTGTGGCGACACTGGCGGCGCTCGCTGGGGCGACGACGCGGGTGCGCCTCGGCACGCTCGTGCTGAACAACGACTGGCGTCACCCGGCGCTGCTCGCGCGCGAGGCCGCGACCCTCGACCTGCTGAGCGACGGACGCCTCGAGCTCGGTGTCGGCGCGGGCCACGCGGCACCCGAGTACGCCGAGGTGGGCCTGCCGTTCGACCCGCCGGCCGCCCGCGTCGCCCGGCTCGAGGAATCGGTCGGGATCCTGCGCCGGCTCTTCGACGGTGAGACGGTCAGCGTCGACGGCGCCTCGTACCACTTGGCCGAGCACCGGCTGTTCCCGCTCCGCCGGCCGCGCCTGCTTGTCGGCGGCAACGGCGACCGCGTGCTGCGCCTCGCGGCGCGCGAGGCCGACATCGTCGGGTTCACGGGGCTGGGCCGGACCCGCGCCGACGGGCAGACGCACGACGTCGCCTGGGACGAGGCCAGCGTCGACGCGAAGGTCGGGGTCGTGCGGGACGCGGCCGGCCCGCGACTCCCGGCGCTCGAGCTGAACGCGCTGGTGCAGCAGATCCTGCTCACCGACGACCGGGACGAGGCGATCGCGCCGATGGCGTCCTTCACGGGCGTGGAGCCGGCGACGCTGCTCGCCTCGCCCTACGTGCTCGTCGGTTCGGTGCCCCAGATCGTCGAGCAGCTGCACCGGGCGCGGGAGCGCTGGGGGTTCTCGTACTTCGTCACGCGGGATGCGGACGCGACGGCCCCGGTGATCGAGCGGCTGCGCCGAGGCTCCTGAGCGCCGATGGGTCGTGCGGTTCGGCTCAGGCCGCGGACTGGCGGGTGCTGAGCCGGATGGCGGCGCTCTGCTGGTCGCCCGAGCCGTCGATCCAGACGATCTTCACCGAGTCGCCCGGGTGCTTCGTCGAGATGATCTGGGTGAGCTGGTTGGCGGACGTAATCGACTGGCCGTCGACCGACACGATCTGCTCGCCCTGGGTCAGGCCGGCGCTGTCCGCCGGGCTCCCGGACTGCACGCCCGTGATGACGACGCCGGTGGCGCCGCCGCTGCCCGAGTTGCCGAACCGGCCGCCGCCGCCGCCGAAGCCCCCGTCGCCGAAGCCGCCACCCAACCCGCTGCCGCCGCTGCCTCCGTCCGAGACGTCGACGCCGAGGAAGCCTTCCTGGCCGGCGCTCACGTTGCCGTTGCTCTTGCCGGTCTCGATCTGGTGCACGATCGTCAGCGCGTCGTTCACCGGGATCGCGTAGCCGTCGTTCGTCCCGCCCTGGGGGATGTTGCCCTGCGCGGCCGCGGTGTTCATGCCGACGACTTGGCCGGTCGCGTCGAAGAGCGGGCCGCCCGAGTTGCCGGGCTCGAGCTGGGCGTTGGTCTCGACGAGGTCGCTCAGCTGCTCGTTCGAGCCGAGGTCGCTGCGCACGCTGATCGCCCGGTTGAGACCCGTGATCGCGCCGGAGGTCACGGTGGGCGGGCCCGCCTTGTTGTAGGCGTTGCCGATCGCGACGACCGCGTCGCCGACCGCGAGCTGCGAGGAGTTGCCGAGCGTGATGGTCGGCAGACCGGACGCGCCTTCCGCCTGGATGAGCGCGACGTCGTCGACCACGTCGGTGCCGAGCACGTGCGCCGGGTAGGTGCGGTCGCCGTTCGAGATCTTGACCGTGATCGAGTCGGAGCCCTCGATCACGTGGTTGTTGGTGAGGATCTCACCCGTCGAGGTGAGGATCATCCCGGTGCCGGCGGCCTCGCCCCCCTGGCCGGCCAGCGTCGACGTCACGTCGACGATGGCGGGGTCCTCGTTGTTGGCGATGGCGCTCGGGTCGACCTTCGCCTGGCTCACCGAGCGGGCGGCGGTCGAGGGCGCCGCGTCGGAGCTGCTGAACGGGTTCGAGGTGCCGTTCGACGCGTAGGCGAGGATCCCGCCCGCGGCGAGCGCGAGGACGGTCGCGGCGATCACCGCGCCGAGCGCGCCGTGGCGGCGCCGCCGGGGCTGGCGCCGGCGACCGCCGGGCGGGATGCCCGGGGGCTGGGGCGGCCACGTGCCATATCCGCCGCCGCCGCCCGGGGCGGTCGGGGGGCCGCCGACCCCGCTCCATCCGGCGGGGTGCTCCGGCGGGACCCACACGGCGGTGGGCTCGTAGCGGGGCGGGAGCGTCGGGTCGGGCCCCGCCGGCCCGCGGTCGGGCGGAGGCGGCACCTCCTCGTCGTCGTCCCACCACGTCATCGAGCTCGTCTCCCTTGTGCCGCACCCAGTTTGCACGGTCCCCGACGGCGAGCCGCACCGGCCGATCATCGTCGGCGGGGCTGAACGCCACCTGTGAATACACGCCAGATGTCGGCTGGTGGTTCCCGGAACGTCACCGGGATGTGAGGCCGTCGCCGCCCCGGACGGGCTTACCCAGCCGGGCGACCCCGGATGCGCTGGGGCGGTGGCGTGGCCGGCGGCCGCCGAGGAGACTCCGCTTCGTGACTCCCGGCGTGGCCTCGGACGCCGACCCGGCCCGCCCGCTCGCCGGCGTCCGGGTGCTCGACCTCACCACGTTCCTCTCCGGGCCGGTCGCGGCGCGCACCCTCGCGGACCTGGGCGCCGACGTCGTGCGGGTCGAGCCGCCCCGCGGAGACCCGACGCGCGCCGGGACCGGCCTCGCGAAGGGCGACCCGCCGTCGGCGTTCTACGTGGCGCTGCACCGTGACCGGCGGGCGATCGTCCTCGACCTGAAGACCGACGCCGGTCGTGGCGTGGTGCACGAGCTCGCCGCCGGGTCCGACGTGCTGCTCGAGAACTTCCGTCCGGGCGTCACCGACCGGCTGGGCATCCGCGACGCCGACCTGCGCCCGGCCAACCCCGGTCTCGTGTACTGCACGATCACCGGGTTCGGGCCCGACGGCCCGTACTCGCAGCTGCCCGCGACCGACGGCGCGGTGCAGGCCTTCGGTGGGGTGCTCGAGCTGACCGGCCCGCCCGGCGGGTTCGGGCTGCCGCTGCCGCTCCCCCTCGCCGACCTGCTCGCCGGCGCGACCGCGGCGCAGGGGATCCTCGCCGCGCTCGTCGCCCGGGGCCGGCACGGCCGGGGCACGCACCTCGACGTGAGCATGGTCGAGGCGCTGCTCGGCTGGCTGCTCGTCGGCGACCGGGAGCGCACGCTCGCCCCGCCGACGACGCTCGTCGTCTCGGGCCGCGACGACGTCCCGATCCTCGTGCAGACGTCGCTGCACTTCCAGGGCCGCCTCGCGACGCTCCTCGCCGCGGTTCCCGGGTGCGGCGCGCTCGCCGACGACGCGCGCTTCGCGACCCGGGATGGCCGGCGGGAGCATCTCGACGACTACCTCGCGATCGTCCGCCGGGCGTTCGCGACCCGCTCGAGCGCCGAATGGCTCGACGCCCTCGCCGCGATCGGCATCCCCGCCTCACGGGTGCAGGGCATCGACGACGCCCTCGCGCACCCCCAGCTCGCCCACCGGGGGTCGATCGTCGGCGTCGACGTGACCGGCCTCGGACGCGAGGAGGTGCTCGCGAGCCCGTTCCGCTTCGACGGGCAGCGCAAGACCGACACCACCGCGCCGCCGACCCTCGGGGAGCACACCCGCGAGGTGCTGCGCGACGTGCTCGGCTACGACGACCCGCGCATCGCGACGCTCGCCGCCGACGGGGCCTTCGGCGATCGGCCGGTCGCGTAGGCGCGGTCTAGCTGCGGGCCAGCACGCCCTTCGCGACGCACTTCAGCCCGGGCTGGCCGGCGTAGCCGAGGTGGGCCAGGCCGAACGCGTCCTCGAGGCCGCAGAGCAGCGAGTAGTGGTTGTAGGGCGTCGCGTCCGTGGTGTTCGGCTTCACGATCGGCGAGACGATCAGCGCACCGACCTGCCCGCCGCCCGGGCCGTTGCCGCCCGCCTGCGTGACGTTCGGGGCCTTCTGCTCGTCGCAGCAGGCGCTCGAGTCGCCGCTCGGCCCGCCCGGCTCGGCCTCGTCGAAGGTGATGATCAGCACCCCGCCCTTCTTGAAGGCGGGGGACGAGGTGATGCGCGGCACCCAGGTCTGCAGGAACGCGTTGGCGCTCACGAGGCCGCCGGGCCGACCGTCGACGCACGGCGCGTCGTGGCCGTCGTCGCACAGGTTCGGCGTGACGAACGAGAAGTTCGGGGTCGTCGAGGCCGACGTCAGGTCCTTCGGCAGCTGGGTGAGGTCGACCACGTCGGTGTTGCAGGACGGCGAGCCGATGACCGACTGGAAGTACACGAACGGGTTGTGCCGCGTCGCGTACTGGTCGCCCTGGCGCGCCACCACGGTCGGGTCGGACTGGCCGAGCACCGGGTGGCGACACGTCGTCGGCTCGGTCGTCGAGTTCGCCATGTCCTCCTGGTAGCTCTTCCAGGTGAGCCCCTTGGCCGTGAGCTGGTCGGCGATCGTCTGCACCGACGACGGGTAGACGCAGCCGTTGCCGAGGACCTGGCCGAGCGCAGCCGTACCGGTGACGGTGAAGGGGTTGTACGTGGTGCAGTCGCCTTGGGTCTGCATGCTCGGCCCCTGCCCGCTGATCTCGGCGATGTAGTTGGGCAGGCTGACATGGCCGATCGCGAAGTAGTTCGGCAGGAACAGCCCGCGGCGTCGCAGCGTCGTCGCGAGGTACGGCGCGAGCGAGCCCGG
>DATDGU010000155.1:0-8163 GCA_036521915.1 Acidimicrobiia bacterium | reverse complement strand
GGCTGACGACGTCCTGGTCTGCTCCACCGGCCTCATCGGCATACCGCTTCCCATCGACGCCGTGGAGGCCGGCATCGCGACGGCGGCGGCTGCGCTGCGGGCGGACGCGGCGGGGAGCGGGCGCGCCGCCGACGCCATCCGCACGACGGACACCGTCGCGAAGGAAGCGGCGGTCCTCGCCGCCGGCTACACGGTGGGCGGCATGGCGAAGGGCGCCGCGATGCTCGCGCCAGCGATGGCCACCATGCTCGCGGTGATCACGACCGACGCGGCGGTGACGCCGCCGGCGCTCGGCGCCGCCCTGGCGTGCGCGGTCCACGACACGTTCAACGCGCTCATCGTCGACGCGTGCATGAGCACGAGCGACACCGTGCTCGTGCTCGCCAACGGCCGCGCCGGGACCCCGCCGATCGAGGCGTCCGGCCCGGACTTCGCGGGCTTCGCCACCGCCCTCACCGAGGTGTGCGACCGGCTCGCCGAGGCGATGGCCGCCGACGCCGAGGGGGCCACGAAGCTCGCCCGGGTGGTGGTGACGGGCGCGGCGAGCCCCGCCGACGCCGGGCTCGCGGCCCGCGGGGTGGCGAGCAGCCAGCTCGTCCAGTGCTCCCTCTACGGCAACGACCCCTACTGGGGCCGCGTGCTCTCCGAGCTCGGCGCGAGCGGCGCGGTGTTCGACCCCGAGCGCGTCGACATCGCCTACAACGGCGTCACCGTCTGCCGCGACGGGATCGCCGTGCCCCACGACGAGCACGCGCTCGCCGCCGCGATGGCGCCGCGTGACATCGAGATCACCTGCGACCTCCACGCCGGCGACGACCACACCGCGGTGCGCTTCACCGATCTCACCCACGCGTACGTCGACGAGAACCGCGGGACCTCGTGATCGACGACCGCGTCCTCGACGCCCCCGCGAAGGCCGCCGTGCTCGCCGAGGCACTCCCGTACATCCGGGAGTTCGCCGGCAGCACCGTGGTGATCAAGTACGGCGGCCACGCCATGGACGAGCCCGGGCTCGCCGAGCTGTTCGCCCAGGACGTGGTCCTGATGCGCCTCGTCGGCATGAACCCGGTCGTCGTGCACGGCGGCGGTCCCCAGATCAGCGACCTCATGCGCCGGCTCGGCAAGGAGCCCGAGTTCGTCGACGGGATGCGCGTCACCGACGCCGACACGGTCGACATCGTCCGCATGGCCCTCGTCGGCAAGGTGAACCGCGAGGTCGTCACCTCCCTCAACCGGCACGGCTCCTACGCCGTCGGGCTCTCCGGGGAGGACGCCGGGCTCATCACCGTCGAGCAGCGCGACGCGCGTCTCGGCTTCGTCGGCGACGTGCGCCGCATCGACCCGGCCATCCTCGAGCGGATCCTCCGCGAGGAGCTCATCCCCGTCGTCGCCACCGTCGGCGTCGACGAGGACGGGCAGGCCCACAACGTGAACGCCGACGCCGCCGCGGGCGCCATCGCCCAGACCCTGAAGGCCGAGAAGCTCGTCTACCTCACCGACGTCCCCGGCCTGTACCGGGACCGCGCCGACCAGGCCTCGATCGTCTCGCACGTCGACGTCGCCGGCCTCACCGAGCTGCTCGAGGGCGGCCAGGTGGGGGAGGGGATGATCCCGAAGGTGCAGTCCTGCATCGACGCGATCCTCGGCGGCGTGCGACGCGCCCACATCCTCGACGGCCGCCAGCCCCACGCCCTGCTGCTCGAGTTCTTCACCCGGGAGGGAATCGGCACGATGGTGCAGCCATGACCACGACCGCGCCCAGCACCGACGAGCTCGTCGCGCTCGACGCCCAGTACGTGATGCCGACCTACGGTCGCCAGCCGGTCGCGTTCGTGCGCGGCGAAGGCTCGGTCCTCTTCGACGCCGAAGGCCGCCGCTACCTCGACTTCCTCGCCGGGATCGCCGTCACCTCGCTCGGCCACGCCCACCCCGTCGTCGCCGACGCGATCGCCGACCAGGCCCGCACGCTGCTCCATGTGTCGAACCTGTACCTGAACGACCTGCAGCCCCGCCTCGCGGCCCGCCTCGACGGCCTGCTCGGCGGCGGCGGGCGCGTCTTCTTCGCCAACTCCGGCGCCGAGGCCAACGAGTGCGCGATCAAGCTCGCCCGTCGGCACGGGCAGCGCCACGGCGGCCCCGAGCGCTTCCACGTCCTCGCCGCCTACGGCTCGTTCCACGGCCGCACGCTCGCCACCCTCGCCGCCACCGGCCAACCCCAGAAGCACGAGCCGTTCCAGCCGCTCCCGCCCACCTTCCGCCACGTCGCGTACGGCGACACGACCGCGCTCGCCGCCGCGCTCGACGAGCGGGTCTGCGCCGTGCTCCTCGAGCCCATCCAGGGCGAAGGCGGCGTCCAGGCCCCACCCGCCGGCTACCTCACCGCGGTGCGCGAGCTCTGCGACGAGCACGAGGCGCTCCTCATGGTCGACGAGATCCAGACCGGCCTCGCGCGCACCGGACGCTGGTTCGGGTTCCAGCACACCCCCGACCTGCGACCCGACGTCGTCACCCTCGCCAAGGCGCTCGGCAACGGCGTCCCCATCGGCGCCTGCTGGGCCCACGGCGACGCCGGGACCGCCCTCGCACCCGGCGAGCACGCGACGACCTTCGGGGGCCAGCCGCTCGCCGTGCGCGCCGCGCTCACCGTGCTCGACATCATGGAGGCCGAGGACGCGCCGGCCCGCGCCGCCCGCGCCGGCGAGCGTCTCACCGCGGCGCTCACCGGCCGACCGGGTGTCACCGCCGTGCGCGGCGTCGGCCTCCTGCTAGCCGTCGAGCTCGAGCCCGGGCTCGACGCCGCGGCCGTCATGCACGCCTGCCGCGACCAGGGCCTCATCCTCAACGCCGTCACGCCGACCGCGCTGCGCCTCGCACCGTCGCTGCTCATCACCGACGACGACCTCGACGAGGGCGTCGGGATCCTCACCGCCGTGCTCGAGGAGCAGCGCGCCCCATGAGCCGCCCGAGCGACTTCCTCGAGGTCGACGACCTCGACCCGGCTGGGCTGGCCGCGCTGCTCGAGCGCGCCGAGGCCTGGAAGCGCGCCCCGGACCGCATCCCAGCCGTGCTCGCCGGCCGCGGCGTCGCCCTGCTCTTCGAGAAGCCGTCGGCCCGCACCCGCACCTCGACCGAGATGGCCGCCGCCACCCTCGGCGCCCACCCCGTCTACATCCGTCCCGAGGAGGTCGGCCTCGGCGTCCGGGAGAGCGTCGAGGACGTCGCCCGCACCCTCGCCGGCTACTGCGCCATCCTCTGCGCCCGCGTCCACCACCACGCCACCCTCGAGACGATGGCCAACGCCGTCGACGCCCCCGTCGTCAACCTGCTGAGCGACCGTGCGCATCCCTGCCAGGCGCTCGCCGACCTCGTCACCGTGCGGGAGCTCTTCGGCGACCTCGACGGGCGTCGCGTCGCCTACATCGGCGACGGCAACAACGTCGCCGCCTCCCTCGCCTTCGCGTCGGCGCTGTGCGGGCTCGAGCTCACCATCGCCTCACCGCTCGGGTACGCGCTCGAGGACGAGCTCGTCGAGCGGGCCCGCAACCTCGGCGGGACCATCGAGCTCGTCACCGACCCCTACGACGCCGTCCCCGGCGTCGACGCCGTCTACACCGACGTGTGGACCTCGATGGGCCAGGAGGAGGAGCAGAGCCGCCGCCGTGCCGCGTTCGCCGGCTACACGGTCGACCAGGCGCTCATGACCGCCGCCGGCCCCGACGCCCGGTTCCTGCACTGCCTCCCCGCCCACCGCGGCGAGGAGGTCAGCGCCGAGGTCATCGACGGCCCGCGGTCCGCCGTCTGGCAGCAGGCTGCGAACCGGATGCACGCCACCCGTGCCCTGCTCGCCGAGCTCGGAGGAGGCTGATGGCCACCCTCGGGAAGCCCCAACGCCAGCACCGTCTCGCCCGCCTGCTCGAGGAGCAGCCCATCTCGAGCCAGGGCCAGATCGTCGAGCTGCTCGCCGCCGACGGCGTCGTCGCCACCCAGGCGACCGTGAGCCGCGACCTCGAGGAGCTCGGCGCCGTGAAGGTGCGCATCCCCGGCGGCACGATGGCCTACGCCCTCCCGGAGAACGCGAAGGAGGCCGCCACCTCCGACGACCACCTGCGCCGCGTGATGGGCGACTTCGTGGTCGAGGTCTCCCACAGCGCCAACCTCGTCGTGCTGCGCACCCCACCCGGGTCGGCGCACGTCATCGGGTCGGCCATCGACCGCTCCGGGCTGCCCGACGTCCTCGGCACCGTCGCGGGCGACGACACGCTGCTCCTCGTCTGCTCCGAGCAGGCCGGTGGCGCGCAGGTCGCCGCCCAGCTCGCCGCGCTCGCCGGCCTGTAGCGCGATGAGCCCGACCCGACGCCGCCGCGTCGTCCTCGCCTACTCCGGCGGGCTCGACACGTCCGTCGCCGTGCACTGGATGACCGCCGAGTGGGGCGTCGACGTCATCGCGCTCGCCGTCGACGTCGGCCAGCGCGCCGACGACAGCTGGGACACCATCCGCGAGCGGGCCCGCCGGGCCGGCGCGACCGAGGCGCTCGTCGTCGACGCCCGCACCGAGTTCGCCGACCACTACTGCCGGCGCGCCCTGCACGCCAACGCCCTCTACGAGGGCAAGTACCCGCTCGTCTCCGCCCTGTCCCGCCCCGTCATCGTGCAGCACCTCGTCGACGTCGCCCGCGAGCACGACGCCGACGCCGTCGCGCACGGCTGCACCGGCAAGGGCAACGACCAGGTGCGCTTCGAGGTCTCGGCACGGGCGCTCGCCCCCGACCTCGACGTGCTCGCGCCCGTCCGCGAATGGGGCTTCACCCGCGAGGACTCGATCGACTACGCGGCCCGCCACGACATCCCGATCAAGGTCCGCCGCGACAACCCGTACTCCATCGACGAGAACCTCTGGGGCCGCGCCATCGAGTGCGGCGCGATCGAGGACCCCTGGGCCGCGCCACCCACCGAGCCGTACGCCTTGACGACCGACCCGTCGGCCGCGCCGACCGACCCGTGGGAGCTCGTCGTCTCGTTCGAGGCCGGCGTCCCCGTCGCGCTCGACGGCGTCGCCCAGCCCTTCCCCGAGCTCATCGGCGCGATGACCACCGCCGTCGGCCGCTACGGCTGGGGCCGCATCGACATGGTCGAGAACCGGCGTGTCGGCATCAAGAGCCGCGAGGTCTACGAGTGCCCCGGCGCCCTCGCGCTGATCCTCGCCCACGCCGACCTCGAGTCCATCACCCTCGAGCGCGACCTCCTCCGCGAGAAGGCGCGCCTCGAGCCGCGCTACGCCGAGCTCGTGTACGACGGGCTCTGGTTCTCGCCGCTGCGACGAGCCCTCGACGCGTTCGTCGCCTCGACCCAGGACGCCGTGACCGGCGAGGTGCGGCTGCGCCTCGAGCCGGGCCGCTGCGAGGTCGTCGGCCGCCGCGCCCCCCACGGCCTCTACGACTACGAGCTCGCCACCTACGACGCCGCCGACCGCTTCCGCCACGAGGACGCCGCCGGCTTCGTCCGGCTCTGGGGCCTCGGGCTCGAGACGCTCGCCCGCCGCCAGGGACCACCCGAGGAGGCCCGGTGAGCGAGCCGCCGGGCGGCCGCCCCCTCTGGCACGGCCGGCTCGGCGACACCCCCGCGGAGACCCTCGTCGCCTTCACCGACAGCCTCGCCGTCGACCGCCGACTCGCCCCCGACGATCTCGCCGGCTCACGGGCCCACGTCCGCATGCTCGCCGCCACCGGGATCCTCGGCGCCGAGGAGGCCGCCCAGGTGCTCGCCGCGCTCGACACCGTCGACAGCGAGCTGACCGACGGCACCTTCGAGTTCCAGCCGAGCGACGAGGACATCCACACCGCCGTCGAGCGTCGCGTCACCGAGCTCGCCGGCGCGGCCGGCGCCAAGCTGCACACCGGCCGCAGCCGCAACGACCAGGTCGCGACCGACCTCCGCCTCTACGTCCGACGCGCCGGACGCGACCTCGCCCGGGACATCCACGCCCTCCAGGTCACGCTCCTCGACCGTGCCCGCGACGCCGGCGACGCCTACCTCCCCGGCTACACGCACCTCCAGCGGGCCCAGCCCGTCCTGCTCGCACACCACCTGCTCGCGCACCTCTGGGCGCTCGCCCGAGACGTGGACCGCTGCCACGACGCGCTCGAGCGGGCCGCCGTGTCGCCGCTCGGGGCGGGCGCGCTCGCCGGGTCCAGCCTGCCGCTCGACCCTGACATGACGGCCCGCGAGCTCGGGTTCCCGGCGCGCTTCGAGAACTCGATCGACGCAGTCTCGGACCGCGACTTCGTCGCCGAGCTGCTCTTCGTGTGCACGCTCACGATGGTGCACTGCTCACGGCTCGGCGAGGAGCTCGTCCTGTGGTGCACCGAAGAGTTCGGCTTCGCGCGCCTCGCCGACGAGTACGCGACCGGCTCGTCGATGCTCCCCCAGAAGAAGAACCCCGACGTCGCCGAGCTCGTACGGGGCAAGACCGGTCGCCTCATCGGCGATCTCACCGGGCTGCTCGCCACGCTGAAGGGCCTGCCGCTCGCCTACAACCGGGACCTCCAGGAGGACAAGGCGCCCCTCTTCGACGCGCTCGACACGAGCCGGCTCGCGCTCCGTGCGCTCCAGGAGGTCATGGCGACGCTGCACTTCGACACGGACCACATGGCGGCCGCCGCCGACCATCCGGACCTCGCCGCCACCGACCTCGCCGAGCACCTTGTCGGGGAGGGGGTCCCCTTCCGGGAGGCCCACCGTGCCGTCGGTGCGCTCGTGCGCCGGTCGCACCACGAAGGCGCCCCGCTCGCCGACCTCGTCGCACGCGACGAGCGTCTCGCGCCGGCCGCGCCGCTGCTCTCACCCGGACTCGGTGCGGCGCGACGCACCACACCGGGCGGGGCGGGCCCCGAGCCGGTGCGGGCGCAGCTCGACGCCGCGGCACGCCGCCTCGAGACCGAGCGGGCCTGGCTCCACGCGTGAGCGGCCGCGCGCTCCCGCGGGCTTTCTACGCGCGCGACGCCCGCCAGCTGGCACCTCTGCTGCTGAACAAGGTGCTGGTCCGCGGCCGCGGTCCCGACCGTGTCGCGGCCCGCATCGTCGAGGTGGAGGCCTACTGCGGGTCCCACGACCCCGCGAGCCACGCGTACCGGGGCGAGACCCGCCGCAACCGGACGATGTTCGGCCCACCCGGATACCTGTACGTGTACTTCACCTACGGGATGCACTGGTGCTCCAACGTCGTGGCTGGCGAAGAAGGCGTCGCGTTCGCCGTGCTCCTGCGCGCCGGCGCGCCGCTCGCCGGCATCGAGGCGATGCGCGCCCAGCGCGGGCCGAAGGTCCCGGATCGACGCCTCTGTGCCGGCCCGGCCCGCCTCACGCAGGCGCTCGACATCTCGGGCGAGGACGACGGCGACGACCTCGTGCGCGGGCCCATCCGCATCCTCGACGACGACACCCCGCCACCGCGCCGCCCCGGCCGCTCCACGCGCATCGGGCTGCACCCCGGCGTCGGTGACGAGCACCGCTGGCGCTGGTTCATCAGCGGCGACGTGAACGTGAGCCGCCGCGCACCCGCCTGAGAACCCACGTCGCGGGCGTCGCCCCTTGCTACCTTCATTCGATGGACACGCCAGCCAAGCAGCTGCGCGTGCTCACGGCCGGGGCGGTCGACGTCATCAGCGAGGCCGACCTCACCCGCAAGCTCGCGCGGGGGACGCCGCTGCGCGTGAAGCTCGGCATCGACCCGACCGGCCCCGACATCCATCTCGGGTTCGCGGTCGTGCTGCGCAAGCTGCGCCAGTTCCAGGAGCTCGGTCACCTCGCCGTCCTGATCCTCGGTGACTTCACCGCGCAGCTCGGCGACCCGTCTGGGCGCACCGCGACCCGCCCGCCGCTCTCGGCGGAGGAAGTCGACGACCACACCCGCACCTACGTCGAGCAGGTCGAACAGATCCTCCTGCCCGACCGGCTCGAGATCCGCCGCAACGCCGAGTGGCTGCGCGAGATGGGCATCGCCGACGTGCTGCGGCTCAGCGCCCGCACGACCGTGGCACGCATGCTCGAGCGCGACGACTTCGCGACGCGCTACCGGGACGGCCGACCCATCTCGCTGAGCGAGTTCCTCTACCCGCTGCTGCAGGGCTGGGACTCGGTCGTGGTGCGCGCCGACGTCGAACTGGGCGG